>JANYAS010000116.1 GCA_025361205.1 Holophagaceae bacterium
CGACACCACCGCCGGGAAGCTGCTGCCGTCCTTTCTGATGTAGGTGAGCTCGTAGATGTCCTCGATGCCGCGCGAGGCCTTGAACACCAGCGCCTCGAAACCCGGCGTGATCGGGGTGCCGAGCTCCAGGCTCAACTCCCCGGCGCGCGCCACGACTGCCTGGGGGTCGGAGATGTCGGCCGGCGTGATCTTGTCCAGTACCTCGGCGGCCGTGTAGCCCAGCATGCGCTCGGCACCCACGTTGAAGATCTGAATGACACCCCTCGCATCTGTGGCGATGCTCGAAAAGTTGGCACTGTTGAAAATGGCGCTCTGTAGAGCGCCCGCCTTGAGCAACGCCTCCTGCCGTCGGCCCTCGGTAAGGACGTCCACTCGGTGGGCGGCTTCGTCGAAAGCTTCGGAATCGGATTTGCTCTTCGACAAGGCGAACCTCCCCGTAAAGCATGCTCCTTCGAACAGCATCGTACTGATTTTTCTCACAGGAAAGCTTCCATGGATCCGACGAATGCCTTTGGGCAGGGAACTTCTTGGCTACCCTTCCCAAAGCCATGTGAAGGGAAGGTCGGGGAAACCACCGGAAGGCTCTCTGCATACCCGCTTCCAATGGCTGGAGGCAAAGGGTCAATCCACGGCAAGGACGATGCGGTTCCGACCCGCCTCCTTGGCCTGGTAGAGGGCCCGATCTGCGGCCTGGAGGAGCGCTTCGGCGGTCCCTGCCGCGCCGGGGTCCCTGCTGGCCACGCCCATGGACAGGGTGATGCAGGGTGCGACGTCGGAGCAGGGATGCGGCAAGGCGAGGGCCGCCAAGGCCTCCTGGATGCGCTCGGCCGTGATCCATGCCCCGGTCACATCAGTCTCGCCAAGGAGACCGACGAACTCCTCTCCCCCATACCTGGCCAGGAGGTCCCCGGGGCGCTGGAAGACCTCGGCCAAGGCCTGGGCCACCTGCCGGAGGCATCCGTCCCCCTGGATGTGTCCAGCCGCATCGTTGAAGGCCTTGAAGAAGTCGATGTCCATCATGATCAAGGACAGGGGTACCTGGTTCCGGATGTGGCGCCGCCACTCCCGGTCGAGAACTTGATCAAAGCGGCGTCGGTTGGCGATGCCCGTCAGGCTATCCAGCCAGGAGAGCCCCTTGAGAATGTCGCGCTGCTGCTTGAGTTCCATGTGGTTTCGGATCCGGGCCTTCACGATGGGATGGCTGAACGGTTTCGAGATGAAGTCGATGGCGCCCAGTTCCAGGCCCCGGGTTTCATCCGCCTCGTGGTCGAGGGCGGTGACAAAGATGACGGGGATATCCGCGGTCCGCCCATCCGCCTTGAGCTGCCGACAGGCCTCGTAGCCGTCCATCCCCGGCATCAGCACATCCAAGAGGATGAGGTCCGGCGTATGGGCCAAGGCCAGTTCTACCGCCTCCTGGCCCGTGGCCGCTAAGAGGATTTTGTAGTCGCCCTCCAGGAGGCAACTCAGCAGTTCGAGGTTGGAAGGCGTGTCGTCGGCCACCAGGATCGACGGCTTGGAGTTGGACATCGACATTCCTCCTCTCCTTGATCGGCTGCAGCGGGGGGAGGGATGAGCCTGATCACCCATCTCTTCCACGCCCAGGGGCGCTTCGTGCTGGACTTGGAGACCAGGGGGGTGATATGGGCGGAAACAGACCTGGCCGGAGGCACATAATGTAGCCGAAAGGATGTTCTCCGGGGAGTGGAAATCGTGGAAACCCCGTCCCTTCCCACGTGCTCCTCCTGTCCTTGAGCCTGGCATCGCCAGGGCTCAGGTTCGGGTTCAGATCGAACGGGGCCTGTCGATCGCTCCGGGCACGGTTCGTTTGGGTGATGTGCCCCCAAAAATCGAGGCCAAGTTTATGTCATCAAGAGCCTCAACAGAGACTCAAGGGTCCTACCCTTATGGGCCGTTACGGAATTACCTTGGTTGAATTCGCCATTCCGTTTCGGCCCCTTATGCCGTTCTCGCCCTTTTCGAGAAGGGTTGTTTTATGACGACGGCTTAGCACCCGACACCATCGATGGCCCCCCGGCAACGCCCGGTCTGGCTGAGAAGCAAAAGGCCATAACGCTGCCGTCAGACGGCCGTAACACCTGGCAAATCATCGCCACTGTTCCTTGAACCGCTCTCGCCAGATTGCAACACATTCTCCGTGGCACCTGGGGGCGGAAGGGTTTCTGGAGGAACGTGGTGCGGCCGTGTGGAGGGCGCTGGGACAAGGTCGGCTCGCTGGGTGGCTCTGGGTGCGAGTCCCCAAGGTGGCCTATACCACATCGTGGACTTGCGAAAAATCCCTGAATAAGCACCTTCTGGATGATTGCGCGCCGTGGTCATCGTGACTCTGGTCACGCCGGCCTCGGGAAGGCGCCGGTACCCTGGGTGGGACACTTCGGTCCCCTTCGACCCGGCGTCCCTTGGAGGCTTTGTGAACGCGCTACTCGAAACCCTTGAACCGAAAACCTTCTGGTCCTACTTCCTGGAGCTGTCGAAGATCCCCCGCGGATCCAAGAACGAGGCCGAAGCCGCCAACTGGGTGGCCGAACAGGCCAAGGCCCTCGGGTGCGAGGTGGAACGCGACGAAGTCGGCAACGTGATCATTCGGCAGAAAGCCACCGCAGGGAAGGAGGGCCACCCCACCATCTGCCTGCAGGCCCACGTGGACATGGTTTGCGAGCAGAACGAGGGCACAAATCATGACTTCCTGAAGGACCCCATCCAGGTCTGGCAGGATGGCGACCTTCTCCGCGCCAAGGGGACCACCCTGGGAGCCGATAACGGCATCGGCGTGGCCGCGGCCATGGCGGTACTGGCCAGCCAGGACATCACCCACGGCCCCATCGAAGTGCTCATCACCATCGACGAGGAAACGGGCCTCACCGGCGCCAACGGCCTCCAGCCGGGCCGCCTCAAGGCCAAGTTCCTCCTCAACCTCGACAGCGAGGAGGAGGGCTTTCTCACCATCGGCTGCGCCGGGGGCGAGGACACCATCGTCACCCGCAAGCTCACCCGCGTGGCCCCTCCCGCTGGCGCCCGCGCCTTCCGGATGAAGGTCTTCGGCCTCAAGGGCGGGCATTCGGGCATCGATATTCACTCTGGCCGGGGCAATGCCATTCGCATCCTGGCTCAGGTGTACAGTGCCATGGGCCCCGCCTTCGGACTCGGCCTGGCGGCCATCAAGGGTGGCAACAAGCGCAACGCCATCCCCCGCGAAGCCTCGGCCATCATCTTCCTGGACCCCGCCAAGGAGCAGGCCTTCCGCGCGGCCCTGGCCATCCATGAAGATCACTGGCGTGCGGCCCTGGGCGCCTTCGACTCGGGCCTGCACTTGGCCCTGGAAGCCGGCGAGGCCACCCGGGCCATGACCGCGACTGATGCCAATGCCCTCATCCAGTTGCTGCTATCCCTGCCCCACGGCGTGGAAGCCATGAGCCCCGATATCCCGGGGCTGGTGCAGACCTCCACGAACATGGGCGTCATCGAAACCCGCGACGATGAAGTGGAAGTGAACCTGCTGACGCGCAGTTCCATCAATGCCTCGCGGACCGCCCTGTCCGAGCGCATCGCCGCCACCTGCGCCCTGGGCGGCTTTGAATCCCACGTCACCGGCGGCTACCCGGGCTGGAAGCCCGAGCCCAAGGCTTCGCTGGTGGGTATGGTCAACGCGGCCAACCAGAAGGTCTTCGGCAAGCCCCTGGAGATCATGGCCATCCACGCCGGCCTGGAATGCGGCCTCATCGGCGAGAAGTACACCAGCATGGAGATGGTCTCCTTCGGCCCCAGCATGTGGGACGTCCACACCCCCGACGAGCATGTGAGCGTGCCTTCCGTCGCCAACTTCTGGAAGCTCCTGGTGGCTGTTCTGGAAGCGGTTTAGCCGAGCCATTCACGGCCCTTGGCCGATGCCAGGGGCCGTGATAACCTAGTTGGTCCCCGCGTTCACCTTCACGTTCACGCGGAGCCATGGGAGAGTTGTCCGAGTGGTTTAAGGAGCACGCCTGGAAAGTGTGTGTAGGCCAAAAACTTACCGAGGGTTCGAATCCCTCACTCTCCGCCACAAACCCCCGTCACCCTTAGGTTTCGGGGGTTTTTTATTGGGCCTGCCAAAGACACCAACGATTCGTATGGTGGCCCAGGAAATGGATGCAAAGTCTACCGGGGAAAACATAAGCCCATGGACCTGGAATTTACGGGCGTATAGACCTCGAACGCACGACGCTCTGATCCCGGGAAGCCACTGCACGACAAGCCATCCAGGTGGCCCCGTGGAAGAACGGCAGCTTCTATTCAACCAAGCCGTTGTACAAAAGCAACGAGGGGACAAGCTTTTTCGCCTGTCCCCTCGGATTTCATCAATCCAAGATTAAAGGGCGGGCTGGGTTACGGTGGCCATCTGCAGGACGGAGGCCGTCTGGGCCAAGATCCGGCCGTTCATGGTGGCGCGGGTCAGCAGGGAGACGTCGGTCTTGCAGAGCAGGATGCCTTCGAAATGCGAGCCGGTCCCAAGGGCCACGTTGCCCGCAACCACCCAGAAGATGTTCTTCGCCTGGGCGCCGCCCGACAGAATGACGTGCTGGACCGAAGCCATGTTCAGGTTCCCGGTCGTCTGGAAGATCCAAACGTCCTTCTCGCTGCCGGCGATGGTCACGTCCGTGGGGATGGTGATCCCGGTGGTCCACTTGTAGAGACCGGGGGCCAGGGTCAGCCCACCGATATTGCCGGTGGCCAGCTCGTTGAAGTCGGGTCCAGGGCGGCCCATTCCATCGGTGTAGGCGGCCTCCATGTCCAGGACCGCCGTGGTCAGATTGGCGGGAGTCGGCACCGCATTATCAGCCCCGAAGGCCTTGCCGGTGACCTGGTCACAGGTCCAGAAGGTGTTGGTGGCGTCCTCGATCAACGAAAAACCGGTCATGGCAGCCGAGGCGATCGGACTGACCCCGATGTTTCCGGTCACAGTGGAAGGAGGCACGGTGGAGATGCCCGTCTTGGCCAGGATCGCGTAGTTGCCCGCGGTCCCAAGGATGATCTTGGAAGGACCATTGGCATAGGCGGTACCCGCGATGCCGAGCGCCAACATGAAAACACCCAGCTGCTTTGAAGCCAGCTTGCTACCCACCCTACGAACAATTTGATCGGCCACGACGAACTCCCTTAGGGATTGAATGGTTCTTCTTTCATGGACTGTTCACACGGCTTGGACCGCCCGTTAGCGGAGTGCATTCCAGATCCACAGATCATCAGAAGCAGGATTCACGCCGTCGTAATTAATCCCTTATAAATACCTACTTGCGGTTGGGGCCATCTTGAAAATCGAACCGAATAGACCGACTTCTATTCCAATCTGAAACAGAAGAGCCGACCAAGTCCCGCCGCCGGGCTGGCCTCCCGTAGGGCTCTGGCCGGTCACGCAGTCGTCCCCCGGCATGGCGCGGGAAGGCACCCTCACGACCTGCGGAAATGGCGATCTAGTGGAAGCCTAGTTCTGCCAGCCTGCGCAGTTCCCGGGCATACCGCTCGTCCAGCAGCTTCCTCTTTTCCTCAGTCCAGCCGGTGAAGGGAATCGTATTGTTCTGATTCTCCAACCTCCCCGCCTTCAGGGCTGCAACCATCATGGTGCAGTGGAGATCTGACTCCTCGCTTGTCCAAGGGTTGCTCGCCATCCTGCCCATAATCTGCTTGGCCAAGATAAAACCCCCTTGGAGCGGAACGCTGATTTCACTTCGAGGACTGATCACACGCCTTAGACCGCCAGTGGCGGAATGCACCCCAGCTCCACGGAGGGTCATCAGCACAATGTACGCCATTGTCATTAATTGTTTCAAAATATAGTACTTACGATTATAACGATCTTGAAAAGCGAAGCGAATTGAACGACCCTTCTTTCAATTTGAAAGAGAACACTGACCGAGCGACGCCGTCTTTGAGTCATGGCCAAGCCTGGAAGAGCTCTGATCAGGGGACCAGGTTGGCTCGGATCTGATGGGACAGATCATCCAGAAGGGCATACCGTTTGGCGTACATGGAGCGCTTGTTGGGCTTGATGTCATCGGGACCGCGACGCGGGGTCGTGGCGGGAAGTCGGAACCACCCGTCCCCTAGCGGTTCCCCACCAATTTCGGTCCACAGGGCATCGAAATCGAACCGGATGTTCCGGATGGGAATCAGCGGATTGTTCATCCGGGCCCGGTAGACCTGGATGTTGTTGCCCACCCCGTGCAGGTTCGGGATGTCGAGGACCTGGACCAGTTCTTGGGCCAACAGGACCATCAGGTTTTTGGGTCGGAGCCCGTACATGGCCTTCGTCGCGAGTTTGATGGTCTCCTCATCTCCGCCCTTGCGGCCCTGGAAACCCCCGATTCGGAGGGTCCAGCCGCCGTCCTGCTCCAGGGAGAAGGCCATTCCGGTAATGGATCCCGCCACGCCCTCCAATTCGAGGAATACGGAGATCTCGCCTTCCTTCCGGAACTGGGCGTCACTGCCCACCCGGATCAGGGCTTTCTGCCCGCGGTCAAGGTCCAGCCGCGCCAGGATCCGGCCCTCGGGGCACTGCATGGCCTCCTGCAGGAACCCCCCGCGATCGACGATGAAGCGGTAGGTGTCCTGGATGACCTTCGTGCGCCGCGCGAGGCCCCAACGCACGGACACGTACCGGGTCAGAGCCCGGAAGACGAGGCGGGGATTGGCGTGGACAAAGCCCTGCATGGCCGGTTCATCATGGAAGGAGAACCAGCGCAGCGCCTCCTCCGGTCGCAGGGCCGCAGCCGTGGCCCAGCGAAGATGGCGCTTGAACAGGTTCAGGCTGCTCGGGTTGAGACGGTAGACATGCCGGCTCCAACGCCAGGCCTTCCGGGCAGCTTTCCAATAAACCCGGACCACTGGGAGCTCCATGAAGACTATTTAAATGTATATGACAACCCAATGGTGGCTTGTTCCCGGATTTCGGTACTCGGGCTTCCCGAATTTATCCGAGGGTTAAACCCCCAGTTGATATCATAGGTCCAATGTGGGTAGGGCTCTCCTTTCCCTGCGCCGTGGGCTGCCCGGCGCTCTTTTATTTTTCGAACCGGAGGTGCGGTTGAGACTCAGTTCCCTGATGTGGCCTCTGGGGGTCGCCCTGCTGATCGGTTGCGGCAAGGGGCCCGTGGGCGAAACCAGCAACATCGAGATCCGCGCCCTGAACATGGCCCTGGCCACCAAGGCCCAGGAACTTAAGCTGCCCTACCTGAACACCTATTCCATCCTGCAGAGCAACGATGGGAAGCCATTGGTCTTCTTCTTCATGCCGGACGGGGAGCATCTTTCGGAGCTGGGCTACCTGCGGTGGGTGGATGCTCGCTTGGCGCCCTATATCAAGGCCAACAGCGTCACCTGCGCCGGGATGGTGGGGGATTCCATCACCCGGCGCACCTATGTGGTCTTGGTCCAGAACGGGACCAAGGAAGCCACCTGGGATGATCTCCTGGGCATCAAGGCCTACAACATGGGCGTGGATGGTGACACCTCCGCCGACGTCCTCAAGCGGTTGGACAGCCTGATCCAGCCGAACATCGACTGCTATTTCCTGATGATCGGCAACAACGACCTCCACGCGGCCATCCCCATCCCCCAGATCATCGCCAACGTCCAGACCATCGCTCAATTCCTGCAGAGTACCAGCGGCAAGCCGGTGGTCATCCAGGCTGTGATGCCCCTGATGACGCCCTCAGCCCCCTAGCCCCAGGACCTTCCTCCATGTCCACCGCGTGCTCAAAACTTCTTACCCTCGGTCTGGCCTGCTGCGCCGTCGCCTCCGCCGCCCCTCCCTGGGTGCCCAGCCTCCACTTAAGCGTGGCCGCGGCTCAAGGCGACTTCCGGGAGGAAATGGGCTCGAAGCATGGTCTGGGCGCGGCCCTCTCGCTGACCCTGCCTCTGACGGCCACCCTGTCCCTCCGGCCCACCCTGGCCTACCAAGCGTTCCCGACGTTGAACAATCAATACACCTACAAATCCACCCGCTATTCAGACCGGGGCCAAGAAAACACCCGCTGGAGTGCCTGGTCCTATGGCGCCGATTGCCTCTACCGCCCCAATGGCCCCACCGGCAGCCTCTACCTCCTGGCTGGGGCCTACCTGAAGGTCTGGAAACTGCATGGTTTCGGCACCTACACCACCACCACCACGGGGAACCCCACCCGAATCTATACCGTGGATGACACCAGCACCAAGAACGAACCCGCCATCGCCATGGGCCTCGGTTATGCCTTCAGTCGCCATTTCAGCCTGGAGACCCGTTCCGTGTTCGGCAGCTATCGAAGCCTCAGCTACAACACGCTGGAGGCGGCGCTGGTGCTGAGCTACTAAGGAAGGCCCTGGCTCAACTCCGGCATTCGAGTCACTCGAGCGGCGGCTCAGGGGTCTCCGTCGCGGAGATTGCCGAAAGAGAGCTCATGAAGCCCAAGGGTTGAGCTGGCGGACGGGCCCTACTTCTTCTCGGGCATTTTCTTGGGATCCATCCGCGAGGCGCGATGGGGCAGCCGGGTGGACAGCTTGGCGAGGAAGGCCTGGTCGTGGCACTTCCCGCAGGTCGCATCCATGTTCTTCCGAGCTACCTGAGAGGCGGGATCGCTCTTGGGGAGCACATCGTGGGCGTGGCCGTGGCAGGTCATGCAGGTCGGCGCATACTCCTTGCCGAGCTTCTTGGCGACCTCATGTACGCTATTGGCATAGTCCTGGCCCTCGTAATCGTGGCAGCGGATGCACTGAGGGGGCGGCAGTTTCTCCGGGTGGGGCAGCGAGGTGATGGCCGTGTGGCAGGTGACGCAGGTGAGGGCACCCCATTAGGTCTTAAGATCTAGACCGCGTAGGTCTTGTAGAAGTACCAGGCCGACAGGATGAAGCCGATGCTGACCACGCCGATGCGTACGGTCTTGCGGCCCACCCGGTGCGCCATGTGGGAGCCGAAGAGGCCGCCCAGGCCCGCGGCCACGGCCATGAAGCCCACGATCATCCACTGCACGTTGCCGGGATGCCGCAGGAACTCCATGGCGAGGAAGGCGAAGATGGCGATGCCGTTGATGCACAGGGCCAGCAGGTTCTTCAGGCCGTTCATCTGGTGGATGTCCGTGAGGCCCAGGAGGCTCAGCGCCGCGAGCATCAGGATGCCGATGCCGGCCCCGAAGTAGCCGCCATAGATGCCCACGATGAACTGGAAGATCATGGCGCCGATCCACCACCCCGTCGTGCGGTCATGGCTCCCCAACTTCTTCAAGATTTTGTTCACGGGATCGTTGACCGCCAGCAGCACCGTGGCCACCAGGATTAGCCAGGGCACCAGCTGGTTGAAGACCTCCTGGGGCGTAACCAGCATGAGCCAGGCCCCCAGCGCACCGCCAATCAAGGAGGGCGGCATCAGGCGCAGGGCGAATTCTCGGATGCCGACGAGGTCCTCGCGGTGGCCCCAGAAGCCGCCGATGGAGCCCGGCCACAGGGCGAGCGTGCTGGTGACGTTGGCCTGCTGGCCCGTGAGGCCGATGCCCAGCAGCGCGGGGAAGGATACGAGCGTGCCCCCCCCCGCGATGGAATTGATGGCCCCGGCCACGAAGGCCGCCGCCATGACCGTGGCGACCTGGAGGACCGTGGTGACTTGGGCGATGGGCATGCCATCCACGATGACAGGCCCATCAGCGCTTCAGAAGCGTTCTACTTCCAGTGGAAGGGGAAGATCGGCTTCTTGGTGGCGTACTCCGGGGGCCAGACGGTTTCATGCTTGCCGTTCTGGATTTGCTCCACCAGCATCTGGTGCTTGTTCTGGTTCGTGTAGCCGTTGAAGTCCACGAATTTGACCGTCCCCATAATCCCGTTCCAGGTGCCGTCGTTCAAAGCGGCGCGGAGTTTTTCGCGGTCGCCCCCCACCTTGGCGGCCGTCTCGGCCATCACCATCATCGAGGCGTAGGCATTGGCGGCGTGGTACGGCACTTCGTCCTTGCCGAACTTGGCCTTGTAGCGCTTGGCAAAGTCCTTGGCGCCGGGCCAGTTCACGTCGGTCGTCCACTGGGTGCTGGAAAACACATTGTTGGAAATAGCCTGCTCGCGAGCGAACTCGGAGGACGCGAAGCCGGCCCCGGCGCCGAGGAAGGCCTGGGGCTGGAGGCCCACTTCCCGCGCCTGCCGCATGAGCAGGATGCCATCGGCCACGTAGGACACCATGAAGACGAGGTCGGGCTTGAGGCCCTTGATCTTGGCCAGGGTAGAGCGATAGTCGGGCGAGCCTGAGACGTAAGCCTCCTCCATGACCACCTGGATGCCGACCTGGGCCGCGTAGGCCTTGGCCGACTTCGCGCCGGAAGTGCCGAAATCGGTGTTCTCGTTAAGGATCGCCATGGTCTTCGGCTTGCCCAGCTTCTGGGCCATGGAGATCAGGACGGAGGCGTAGTCCTCGGTGGTGGCGCTGAGCCGGAAGACGAACTTGTGGTTCTGCCGGGTGATGTCCTCCTTCGAGGCCACGGGCACCAGCAGGGGCACCTTGTACTTCTCGGCCAGCTTGGCCACGGCGTTGGCGCAGGCGGAGCTGTAGGGCCCCACCACGCCCGCCACGCGGTCCCGGGTCACCAGCTTCTCCATGGCGGACATGGACACCTGGGGCTTGCCCGTGTCGTCCTCGATCACCAGTTCGACCTTGATGCCCTTCTTCTGAAGGTCCTCCAGGGCCAGCTTGTAGCCGTTGCTCATGTATTCACCGATGGGCGCCTGGGTACCCGTCGCGCAATTGATGACACCGATTTTCAGCGGCGTCTGCGCCTGCAGGGCGAGTCCAAAGGCCAGCAGCGAGGTCAGGATCCTCTTATTCATGGGTGCCTCCTCGGCGTTGGTTGGGGTGATGGTCCACGCTACCACGCGTCAATATAGGTTCAGACCGGGTCCAGGTCGATCCGAATCAGGGTGGCCCCCACCAACCCCGGCGCAAAGGCCAGCTTGCCGCCTCCATCCTCGATCTGGAGCAAGTGCCGGTGGCCGAAGTGCAGACCCCAGATCGGCACGGACACCGTGCCCCGCGCCACGAATACCAGGGTGGTGGCGGCCGCGAGCGGCAGGACGTGGGCGGTGTCCAACTGCAGGATCTGCAGTCCGGCCCGACAGGATCTGGGATCCACCATCAGGTTGAAGTCCCGACAGGGGCCATCCAACAGGGTGGCTGTGGCCGGCCAGTCCCCTGAGAAACGCAGGGGCGCCAGCGGCTCCGTCACCGCCACCCGGCCACGGGCTCCGAAGTCGATCTCGAAGCCGGCACCCTCCAAAAGGAGCAGCCAGCGTTCCAGCCCGGGGAAGGGAGAGAACGGCCCCGAGCTTCCCACCTCCGCCGAGCTGATCCGCCAGCGGAACCCGGTGTCCAGCGTGGCCCCCGGCGGATCCACGGCGAGTTCCAGCGTGGTGCCACCGCCGTTCTTCCAGGGCATCGGGCGGCCATCGGTGGGCTTCAGGTGAATCCAGCGCATGGCAACAGGATGCCAAGACCGACGGACGGCCGCGCGGGTTATCCTGAGGGAATGCATCTGTCCTGGCCCTCACCAGCGCGCCTCGCGCTCCTTCTGGCTCTGCTTTGGGTGGTCTATGTCGTGCTGTGGACGCCGGGCCCCCTGTCCCTGCGGATGCTGGGCCTGTATCCCAAGCAGACCGGGTCCCGCTTCGTGGGCTGGGTCGCCACCCACACCCTGCCGGTGACCTGGCGCGAGCCGCTACTGGGCCGCTTCGCCGGTTACTACGCCATCAATCTGGAGGAGGCGGAATTCCCCCTCGCGGACTATCCCAGCCTCCAGGCCCTGTTCACCCGGCGCCTAAAGCCGGGCCTACGGCCCCAGGAAACGGCTGCTCCTGGCTTCGTGAACAGCCCCGTGGATGGCCGCATCATCGGCAGCGGCCGCATCGAGGCTGGCCTGGCCATCCAGGCCAAGGGCCTGCCCTATCGCATCACCGAACTGCTCAAGCACGATCCCGGGGCTGCGCGATTTGAAGGGGGGCAGTACCTCACCCTCTACCTGTCACCCAAGAACTACCACCGCATCCATGTGCCCCTGGCGGGCCGGGTCAGCGCCGTAAGCCGCGTCGAGGGCGAACTCTGGCCCGTGAACGACGCCAGCACTGCCCATGTCCCGCGCCTCTACGAGCGCAACCGCCGGGCCACCTGGACCGCCCTGGGCACCGGGCCCTGCGAAGGCCTGGAGGTGGCGGCCGTGCTGGTGGGCGCCACGCACGTGGGCGGCGTGGTGATCGATCCGCGCTGGCTCGGTGGGCGTCCGCTGCCGAAGGATGGCGGCTTCCCGGTGGCGCTGCTTCCCTGCGAGCCTGGGGACGACCTCGGCACGTTCGAATTCGGCTCCACGGTCGTACTGCTGATCGGCGGCCCGAGGGCTGCGGACTGGGAGCCCCTGCGCAGGGGCGGCGACGTGAAGCTGGGGCAACGGCTGGGGGCTTTCCGGTGAACGAGTCCCAGATCTTTCATCAAGACCCCCTCTGGGATGAGGGCGGCGATCTCCCGGGCGCGCTGGAGGCCCTGCTCACGGCCGCCGGCGAGGTGCTGGATCTGGCCCGGCTCCGGGAACTCACGGGCCTGGGTGACGGTGCCCTGCAGCAGGGGCTCGAAAAGCTGCAGGAGCAGTTGCAAGGCGCCCGCGGCCTGCGGCTCCTGGAAGTGGGCGGCGGCTGGCGCATGGCCACCAGCCCCGTCTACAAGGAGATGGTCTCGCGGCTGGTGACCACCACCCGGAGCGGAAAGCTCACGCCCGCCCAGATCGAGGCCCTGGCCATCATCGCTTACCGTCAGCCCGTCACCATCACGGAGCTGAACGCCATTCGCGGGGTCACCAGCAGCGCCAACCAGGTGAGGAGCCTCATGGAGCGCCAGCTCATCACCCCCGCAGGCCGCAAGCCCGTGGTCGGCCGGCCCATGACCTACGCCACCACCCAGGCCTTTCTCCTGCACTTTGGGCTGAAGAGCCTGCATGACCTGCCGCAGCTGGCCGACTTCGGCGAAGGCCCATTGGAGGCCGAAGCCCTGGCGGCGCTGGAGCCGCCCATGCCCGAGGATGGCCTCTTCGGGCTGGGCATCCTGGACCAGGATCCGGAACCGCCCGCACCCGATGAAGGAAACGAATGAACCAGCCCACCCTCAGCCTGGAAGAACAGCCGAAGGCACCGGCTCAAAGCCGCTCGGGCTTCTTCCTCTATCCCTGGCAGAAAGGGGTCCTGCTGATCGTGCTCCTCGGCGTCCTCTACCTGCGCATCTGGCGCCGGAAGCAGGCCCGAATCCTGGTCTGTAGCCATTGCGGAAAAAAGAATCCCCCGCATCAGAGCAACTGCCAGAAGTGCTCAGCGCCGTTGATGCGGGTGGATTAGCAATTGGGCTTTGGCCTACAGCCTATTTAAAATTCGATCTCGATGGACTCTTCCGCGAGGTCGTTCTCTTCACCCAGCACATCACAGGCGGCGCTGTACATCTGAAGGACAGCGGTCTTGCGGTTGCTCAGGCTGGTGAGCAGATCCTTCACGCGCTGGACCTCGGAAGCGATGGTGTTGTTGATCTGCGATACCTCGGAGCGGCAACGCTCGCGGGTGGTTTCGTAGAAGGCTTTCTGGTCTTGACTCAGATCCATGGGTTACTCCCGGGGGGTTAGAAACAGGGGGTTGGAAAAACGAGTTTATACCGATTCACGACCAACCGGCCACGACGAGCATGATGACCAGGATCACAGCCAAGGTCAGGATCACGGGCAACAGCCAACCTGGGCGCCCGGCGGAAGCAGCCATCGATTCGGGCGGAAGGGGCAACCCTACCCCCGTCTCGAGGTGGGATGAGGAGCCGCGATGGGCTGAGGCCGTGGTATCGGTCAGGTCCCCGGCCACCCGCAGGTCACCGGGCATACGGTGGGTGCCGCTGGTGAGGTTGGTGGGGATGGGGAAGCGCTCGGCGACCAGCGTTTCGAGGCGGTCCTTGGGGCCGTTGAGCAGGGCCTGCATGTACTCGGCCACATCATGTTCGGTGATGGGGGACCCTTGGCGTTGCAGGTAATCACGCAGGTCCCGCTCCATGAACCGGGCGGAGGGGTAGCGGTGATCCACGCCTTTCTGCAAGGCTCGGGCCACGATGGCCAGCATCTCCCGCGACACGTTCGGGTTCACCATGGACAGGTCGGAGATGCGACCCAGGCGGACTTTCTCCAGCACCCCCAATTCTGAATCGGCCTGGAAGCACCGCTCGCCGGTGAGCAGTTCAAAGAGCACGAGGCCCAGGGAGTAGAGGTCCGACCGGTTGTCCAGGGGCTGGCCCGTGGCCTGCTCCGGGCTCATGTAGAGCAGCTTCCCCTTCAGCGCCCCGGCCACCGTGTGGCTGGCCTTGCTGGCGGCCTTGGCGATACCAAAGTCCACCAGCTTCACGGCACCTTCGGTCGAGAGGATCACGTTCTGGGGGCTGATGTCCCGATGCACCAGTTTCAGTTCCCGGTCGTCGAAGCCCCGCTTCCGGTGGGCATAGTCCAAGGCTGCGGCCACCTTCATCACCACGAAGGCCGCGACCTGCTCGGGGAAGGGAATGCCGTGCTCGCGCACCTTCCTCAGCAGGGTCCTCAGGTCGCGGCCGTTCACGTACTCCATGGCGATGTAGTAGGAGTTGCCGGCCTTCCCGAGGTCAAAGATCTGCGCGATGTTCGGATGGGTCAGCTGAGCCGCCAGCTTGGCCTCGTCGATGAACATGGTGACGAAGTCCTCGTTGTCGCTGAAATGCGGCAGGATGCGTTTGATCGCCACGATCTTCTGGAAGCCCTGCACGCCCCGCTGCTGAGCCTTGAACAGCTCGGCCATGCCGCCCACGGCGATCTTTTCAAGCAAGAAGTAGTTGCCGTACTCCTCGATGGCCTCCGGGGCGCCGGGAGGCGCGGTTAGCAGGGGCGGGGCCGGTGCTAAGGGAGCTGACGACGACTGCACTTCGGCCCACTCGAAGGGATCCGTCACACCCGAGATGCCGCTGAGGGTGAAGTCGGAGGGACCCAGGGGCTCCGCCGCGACGGGTTGAGCTGGGGGCTGAACCACTGCGGCCGTAACCGGGGGGGCCTCCGCCGGAACCGCCGGAGGTTTCCCACGTTCGGGCAGGGGTGTGGAAAGGGCTTCCAACTCCTCCAGCACGGACCCGAAGATGTCCTCGGCACTGAGCGGGGCCTGGGTCGGCGGGGGGGCTGCCGGGACCGCGACTGCCTCAAACAGGGCGAAGGGATCCGTCTGCGAATAACTGGGCTGATCCAGGTCCTCCCGGAGGTCGCCGAAGACGTCATCGGAGGAAAGCTTTTCGGGTGCGGGGCGATACCGGCGCAACGCAGCGGCGATGGCACGGTCCGGCTGCGTGCGCTCGAGGAAAGCCTGGATATCCACCGACAGCCCCGGATCGGCGGTAACGGTCTTGGAGCCATCGGCCAGCACCAGGACTGGCAGGCGGGGGTTTCTCTCCTGGAGCACCCTGGCCAAGGCATAGGCGCCTCCGCCGGACCCAGACGCATCCAGTAGCAGCAGGTCCGGGGCCAGGCCCGCAGTAAGCAAGGTCTGGATGTCTGCGGACTGGACGTGTCGCACCGCCCAGCCATCGCCCTCCAGGGCGGACACCAGGCTGGGAGTCCGCAGGGACTCGCCATCCACGAGCAGTAGCAAAGGGCGGGGCATGAGGCTCCGGGCAAGGGGGGAAGCATCCAGGGTAGCGGGCGCCATTGCGGCTGGCCATAACTCGCATTTCGAGATAGACTTCTCGTTCGATCCGGGTCTGCCCCTTAGCCCAGATCAATTTCACGGGAAAGGAGGTGCACCCCTATGCCTTTGGTCAAGGTCAAAGAAGACGAAACTTTCGAGTTCGCCCTTCGCCGCTTCAAACGCAAGTGCGAGAAGTCTGGCATCCTCAGCGAGCTGAAGAAGCGCCAGCACTACGAGAAGCCCAGCGCCAAGCGCAAGCGGAAGATGCTCGCCGCCCGTAAGAAGACACTGAAGCGCCTCGCACAGGAGCGTCGCATCATCGGTTGATCGCCACGACGTTCGCGTCGCGTAAAAAAGGCCCGCGTCGCGGGCCTTTTTGTTTTACTGAAGGCTGAAGCCTGAGGTCTGAACTCGCCCCATGAACCCTGAACTCGAAGCCCTCGAATTCCCTGAAGCGATCCGTCTGATCCAGTCGGGGGCCCACACGCGCCCCGGACGGGAAGCCCTGGGCGCCATGCAACCCTGGGACGGCCTCGCGGGGCTCCGGCGTCTTTACCAACTGGAGTTGCAGGAGGTCTGGGCCGCCACACCAGACCTGCTACCGGTGCTAGCCATGGATGAGGCGCTGGAGGAACTACTGAACCCGGCGGGCTGGCTGCTGCCCGAGCACTGGCGGCAGCTGAGGGAGGGGCTGCATTCCCTGTCCCGGCTACGGCAGACCCTCGCGGTCCTGCCTTGGCTGGACACGCGGCCCGCCCCGGCGGGCACCCACCTGGGCATCGACCGGCTGCAAGTGACCGCCGCCCTGCTGCCGGATCCCGCGCCCCTGGCCGAGCGCCTGGCCAAGAGTTTCAACATCGACGGGCAACTGGATCCCCTGCGAATCCCGGCCCTGGCCAGCCTCCATCGCCAGCGCCAGGAGGCCTTCCAGGCCATCCAAGCCAAGCTCCAGAAGCTGCTGCGGGCCCTGCCGGATGCCTTCAACGAGGCCACCATCGTCGAGCGAAACGGCCGCTTCTGCCTGCCCGTCCGGCCTGAGCGGCGGAGCTTCGTGCCGGGCCTGGTCCTGGACCGAAGTGGCAGTGGTGCCACGGTCTTCATCGAGCCCATGGAAACCGTCCCCCTCAACAACGCCTTCGTGGAGGCCGACAGTGACTTCGCAGAGGCCGTCCAGGCCTTCCTGCGCGACCTGCTGAGGGACCTGCGGGCCCGGCGGGAGGATTTCCTCCGCTGGCGCGACCTGCAGGCCAGGGCCGACCAGGGGCTGGCGTTGTTGCGCTGGACGGCCCTGTGCGACGGCTTGCTCCCCGAAGTCGAAACGGGTCCAAAACAAGGCCGACTCTGCCTCCTGGAGGCCCGGCATCCCCTGCTGCTGCCCGCCGTGCGCGAAGCCCTGGGCCTGGAAGCCCTGCCCCATCCGGTGGTGCCACTGAATCTGGTGCTGGAGGCGGGCCGGCCGGGCCTGATCATTTCTGGATCCAATACCGGGGGGAAGACCGTGGTCCTCAAGACCGTGGGGCTGCTCTCGGCACTGGCGGCCTGCGGTTGTGCCGTGCCCGCCCGGGAGGGCTCCAGCTTCCCTGCCCTGCCCAGCCTCCATGCGGACATTGGCGACCATCAGACCATCACGGGAAGCCTCTCGACCTTCAGCAGCCATATCCTGCATCTGAAGGAGATTCTGGAAAACGTTCAGGATGGGGGCTTGGTGCTCCTGGATGAGCTCGGCACCGGCACGGATCCCAAGGAGGGTGCCGCCCTGGGCATCGCCCTGCTCCAGACCCTCTCCCGCCGCCACTGCTGGATCCTCTGCTCGACGCACCTCGGCGAGATCAGCCATTGGGCCCTGCGCCACGCCCGCTTCCAGAACGCGTCGGTCCAGTTCGACGAGGAGCGCCTGGCGCCCACCTACCGGCTGCTGGTGGGCCTGCCGGGCCAGAGCCGGGCCCTCACCATCGCCGCCCGCCTGGGCCTGCCCCGCGCAGTGCTCGACCACGCCGATAAGGTGCTGGGCCAGCGCGAGCAGGACTGGCGGGACTTCCTGCGGGAACTGGAAGCCGAGCGCACCCGTCTTCGGGAGGAGTCCGAAACCCTGCGCCTGCACCAGGCCGCCGTGGAGAAGGACCGCGAGATTCTCCGCCAGCGGGAGGAGCAGATGAGGACAGAACGGGCGGCCCTCCAGAAGGAATCTCGAGAGAAGACGGCCCGGGTGCTGGATTTCCTCGACCATGAAAGCAAGCGGCTGGTGAAGGAACTGAAGGAGCGCCAAAAGGTGGCCACCGTGAATGCGGACCGTCTGGGCACCGAAGCCCACGAGCGGGTGAAGCAGCTCACCCGGCTCGCCGAGGTGGAACTCGCGCCGACCGGAGCCCGATACAAGGTTACGGCACCCGTGGCGGTGCGCGAAGGGGGCTTTGCTCGGCACCGGGGACTGGGCGTCGAGGGCAAGGTGGTGGTCCTGAAGGGGGACCGGGCCACCCTGGAGACCCCCCAGGGCCGCCGCCTCGAGTGCAGGCTGGGGGAACTGGAGCCCATCGGGGCACGGGAAGTCACCTCCAGGCCTTCGGGCAAGGTCCGGGTGCGGGTCGAGGTCCAGGACGTGGATTCGGAGATCAACCTCATTGGGCGGGCCAGCGACGATGTGGACAGCGAGATCTACCGCTTTGTGGAAGAGGCCTTGGCCGCCGGACGGCGCTGCATCCGCATCGTCCACGGCCACGGGACTGGAAGGTTAAAGGCCGCAGTCCGGGAGGCCCTCCGGGGCCACCCCGGCATTGCCCAAGTGGAGGACGCCCCCCAGGCCCAGGGCGGGGCCGGGGCCACGGTGGTGACCTTCCGATAGGCCCAAAATTCAACCTCAAGTCCGGCCCGCCCGATGCAGCGGCACACCTCTTCGGGGCGGACATGGACTTCTGGAACAACCTCAACATCCGAAAGAAGCTGTTGTATTCGATCCTGGCCCTGGCGGCCCTGCTCGGAACGGCATCGACGGCGTTCTCCCTCTGGCGGCTGAACTCTGCCCTGAACGATGGCCTCAAACTGAAGGCCGCGAGCCTCGCCGCCCTGGTATCGGATGGCATCCAGTCCGGTGTCCAGTTCGAGGACATGGGCCTGGTGGAGCGGGGACTGGACGGGCTGAAGGAGGATTCCGACATCACTCAGGCGGCCCTGGTCACCTCGGATGCGACCACCAAGGCCCCGAAGGTTGTGACGAAATCGAAAGCCAAGACCAGCCAGGTTGATTTGGCACCCTTTGCGGATCTCTTCCTCGCAGATTCAGCCAAGAAGGACCTTACCAAGGAGGCCCTGAGCTTCGAAAAGGGCGGCTATCTGGTGGTTGGCTCGCAGGTGAAGATCGAAGGTGCCCCCAACAAGTCCTACGTGCTGCTCCTGGTCAACCGGGACCGACTGCGCAAAGACCAATTGAGTGCCCTTCTGGGGATGGTTGTGCTGGGCCTGTTGATGGTGGGCGCTGGCTTGGCCGCGGCATTTCTCCTGGGCAATGCCATCGTCACGCCCCTGGAAACCATCCAGCGGCGCATGCGGGACATCTCCGAGGGCGAGGGGGATCTCACCGCCCGCCTGGAGGTCCATGGCAATGACGAGATCGCCTCCTTGGCCGGTCACTTCAACAAGTTCGTGGAAAACATCCATCAAATCGTCCAGCAGGTGATGGCCATCTCGACCAACATCGCCTCGGGGTCGCTGCAGATGTCAGCCGGCATGTCCGAGATGCACAGCACCGCCCAGAGCATTGCCCAGGCCGCCGAAAGCCAAAAGTCCAGCGTCTCCACCACCACGAGCAGCGTCCAGGGCATCGCCGGATCCTCCCAGGTGGTCAATGCCAATGTGTCGGATGCCCTGCAGGTCTTTGAAGGGGCCCAACAGGCCGCCGGCAAGGGTGGAACGGCCGTGGGCAGCGCCATCGCGGGCATGCAGGCCATCAACCAGAACTCGAAGCAGATCGGCAACATCCTCACAGTGATCACCGAGATTGCCAACCAGACCAACCTGCTCTCCCTCAATGCCGCCATCGAGGCCGCCAAGGCTGGTGAGCACGGCAAGGGCTTCGCGGTGGTGGCTGAGGAGGTTCGCAAGCTGGCCGATCGCAGCGCCACGGCCGCCAAGGAGATCACCGCCCTGATTCAGACCTCCAACCGCGCCATTGCCGACGGCACCAAGATGGTGAACACCGCCGGTGAGGCCCTGAACAGCATCCAGAGTGCCATTACCGATTCGGCCGAGCGCATGAAGACCATCGGTGGTCAAAGTGAGACCCAGAGCCGGGACAGTCAGTCCGTGGTATCCGCCATGGGCAACCTCACCGCCATTGCCGAGCAGAACGCCGCCGCCATGGAAGAGATGGCCGCCACCATTAAGGAATCCACCCGTACCGTGGACGAGCTCAGCCACCTAGCCGAGCAGCTCAATGCCATCGTGGCGCGATTCAGGATCTGATACGAGGCTCGCTTGAAACAGGAAAAGGCCCCGCGAATGCGGGGCCTTTTCCTGTCCAGTCTGAAGGATCAGAACTTGGCGCGGATACCAAGCTGGAGTTCTCGGGTCTTGTCCTTGGAGACATTCCCCAACTGACCGAACTCAGGATTGGTCACGATGTAGCCGTTCGGGGACCGAACACTGTAGTCGGCCTTGTTCAGCACGTTATAGATGTCGATGATGCCCTCGATTTCCAGCTTCCCATAGATCCTGAACAGGCGGCTGAGGCGCAGGTCCACCTGCGTGTACCCAGGTTGGCGAAGGTCGCCGCGAGTGCTGCCTGGGGCGAAGTGGTTCTGCATGCCGTCGCCGTTCAGGTCGGTTGCCACGTAGGCTGAGCGGGGCAGCCCGCTCTGGTAGAGGCCGCGCATGGAACCTTCGATGCCCCAGATGATGGGGAAGTAGGCCACCACATTGAGCACCCAACGGCGATCGCTATCCCCGTAACCGTAGTTCGAGGACGGATCCTGGGGATCCGGCGTGAGGGAGGCGCCTAGCTCGCTGCTGAAGTTCGGACCGGCCGAAGTGTAGGTGCCGCGCTCGAAGGAGCCGGTGTCCTGGGCCTTGGAGTAGGTCAGGTTGGCGATGAGCCCCGTCTTGTCGTTCCAGGTCTTCTTGGCCGAGACACTGAGACCGCGGTAGAAGCCCCAGCCGTCCGTCTTCACCAGGTACACGTCACTGAAACCACCGATCGGGTTTCCGGGGGTTACGATGCCCTTGTTGAAGTCCACGTGATGGCCCCGGATGTTCGCAAAATTGGGGCGGGCGCCATTCCAGAGATCGATGCCGGGAGCGTAGCCATCGTTGTAGGCCTGCCCTCCGACCTGCCCGAGATTGATGTTCTCGAACCGCTGCAGGTTCTCGTATTTCACATAGGTGGCGGTCATGCCGAGCACCAGGTTGTTACCGTAGTCATGCTCCACGCCCACGCTGAATTTCTTGGAGCGGGAGAGCTTGTTTTCAGGATCCCACAGGGACGTGGAGGACGACCCCGCTGTGAAGACCGGAAGGCCTGCCACCGTGCTGAGTTCGGCATCCGTGAGCTTGCGCATGGCGCTGCCATTGATGAGGTTCCCGGCGCTGAGGAGGCCGGAATTGAACAGGGCCAGGGTTGCGGCATTGGCGCGGTTCAGCGAGAAGCTGTAGTTGGTGATGATCTGGCCGTTGCCGGTCATGGTGTTCGAGTGGAGCAGCAACGGCGTGGGACTGGAGAAGGTGCCATAGCCGCCGCGGATGACGGTCTTACCTTTGCCGTCCAGGTCATAGCTGAAGGCCAGGCGTGGATCGATGGCCTTGGCGCTGTTGGCCTGATCCAGTCCCTGGAAATTGGGATTGGGGGCCGGGTTGTTCGAGAAGGACTGGTTGATGGAGCGCAAGCCTGCCGTCAGGTTCAGGCGCTTGTCGAACAGGCCGGAGTACTGGACCTGGCCGAACAGGCTGTCCGTCTTGGTCCACATCTGAATGCGGCCGCCGTAGGGGCTGACAGCGCCACTGTAGGTGATGCTGTTGAGTTTGTTGTTGTCGGGGTTGGGCGGGACCGGCAGGGTGTTCAGGTTACCCAGAGTTCCATTGGCCCAGGCCGCCCCGGCACCATAGGTTCCGAACTGGAAGCGACCAGCGTTGTTCTGGAAGAACTGGTTGTCCACATTGACCTTCATCAGGTCGATGCCGCCCTTGACCTGGAAGTCACCGTGGTTCCAGGTGGTGGCACTGAAGAGCTGCAGGGTGTTCTCGTTGCTCTCCCGGGGGGTCGAGGTCTTGGTGCCGAAGGCCATGAAACTGGCACTGGTGGGTACCTCGAGGGAAGGCACGCCAGCCACGGAGTTGTTCCGCATGGGCCGCGCTTCCCGGGCAACCTGGAGGCGGGTTTCCGTGAATAGGTCGTTGGTCCAGATGTCGTTGGCTTCGACCACCCAGCTGATGGAGTTGGTGATGGTCGGAATGTTGTTGCTTTCGGCGTTGTTGGCATTGGCGCTGGTGTTGAATAGCGTGTCCGTCATCGTCTGGTAGTTGGTGCGCAGGACGAAGCGGTGGTTTTCATTCAGGGCGTAGTCCAAGCGGCCGAAGTACACCGTGTTGGTGTTCTCCATGGGGTAGGCATGGGGGGCGATGCCCGCACCGGGGTTCCCCAGTTCCTGCGCCAGGGTGAGCCCGTTTCGGTTGGTCAGCACGCGGCCCAGGGGACTGGCCACGAGGTTGTTGAAGTCCGTCTGGGTCATGCCGGCGGCGGCAGTGATGGACGTGGGATTGGGATTGGCGGTGATGCTTTTGTGGAACCGCTCGACGCCGACGAAGTACCAAAGCTTGTCCTTGACCAGGGCCCCGCCCACGTTGAAGTTAACGTTGGTGGAATCATTGAAGCGCTGGAGGTTGGTGGGCGTGTTGAAGGTGTAGTTGGGATCGAAGGGCACAGCCTTGGGCTTGGCGCTCCAGCTGGTGCGCCGGATCTGGTAGAGGGCGCTGCCGAAGAATTCGTTGGTGCCGGTCTTGGTGACGGCGTTGATGGTGGCTCCGGCCTGGCCGTACTGCACGTCAAACCCATTGGTGACAATCTGGAGTTCCTTGATGGTGTCGGCGCCGAAGATGAAGGGCGTGTAAACGCCGCCGCGCTGCTCGTTGAAGAAGGCGGAGTTGGTGCTGGCGCCATCGATCTGGATGGCGTTGAAGATCTGGCGGCCACCCTCCACCACCAAGCGGTTGCCGGCCCCGCCGACCACGCCGGGGGACAGACGCGCCACATCGGTGAAGTTGCGGCTGACCAGGGGCACCGCTTCAATGATGGATGAATCCACGCTGGTCATGACATTGATCTGCTTGGTGTCCACGCCGGCGGCTACGCTGATCACTTCGACAATCGCCGAGGCCTCGGCCTTGTCCACGCTGAAATTGGCGACAGCGCTTTGTCCAAGCAGGACCTGGATGTTGGAATTCTTGACGGTCCCCATGCCGGTGGCGGTCACGGTGAGTTCGTAGTTGCCTACCGGAAGCAGGCCAATGTGGTATTCACCCTGGGCATTGGAAGCGGCGGTCCGGGTGAGACCCGTATCGCGGTTGCGCAGGAGCACGGAGGCACTGGCTAGGGTCTTGCCCCCCTTGTCCTTGATCACGCCTCGCACGGCGCCCGCGGTGGAAGAGGTCTGGGCCGAGGCAACCGTGGCGCATGCCAGGGCCGTCAGCATAAGGGTTGTGAAGCGTCGATTCATACATCACTCCGGGGCCGCAAATGGCCATCAATAGGACTGCACGGTCTCTGGGTGAGATTGGATCCCGGAAACCATCGCCTGGGGGGAACTCAGGATCGCCGATCCGGTAGGAAAGGCTCAAGTGTCTTTTTTCCTCAGGAAGTTTCCTGGAAATTTCGATGGCCGAACCACCCAGGTCACAGCCATTGGGACTCAGCTCACATGATCAGGCTAGATTGCGGGCTTTCAGGAAGGTAACGAACCCGAAATCCCCGTCGCTGATGTGGTGCTTGAGCCAGCCCTCCATGAACGTGGGCACCATCAGGGCCAGGGCCTGGTGGCTTTCCTGGAACCGCACCAGCAGTTCATGAAGACTGGTTAGCATCGAGGCGTGCTCGGATACGTGCTGCATGAAATCCGGATAGCCAAACTTGCTCATATACGACTCTTCCGTGGCGAAATGCCGTTCTGAGCTGGCCACCAGATCCGCCAGCAAGGCTTCGACCACCTTCCGCTCGGCACCCTCCTGGACGGATCGCCGCAAGAGCTCAACGATCCGGAAGAGCTCCTTGTGCTGCTCATCAATCAACTGAATGCCAGTGTTGTAGCGGGTGTTCCAATTGATTTCCATGAATCCAGGGCCTTTCCTGTGTGATCCTGCGACCTGTCCAAATCATTTGCCACCTGCTTGGCGCCCATAAGTTACCACTCTTGTGCAACCTTTTTTGGCTCATTGACTTCGAAAAAAGTTCCTTTCTGCCAATCGCCCTTGGTGGCGCCAAGCCCACCTACCGTCGGTGGGCCGTGAGTGCAGGCTGCGCCTGAGGGTCTGTTCCGCTCACGACACCCCATTCCCATCCTCTTCTTCTGTCGTTATCCTGAAATTCACTGGCCCTCTGGTGGAATGGCAGACACGCCGCACTCAAAATGCGGTGCTTCACGGCGTCCCGGTTCGACCCCGGGGAGGGCTACCAAATAGGACAATAGTCGTACCTCGATAGAAGCTCAAACTGCGGTCAGCGGGATGCGTCGTCCGGCTCCGAAGGCCTTGGGACTGATCTTGAAGGCGAAGGGGAGTTGGCGCCGCTTGAACTCGGTGCGGCGGAGAAGGCCCAGGATGCGGGGCAGTGCGGCCTGGGCCTGGGCCAGGGCGGGCCCTTCCAGCAGCAGGGTGAGATCTTCCGCCAGTCCCTCCTCGGGCCGCTGGGCCTCCAGCGCCGCGCCGAGGATCGCATCCAGTTGGGCATAGGGCAGCAGGCTGGCTTCGTCGGTCTGGCCCGGCCGCAACTCGGCCGTGGGCGCACGGTCCACCACGCCCCGGGGCACGGCTTCGCCCAAGTCGCGAGCCAGGGCGTACACCCGGTCCTTGAGGCAGTCGCCCAGGGGGGCGAAGGCACCGATGCCATCGCCGTAGAGGGTGAAGTAGCCCGTGGCGGCCTCGCTCTTGTTGCCCGTATTCAGCACAGCCAAACGGTCGGTGCCGAGGCGGCGCTGGACCTCTGGTTCGGACGTGAGCGCCATGAGCAGGCTACCCCGGCAACGGCTCTGGAGGTTCTCGTCGGTGAGGCCAAAGGGCCGGCCCGGCAGGGCCTTCTCCAGCGCAGTCGCGAACCCACTGAAAGGCGCGTCCGCATCCAGGCTGAGGAAGCCGATCCCCAGGTGCCGGGCCTGCTGCTCGGCGAGGGTCGAGCTTTCATCACTGGTGAAGCGCGTGGGGAGGGCCACCCCCAGGACCCGACCCGGACCAAGGGCCTCCACGGCGAGGGCCGCGGCCACGGCGCTGTCGATGCCACCCGAAAGGCCCAGCACCACGGCCTCCAACCCCTGCTTGGCCAGGTTGTCCCGGAGCCCCGTCACCAGGGCCTGGTGCAGCCAAGGACCGTCCTCCAGGTCGCGCCAGGTTTCGCCCGGCAAGCCGGTATCGACCAGGTGAGGGCCTTCATGGAAGGATGCGCAGCCCTGCCAACGCCCATCAGGCAGGGCCAGGCCGGACCCGCCATCGAAGAGCAACCAGCTTTCAGCGCCCACGCGGCTGGCGTAGGCCATGGGGATGCCGTGCTTCATCGCCAGGCCGGGCAGCAGGCGCTGGCGCTGCGCGTCTTTCGAGGGAATGGCCCAGGGCACGCTACGGCCCGCCGGCAGCCAGCTGCCCAGGGCGCTGGGGCTGGCGCTGGCGTTGAGGATCAGCGTGGCCCCCGCGGCCGCCAGGTCCGCAATGGGATCCACCGCGTAACCCACCGGCGCGTTTCCCAACTGCGGATCCGCCCAGAGGTCCTCGCAGATGGAGATCCCCACGCGGTGGCCGCGGAAGGTCACCAGGGGCTGGGGCGCCAGATCGGGTTCGAAGTAGCGGTGCTCGTCGAACACGTCGTAGCTGGGCAGCACCCGCTTGTGGGCGCAGTGGCGCAGGGCGCCGCCCTCGCACCACCACAGTTCGTTCCAGAGCCGCCCCGAGGGTGCGGGCCGAGCCGTGCCGAACACCAGGGGGACGGCTCCGGAGAGCGCCGCGAGCCGGTGGGATTCCACCTCGAGGCGCCGCCGCATCCCGGATTCCCAGAGGCGGTCCTCCAGCAGGTAGCCAGGGATGGCCAGTTCGGGCGCCACCACGAGTTCAGCGCCAGCGTGAATGGCCTTGGCGTAGGCCGCCTCCACCCTGCGGCCGTTCCCTTCGGGATCCCCGAGGCGAGCGTTGAGCTGGAGCAGGGCGATTCTCATCCCAACAACTTACCAGCCTCTCTACCAGCGGATCTCCGCGCAGGTGCCGCCCTCGGGTCGGGGGGTCAGGCGCAGGTCGGCACCCTGGGCATTTAGCCACTTCAGGGCCAGGGGCAGCCCCAGGCCGGTACCATCCGGTCGGCCGCTTTCAAAGGGCCGTAGCATGCGGATGGCCGTGTCCTCAGAGAGGCCCGGCCCCTCGTCCAGAATGTCGAGCCGTTGCTCGGCGATCCGCACCAGTACCCGGCCTCCCATGGGGGTCGCCTGGCAGGCGTTTTCAAGGAGGTTCACCAGGGCCTCGTGCAGCAGGATGGGATCGCCGGAGGCCGAACCCGTGCCCTCGCACAGGAGCACTCGCCCCTGGCTCACCGGCCGGCGCTTCAGTTCCGTCAGGGCCTGGGCCGCCGCCTCTTCCAGCCGCAGGTCTTCGGAGGCTGGATCCAGGGGTTTCGCCCACTGGAGGAAGCGCTGGACCAGGCGTTCCAGCTCTTCCGTCTCCTCCAGCAGCGCTCTGGCCGCTTCCCCGTGACCTGCCCGCTTCAGTAGTTGCCCCTGCCCCTTCAGCACGGCCAGACCGTTCTTGAGCTGGTGGGCCACCCCGGCGGTCATTTCCCCCAGCTCCGCGAACCGATCCCGAAGCTGGCGACGGCGCTCCTCCAGTTCGGCCTCGGTGACGTCCTCGAACTGCACCAGGGCACCGATTCGGTCCGGTGCCTCGATGCGCTGGAGCCGCCATCGCCGACCCCGGGCCCCGAGGCGGTGGGCCGGCCCCGGGTCCCGTTCCAGGGCCTCCCGCAGCCAGGGGAAGGGCTCCAGCACGAAGGGCGCCTCCAGGCCCACCACCCCCGGCGTCACCCCCAGCAGCTCCCGGCCCCGGCGGTTCAAGGCAGCCAGCCGCTGGCGCTGGTCCACCCAGATCAGGCCCATGGGCAGGGCGTCCAGCAACCGCTCATGAACGGTGCGCAGCTCCCCCAGGGTGGCCGCCAGCTCGCCCCGTTCCCGCAGGCTCCCTGAGACCGCCGAAAGCAGCAGGGATTCCGGGTCCGCAGGCTGTCGCCGGCGGACCCGGACCCAGCGGAACAGCAGGAGCAGAAGGCCGCCCAGCACCGCACCGAGGGGCAGGGCCACAACCAGCCAGGCGAGGACACGGGAATGCATGGGTCCAGGTTATGCTGAATTTTATGGACAGACAGCCTATCTACATCGTGTCCGGAGGATCCGGCGAAACCGCCCACCGCATGGTGCAGGCGGCGCTCACCCAGTTCGCCAAGGGTGAGAGTTCAGCCCTGGTTCGACGCTTCCAGAACGTGCGGTCCCAGGGGGACCTGGACCGCCTGCTGGACATGGCCAAGGATAAGCGGGCCGTCATTATTCACACCACCGTCTCCCGAGAACTGCGGGACTACCTGGCGGTCCGCTGCGCGGAACTGCGCCTCACCCAGGTGGACCTCTTTGGCAACCTGCTGGACACCCTGGCCCTCTACCTTCGCGAGCGCCCGGAGGAGCGGCCAGGCAGCTTCCATGCGGTGGGTGACAAGTACTTCCGCCGCATCGAGGCCATCGAGTTCGCCTTGAAATTCGACGACGGCATCGACATGAGCGGCCTCCCCGACGCCGACATCGTCCTGGTGGGCGTCAGCCGCACCAGCAAGACGCCCCTCTCCATGTACCTGGCCATGGAGGGCTTCAAGGTGATGAACGTGCCCCTGGTGGCCAGGGTGCCCCTCCCGCCAGAGGTCGAGACCATTCCCCAGGGCCGCATCGTGGGCCTCACCATCCAGCCCGAGCGCCTGCAGGAAATCCGCGTCAACCGCTTGAAGCGCCTGGGGGCCAGCGGTAGCGCCGACAGCTACGGCGACATGGGCCACATCCTGGACGAACTCACCTATGCCGATGAGATCTTCAAGCAGCACCGACGCTGGCCCGTGCTCGACGTCACCGGTCGCAGCATCGAGGAGACCGCTGGCATGGTGCTGGACCGCGTGTTCGGCAAGGAACGGGCAGTTTAATTCAGGCTGGCGTCTGGAGCCTGGAGTCCGGAGGTACCGCCTTCTGGGCGGCTCTGTGAGCCGCGCCGGTGTTAGCCTTTGGCCCACTCATAGGGGTCGGGGCCGAACTGAATTAATGCCGCGTCGCCTGCGGCGCATCAGGGATCCTTACCTCCAGTCTCCAGACTCCAGACTGACGACCTGCTACAGCTCATCCTCCACCCGCTGCACGAGCGTTCGGAGGATCTTGATGCGTCCGTAGCGCTTGTCCTCGCTCTCCACAAGGGTCCAGGGGGCGATCTCGGTGCTGGTGCGGTCGATCATGTCGCAGATGGCCCGCTCGTAGGCAGGCCACTTTTCGCGGTTGCGCCAGTCCTCCTCGGTGATCTTGAATCGCTTGAAGGGCGTGGCCTGCCGTTCCTCAAAGCGGCGCAGCTGCTCTTCCTGGCTGATGGACGCCCAGAACTTGAGCAGGATGGTATGACTGCGCTCGATCTGGAGCTCGAACTCGTTGATCTCGCTGTAGGCCCGCTGCCAGTCGGCCTCGGAGCAGAAGCCCTCGACGCGCTCCACCAGCACCCGGCCGTACCAACTGCGATCGAAGATCATGAACCTGCCGCGCCGAGGAAGGTTCCGCCAGAAGCGCCAGAGGTAGGGCTGGGCCCGCTCTTCTTCGGTGGGAGCCGCCACGGGTTGGATTTGGTAAATCCGGGCATCAAGCGCCTGGGTGATGCGCCGGATACTGCCCCCCTTCCCTGCTGCATCCACCCCTTCAAACACCAGCACCACGGAATGTTTCTTGAAATTGTTATGCCTGGTCAACAGGTTCAGGCGTCCCTGCAAGGTGAGGAGCGCCTCCTCGTAGTCCTTCTTGTCCATCCGCTTCGTGAGGTCCAGGGCCTTCAGGACGTTCAATTCATCCAGGGCCACCAGGGGTTGGGTTGGAATCGGAGGGGGCTGGGGGGCGGGTTCATTCAGCCGGGCCCGCAGCTTCTCCAACAGGATCTTCCCCACGGTGAGGCGCTGATAGCGCGGGTCCGTGGCCTCGATGACGATCCAGGGCGAATCCGCGGTGCTGGTGGAGCGCAACGCCCGCTCGGCCACCTGGCGAAAGGTGTCGTACATCTCGAAGTGCTTCCAGTCGCGGGGCGTCACGCGCCAGCGGGTCTTGGGATCCTTCTCCAGGCTCTTGAGGCGCTTCTTCTGGTTCTCCTTGCTGAGGTGCATCCAGAACTTCAGCACCAGGGCGCCTTCGTGAATGAGCATCTGCTCGAAGCGCGCCACCCGGGCCATGTCTTGATCCAGGTCCGAGGTCTTCATGCGTCCGTAGGCCCGCTCAAGAACCGGCCAGGTGTACCAGGAGCCGTCGAAGATTCCGATCTTGCCTTTGGGGGGCAGCATGCGCCAGTAGCGCCACATGTGCGGCCGCTCGCGCTCCTCATCCGTGGGTTCATCCAGGCCGTGGGTTTGGATGTGGCGGGGATCCATCCATTCGTTCAGCGCGTTCACGGTCTCGCTCTTACCCGACCCGTCGACGCCCGCCACCAGAATGATCACCGGAAACTTGGCCGCGTTCAGGTCGAACTGGGCATCCAGCAGCGCCTCCCGGAGCGGGGGGAGCTCCGTGTCCCAGACTTCCTTGGTGATCTTGTGGCCGAGTTCCGCGGATTCGAACATGGGTCCTCCCCAGGAAGGATAGGAACAATTACGGTAATTCGCTCGTGGTGGTTAATTTTAGATACGACCCGTATCTTGTAAAAATTCACAATTTTCCGCAGGGCTCCCGAAAGGTTGGGGAATCACTCCCGCGTCTAGACGCGCAACAACAGGAGGCACTATGGCCAGGCACTCCCAGAATCGGGGCTTCACGCTGATCGAAGCAGCCGTTGCCATTGCAGTGGTGGCGATTCTCTCCGGCATTGTCATCCCCTTGGTCATCAAGAACCTGCGGGACAGTCAGATCGCCCGGGCCAAGAATGATGTCCAGGTGTTCGCCGCGACCATTGCCTCCCAGATCAAGGACACGGGCCGCACGCCCCGGGCCGCCGGTGGCTTCAATGCCTCCACGGGCGCGGGCACCCAGAATTGGGGGTCCGGCACCAACCTCAATCCCGTCCCCACCGGCGCGACCGTGGCCACGGCGGCCAATACGTTCACCAGCCTTTTCACCGCAGATGCCCGCATCGCCGCCCAGCTGAACGCAGCCAACACCCTCTTCGGCTTTGCTGGCGCCACCGCCCAGCAGGAACTCCAGTACCGCGGACCGTACCTCGGCACGGACGTGGCAGCCAAGCTCGACCCCTGGGGCAACCGCTACATCATCGTCGGCTACGACCAGAACAGCGGCACCCTCAACGGCCCAGTATGGGTGGTGTGCGCCGGCCCCAACGGCCAGATCAATGCCGCCAACGTGCTGTTCAACGCCGTCACGGGCTATCCAGCGACGTGGAACTATGGTGCCGCGAATTCCGCCTCGGCGGACGACATCGTGGTGCGGGTGAACTGAACCCTGATCGGCAGGGGCCACCCGGCCCCTGCCGGAGGGAGTGGCACACATGACCACGACACCAAGGAAGAAGCTGGGCGAGCGCCTTCTTGACCGGGGGCTCATCACCGAACGCCAGCTCGATCTCGCCATGCGCGAGCAGCGGCGGACCGGGGCCATGCTTGGCGAAATCCTCACGCAACTGGGCCTGGTCACCCCGCAGTCCATCTCCTCCATCCTGGCCGAGCAGGGCGGCGTCCATTTCCTGGACCTGGCCGACACGGACATCCCTGCGGAAGCTCTGGCCCTCATTCCTGAGGCCACGGCGCGGCGGCTGGGGGCCCTGCCGGTGGGGATCGAAGGCCAGACCCTCGTGCTGGCCATGGTGAACATCTACGACGTGGAGGCTCTCGGCGAGATCGAGGCCTTCACGCGCCGCCGGGTGAAGGTGGTGGGTGCCTCCGAGGAGGATATCCTCGCGAAAATCAATGAGGCCTACGGGGTCCGGAAATCCATCGAAGACCTCATCGAAGAGGCCATCCAGGGGACCGCTGGGAACGAGGATGATGACTCCGTGGCCTTGCCCGTGGTGCGCATGGTGGACCAGTTGCTGCTCAAGACCATCCAGGACCGGGCCACGGACCTCCACATTCAGCCGGGCGAACACACGGTGCTCACCCGCTACCGGGTGGATGGACTGCTGCAGCAGGGCCCCAGCCTGCCCAAGGCGGTTCAGGTGGCGGTGATCGCCCGCTTGAAGATCCTGGCCGAGGCCAACATCGCGGAAAACCGCGTCCCCCAGGACGGCAAGTTCTAGTTCCGCCACGGTAAGCGCCGCTTTGACGTGCGGGCCAGCTTCCTCCCCAGCATCCACGGGGAGAAGGTCGTCCTCCGCATCCTGGACAAGACCAAGCTGGTGATGGGCCTCGACCAGCTGGGCCTGCCCGAGACGCTGCTGGCGGCCTTCAACCGCGTGCTGGAGCGCCCCCACGGCATCATCCTTGTGACCGGGCCCACGGGCAGCGGAAAGACCACCACGCTCTATTCCGCCCTCAGTTCCCTGAACGGCAGCGATCGCTGCATCGTCACGGTGGAAGACCCCGTGGAGTACGAGCTGCCCCTGATCACGCAAACCCAGGTCAACGTCAAGGCCGGGCTCACCTTCGGCATCGGCCTGCGGGCCATCCTCCGCCAGGACCCCGACATCATCCTGGTGGGCGAGATCCGCGACCGGGAGACCGCCGAGATCGCCTCCCGGGCCGCCATGACCGGGCATCTGGTGCTGTCCACCCTCCACACCAACGACCCCATCAGCGCCATTCCGCGCCTGGTGGACCTGGGCCTCAGCCGGATGGACCTGTCTAGTACGCTGCTGGGAGTGCTCTCCCAGCGCCTGGTCCGGGTGAGCTGCCCTTCCTGTGTCACGCCGGAGGTTCCCGACCCGGAACTGCTGCTGATGCTGAAGCCCCACCAGCGCGAGAGCGCCTGGGCCCGGGGCAAAGGCTGTGACGCCTGCGGCCATTCCGGTGTTCGCGGCCGCCGGGCCATCCATGACCTGCTCGTGGTGAGCCCCGAGGTGCGGGAACGCCTCTCGAACGGCTCTCCCCTCCCGGAAGTCGAAGCCCAGGCCCGGCGCGAAGGCAAGACCAGCCTGTTCGAGCACGCCCTCCGCCTGGCCCAGGAGGGCATCATCACCCTCGAAGAAGCCCTGCGCGTCACCGCGGCGGAGGACTGATGGCCACCCGCTACACCTACGCCGCGCGCACCCTGGCTGGCCTCCGGGTCGAAGGGGTCCGGTCCGCCGAAGGCGAGGGCGCCCTGGCCGCTGATCTCGCCCGGGAGTCGCTGTTCCTCATCCGCGCCTACATCGCCCGGGAGGCCGCAGTGCAGCGGTTCAGCTCCCCCAAGATCAAGCGGAAGGACCTGGCCGCGTTCTTCATCCACCTCGGCTCCTACATCGAGGCCGGCGTCCCCATCCTGGGGGCCCTCTCCGACTACCAGGACACGGGCCGACCCGACTTCAACGCCGCCCTGGCCGACATCCGACGCCGGGTGGAAGGCGGCACCGCCCTGTCCGAGGCCTTTGAGGTCTATCCCTCCCTCTTTCAGCCCATGCTCATCAGCATGATCCGGGCCGGGGAGACTTCGGGACGCCTGGACGAGGCCCTTCGGGAAGTGGTGAAACTCGTGGAGTGGGAGGAAGAGTTCGCCGGCCAGGTGAAACAGGCCGCGACCTACCCGCTCATCGTGCTCACCATCGTGGGTCTAGTGGTGCTGCTGGTGTCGGTGTTCGCCCTGCCGCCCGTGCTGAAGATGCTGGTGGAGTTCCGGGTGCCGCTCCCCTTGGTGACCCGCATCTTCATCCTGATGGGCCAGAACATGGTCGCCTGGGGCTGGATACTGCTGATCGTACCGCCGCTGCTGATCTTCGGCTTCCGGACCCTCCTCGCCAAGCGGCGGGACTTCAAGCTCTGGTGGCACACGCGCCTGCTGCATGTCCCCATCCTGGGCACCCTCCTGATCAAGCTGGGGCTCTCGCGGTTCGCGACCTTCTTCGCGGCCCAGTACCGCTCCGGCCTCCCCATTCTCCAGATCCTGCGGGAGTGCGCCAGCATCACCGGCAACGACCGCCTGGGCTGGTGCGTACGCAAGATCCGCGAAGGCATCGAGTCCGGGGAGCGCCTGGGGGTGATGGCCGCGCAAGTGGGCTACTTCCCGCCCCTGGTGGTGAGGATGTTCACCATCGGCGAAGAGACCGGGACCCTCGAGACCACGCTCTCCAAGGTGAGCCTCTATTTCGACGCCGAGGTCCAGGCCGGGCTCAAGCGCTTCTTCCAACTGCTGGAACCCCTGCTCCTCATCAGCCTGGCCGGGATCGTGGTCTTCGTGGCCGCCGCCATCCTGCTGCCCATCTACTCGCTCGTGGGGGGGATCAATGCCTCGGCGAACTGATCTCCCGCGCCCAGTGTCCGGCTTTTCGCTCCTGGAGGCGGTCATTGCCGTGGCCATCATGGCGATCATGGCCGGGGCCGCAGTGCCCATGATGATGCGCGCCCTCACCCAGCAGCGGGAGCAGCGCACCCGGAGTGACGTGAAGGTGGCCTACGAGGCCCTGGTGGGGGCCCGGGATCGCAACGTGCCCAACCTAGTCGTGGATGTGGGCTTCCAACCCCCCGCCCTGCTCGCCGACCTAAGGTTCCTCACCACGCGGAATCCCGGCGCCATCTACCGCAATGGCAACGTACCTGGCCAATTCCCAACCACTGACCTTGCCACGGGGTTCACCTGGGGCTGGAATGGCCCCTATTGGACAGGAAGTGTCCAAGCCCAGGCGGGCACCAATGGCATACCTACCGATGCCTGGGGCCGCCTTTTCCGGTGGCAGGCCAACCAGGTCCAGAGCGCCGGGGCCGACGGCCAGTTCGGCACTGCGGACGATCTGAACTATCCGCCCGTGCCTCCGATCGTGGCCCCAGGTCTGGCTTCTCTCCAGGTGACGATTGAGCGAAGCGTCCCCCTATCACCCCCTCCGGTCCTCTCGGCCACCTACAACGTCGTGATTTCGTATGTCCGCCAGCAAGTATTCCAGAGGCGCTACCTCCTCGGCAGCCTCACCTTCCCGGCCAGTAATAGCAGCACGGTTCCCGCCGCCCCCGCCACCCCCTATTCACTGCCGTCTGGCCCAGTCTTGGTGGAAGTCATGACCGCCAGTGGTAACCAGTCTCAGGCAATCGCTCTGGCCCCCGGGGAAAAGCGAATCCTCCTCTTCCGATTCAACAACTGACCCGCCATGGCCCTATTCTCCCGCCCCGCCTCCCGCCAGCCCTTCCTCCTCTTCCTGGAGGACGACGCCAGCGTGCTGACCGGGCCGGACGGCAGCCCGCTGGGCGAACTCACCGAGGAAGCGCCCGGCACGGAGCGGCGGCCCCAGCGCCAGGCCTTCCTGCGCTCCCTCCTGCCGCCCAAGGCCCAGGTCCAGATCTGCGTAGGCTACTCGCGCCTGGGGATCCAGTGCCAGGATGCCCCGCTGCTGCCGACCCAGGAAGTTCGGGACGTGGCGCTGCGTTTGGCGTCCACCGAACAGCCCAGCGAGCCTCTGCTGGTGGGCCAGGCCCTCGAGACCGATGCGGAGGCCCGGGGCGGCCACATCCTGTGGGCGGCCTACCTTCCCGCGGCGGAGATGAATGAATGGGCCGCCGCCCTGGAAGGGACCGGCCTGGAATTGGTGAACGCCACGGCCTGGCCCAGGGCCCTCCTCCGTGGCCTGACCGGGGCCGCCGCGCCATCGCGAGAGCGGGTGGTCCTGACCCTGGGGCCCGGCCAGGGCCGCCTCCTCTTCCTGCGAGGCGCGGCCCTGGTGCTCCAGCGGACCTTCCGGGTCGCCCCCGAGGGAGAGGTGGAGGACCACCTGGCCCTCGCCGTGGAGGAGACCGCCCGCACCCTGCAGTTCTACAAGCAGCGGTACCGGGGCTCCGCACCCACCAGCCTCATCCTGGTGGGCGCCACCTCCATTCCGCCCGAACTCGAAGGCCGCCTGCGAGGCCTCGGCCTCGCCGCCCAGTGCCACCCCGAACCCCTCCTGGACGTGCTCCACCGGGGCCTCGCCGCCGAACGCAGTTCCGGTGGCCTGGACCTGCGCCCCGCCTACATCCAGGAGGCGCAGCGCCGCCGGTGGCTGCGGGCCGCCCTGGTGCTGGTCACCCTCAGCGTGCTGGCCGCGTTCACGGTGGGGGGGGCCATCCTGCGCACCCGCGAACAGATGCTGGAGACTGAGGCCTCCAAGCTCGAGGCCGAGCTGGCCCGGAAACAAGCCGCGGATCTGGACCGGCAGCGGGCCATGGCCGCACGGATTCCCTTGTTGCGGCTGCGGGCGGCCGAGCGGCTCCAGGCTGGGGCCATCACGGGCCTATCCCGCCTGTCGAAGGCGCTGATGAGCCCGCCCCCGGAGATCCAGCTGGAGCAGGTGGGCGTCCAGCAAGTTCCGGGAGCCGAACCCAGCTGGTCCTTCCAGGTCAGCGGCACCGCCCTCACCGGGCCCGGTTTCTCCGTGGGGCCCCTGGCCCGGTACCTGGAGGCTCTGCTCCAGATCAAGGGGCTGGAACTGGACCCGCTGCGGGAGGTCAGTGTGTCCGACCGCCGGGTGGCGGGTATTGCTCAGCCCGAGGCCCAGGCCATCACCCGGTTCAGCCTGAGCGGGAGGTTCAAATGAAGGTCCTCCGGCTGCTCCTCGTGCTGGTGCTCGTGCTGGGGCCCGTGCTCTTCGCCTGGCTGGTGTGGACCCCCGCCCAGCGGCGGCTGAAGGCCAGCCAGGCCCGCATCGAGGAGGCCCGGATCCACCTTCGGGAACTTCCCCAGTACGATCCCTTATCCTCCGAGGAGGTCGCCAGCCTCGAGGATCCCCAAGCCCCTTGGCGCACCCGCATAGCCCTGGTCCGCGACGACCGGGACCGGCTCCTCCAGTACCACCGCGTGGTGACGGAGCTGGACCGTGTCCTGGCCAGTTCAGGGCTCCACGCCAGGGGGATGCGCTCC
>JANYAS010000159.1 GCA_025361205.1 Holophagaceae bacterium
TCGTGGTTGCCGCGGCCCATGAGTTGGAAATGCTCATCCAGCCAGGCACAGTCAGCCTGGGTGAGCTTGCGCGGCAGCTTCTGGAGGAACACCTGCAACTCAGAGGAATTCCATGAGGCGATCTGGTGGGCGCTGGGGCGGCCGCCATCCGCCCAGCTCTCGGCCAACACCGTGAGCGTATCCAACTGCACGCTGTGGAATTCAGGCGCGGTGTCGGGCAGCCCGGGCTGGTTCAGGTAGGCGTCCGCATTCACGGCCAACAACGCGCCAGGCAGCTTGGTGTCCACAAAGGCGCAGAACTGCTCCGTGGTGATGGACGTGAAACGAAAGGCGTCCATGTACTCGCGGATGAAGCGGAGGAAGCGGTCCTCGCCCACCTCCTTCTCCAGGGCCGCCACCAGGCGTGCGCCCTTTTCGTAGGGGATGCTGGAAAAGGCGTCATCCGGGTCGATGCCCTCGAGGTGCATGCGCAGCACCGTGAGGTGGGGTTCATTCTTGAAGCGAGCCAGGCTGTCCTCCAGGGCCTTCTCGCCCATGGCCCAACCCAGGGCTGCGGCGTCGTCGCCGTGCAGGGTGCGCAGGATGCGGCGCTCGGCCCAGACGGTGAAGCCCTCGTTGAGCCAGAAGTGCTCCATGCTGGCATTGGTGACGAGGTTGCCGGTCCAGCTGTGCGCCAGTTCATGGGCCACCACGTCCACCAGACTGCGGTCTCCCGCCAACAGCGTGGGCGTAAGGAAGGTCATGCGCGGATTCTCCATCCCACCATAGGGAAAGGAGGGGGGCAGCACGAGCATGTCGTAGCGCTCCCAGGGGTAGGGCCCGAAGAGCGCCTCGGCCTTGAGGATCATGTCCTCCACGCCCGCGAATTCCCAGGCGGCGGCGGCGACGGTTTCCGGCTCGGCCCACACCCGGGCACGCGGGCTGAGATCGCGAGATTCGAGGCGTCCCACAGCCAGAGCCAACAGGTAGGAAGGGATGGGCTGGGGCATGGTGAAGCGGAAGGTGTGGCGACCATCCCCCGTGGGCTCGTCCCCGGCTGGGCCCGCGGACATCACGGCTGTGAGCCCTTCGGGCACCGTCACCTCGGCCTGGTAGGCCACGCGCACCACCGGCGTGTCCTGGCAGGGCACCATGGTGCGAGCGTGGATCTGCTGGCATTGGCTGAAGAGGTAGGGCGCGGCCTTGCCCTCGGTCTGCTCGGGAGCCAGCCACTGGAGGGCCATGGCATCCGGGGCGGTCCGGTAGGAGATGGCAATCTCTTGCGAGCCTGCGGGCACCTGAAGGCGCAGCCGGCTGCCCAGGATGGAGTCAGCCTCGGCCAGCTCCCAGGGGATGGGACCGTGGCCGGGCACCTGCACGGTGTGGATCTCCAGGCCCTTCGTGTCGAGGTCGAGGGGGCCCGACACCTCGCCGCCGAACTCCAACACCACCTCACCATCGATGCGCTTGGCGGAGAAATCCACCCCCAGTTTCAGGCGCAGTCGGCGCGCCTTGGGCTGCGCGGCTTCGTAGTAGGAATGCGGATCAGGGTGGTTCATACAGACCTCGGGGAGCCGCCCATCATCCCATGGGGCAAGGATTGGCGGGCGTCACAAGTAGGCATGAAGAAGGCCCCGCGCCGCAGGGCCTTCTCTCTGAAACCCGCAGGTTTTCAACCCCGGGGTTATTCCTCGTCCGGAGCCAGCCCCTCCACCTTCTTGACCTTGATGACATCCCCATGGTCCTTGACGATGCAGCGCAGCCAATCCTCGGGGGCCTTGGGGTGGGTGACTTCGCCCGTCGCGCTCCGGACATTGCCGTCGAGGTATTTCCAGATGAGGAACTCGCCCAACTTCTTCCAGCGGGTCAGGAGCTGCGCGGTCTCCTTGGCGGCGTACTGGGTGAGGTAGTCCTTGGCCAGGCCGGGATTCTGCTTGTAGAGATCGAGGGCGGTGCGGTCGACCTCGGCCTGGTCGGCGAGGTAGCGGCCTTCGAACTCGCGCTGCACCTTCTGGACGTCCACGATCATGTCGCTCCAGCGGGTGTAGGTGTAGTTACTCACGAAATTGAAGGTCCAGAAGGCGCTGTCCCAGCTGAACTCGCTGAAGTTGCCAGTGCCGACGGCGAAGGCGCTGGGCGGTTCCTTGATGCCGCAGGAGATGGGCACATACACGGTGGTGAAGGTGTCATCGACGCCGAACCAGAGCACGCCCCCGACGGGATCCGGCAACCAGGACCGGGCCTGGCTCACGAAGGAGAAGCCAGTCTGCTGGGTGCTGATGGCGCGCTCGTGGACATAGTCCTGGCCGTCGATCTTGAAGCCCATGGGCCGCCAGCGGTACGGCAGTTTGTAGGGGCCGGCCCCCACGTCCTTGGTCATGTCGAACTCGGTGCCCTCGAAGTGATCGCGCATGAGCTCCATGACATCCCGCACATCCAGTTTCTGGTCGGGCTTGATGAAGAGCGGCATGGGTTTGGCGCCCTTCTCGGCCTTCACATAATCCATGGAGAGGTTCTGGCTTTTCGCAGCGTGGTTGAAGATGCTCCACACGCGAGCCTCGCAGCCTCGCAGGGCGCCGAAGGTCAGGGGGGCGTAGGCATCCACGAAGCTGAAGTTCTTGTCTTCTCCCTTGAACCAGCCTTTTTCGCGGGCAAAGGGGATGAGATCCCTGCTGTAGAGCGCGGTCTTGGGGTCGTTCTGGGGGAACTGGCGGATGCGGGCCTGGTTGGCATGGGCGCTGATGGTGCCGTCCGGCAGCTTGTAGGCCACCCACAGGGCGCCGGTCTGGCCCTTGCCCTTGCCGATCATCTCGAGGATCCAGGCTTCGTTGGGATCGGCGATGGAAAAGCTTTCCCCTTCGGAGGCGTAGCCATACTTTTCGGCCAGCCCGGTCATCACCTCGATGGCCTCGCGGGCGGTTCGGGCCCGTTCCAGCCCGATGTAGATGAGGCTGCCATAGTCCACGATGCCGCTGGGCACATGGAGTTCCTTGCGGCCGCCGAAGGTGGTCTCGGCGATGGTGACCTGGAACTCGTTCATGTTGCCCACGCGGGTGTAGGTGACCGGGGCCTCGGGGATCTTGCCGAGCGCCTTGCCGGTATCCCACTCCACGATGTCGCGGAACTCGCCGGCCAAGTGGTGGGTGCCCTTCTTGAAATACAGCTCGCCGTAGAGGGTGTGGCTGTCGGCGGCGTAGGTGATCATGGTGGAGCCGTCCTTGCTCGCGCCCTTGGTCACCAGCAGGTTGGTGCAGGCCTCCAGGGAGGCGCCGGCGGCGAGGAGCGACGCAAGAAGGACGAGTGGGCGAAAGCGCATGGGGATCCTTGGAAAGGAAAGGAGAGGGGGAAGGCTACCAGATGGCCGGGCGGACCTTCTCGGGCCGCTTCATGGGGTCGCCGTCCTTGCAGCCGAAGGCCTCGTAGAACTCCGGCAGGTTCGACAGCGGCCCGTTCACCCGGAATTTCGCGGGGCTGTGGGGATCGGTGTTGGCCCGGAGACGCAGGGCTTCCTCCCGGGTCAGGGTGCGCCAGGTTTCCGCGTAGCCGAGGAAGAAGCGCTGCTCGGGGGTGAAGCCTGCGATGCGGCCCACGGGCCGCTGGCCCTTCGGGCTCAGCTTCCAGGCGTCCCACGCGAGCTTGAGGCCCCCTAGGTCGGCGATGTTCTCGCCCAGGGTGAGCTTTCCGTTCAAGTGGAGGCCGGGGAGGGGCTCGTACGCGTCGAACTGCTTCACCACCAACTCAGCTCTGAGGTTGTAGGCCTTCTCGTCCTCGGGGGTCCACCAGGCCTTCAGGTTCCCGTCGGCATCGTACTGGCGGCCTTCGTCGTCGAAGCCGTGGGTCATCTCGTGGCCGATGGTGGCGCCGATGTTCCCGTAGTTCACGGCGTCATCGGCCGTGGCGTCGAAGTAGGGCGGCTGCAGGATGCCTGCGGGGAACACGATCTCGTTCATGGAGGGGTTGTAGTAGGCGTTGTTGGTCTGGGGCGTCATGTCCCATTCGTTCCGGTCGATGGGCTTCCCCAGGTTGGCCAGGCGGCGGTCAAATTCGAAGCGGTGGGTCTCCAGCACGTTCAGGACATAGGGTTGGCGTTGGACGTTGAGCCTGGTGTAATCGCGCCAGAGGTCGGGGTAGCCGATCTTCACCCGGATGGTGGCGAGCTTCTGTTGGGCCTTGACCTTGGTGGGTGCGCTCATCCACTCAAGGCCATCGATGCGGGCCCTTAATGCCGTGCGCAGGTTTTCGACCATCGTCAGGACCTTGGCCTTGCTGCTGGCGGGGAAGGCCCGCTGGACGTACAGCTTGCCCAGGGCCTCGCCCAGTCCACGGTCCGCGGCGAGCATCACCCGCTTCCAGCGAGGATGCATGGCCGTGGTGCCCTGGAGCCGGGTTCCGTAAAAAGCGAAGGCTTCCTGCTCGAAGGCTTTGGGCAGGAAGGGTGCAGTGGTACGGAGCAGGGTCCAGCGCAGGTAGGTCTGCCATTGGACGATGGGAACCTCCTGCACCATGCGGCCGAGTTCGGCGATGAAGGCGGGCTGCCGCACCACGAAGCGGTCGGGAGCTGATACACCCAAGGCTTTCAGGTAGAGGTCCGCCGGAAAGCCCGGCGCCGCGGTCTTGAGCTCGGCCGGGGTCATGGCGTGGTAGACGGCCATGGGATCCCGCTGCTCGACTCGGGTCATGCTGGCCTTGGCCAGCCGCATCTCCAGGGTGAGGATCAGGTCCGCATCCTTGCGGTCGAAGCCGGCCAGGGAAAGCATCTGCCCCACATGGGCGCGGTAGGCGGTGAGGAGTTCCTTCGACTTGGGGTCCTCTTTCAGGTAGTAGTCCCGGTCCGGCAAGCCGAGTCCGCCCTGGGCGAGCGTCATGGAATAGCGCGTACTCTCCTTGTCGTCCTGCTCGATCCGGAAGGAGAAGCCCGCGAAAGCGCCCAGGCGGTGGAAGTCGGCCAGGACCGCCGCCAGGGTGGTGGCATCCTTCACGCCGTCGATGCGGGTGAACAGCGGCTGCAGGGGGGCCACCGCGCGGTCCTCGATGCCCGCCTCGTCCATGCCGCTGGCGTAGAAGTCCCCGACCTTCTGGGTTTCTGTACCGGGAGCAGCCTTGGCGGCGGCCGCTGATTCCATGATCTCTTTCAAGATCTGGTGGGTCCGGGTGTCGATCTCCTGATCCACTCCGTAGCGATCATACTCGGCGGGAATGGCGGTGCGCTTGGCCCAGCCGCCCACGGCGAACTGGAAGAAATCCTGGGTCGGCTTCACCGAAGGGTCCAGGTTCGCCGGATTGAAGCCCTTGTAGGGCCGCTGGGCGGCTAGCGGTGCCATGAGCAGGAGAGCGAGCACTGCAGATCGTGTTTGCAACGAAGTTCCTTTCACCTAATCTCCGGAATGCGCCGCATTCCAGAGCAAAAGAGCGGGCTACCAGATGGCCGGACGGACCTTCACTTCTCGCTTCATGGGCTGGCCGTCGGTGCAGCCGAAGGCCTCGTAGAACTCGGGCAGGTTGGACAGGGGTCCGTTCACCCGCTCGCGGCCCGGGCTGTGGGGATCGGTCTTGAGGCGCAGGGAGAGCGCCGCCTCGCGGATGTGGTTGCGCCACACGGTGGCAGCCCCGAGGAAGAACCGCTGGGGGCCGGTGAAGCCATCGATGAGCGCCGGGGTAGCCTTGCCCTTCAGGCTGTTCTGGTAGGCGGCGAAGGCGATCTTGAGGCCGCCGATGTCGGCGATGTTCTCACCCAGGGTGAGCTTCCCGTTCACGTGCTCGCCCTTGAGGGGTTCGTAGGCGTCGTACTGCTTCACCACCAGGTCGGTGCGGGATTCGTAGGCCTTCTTGTCCGCTTCGGTCCACCAGTTCTGGAGATTGCCCGCAGCGTCGAACTGGCTGCCGCTGTCGTCGAAGCCGTGCGTCATCTCATGGCCGATGACGAAGCCGATGGATCCGTAGTTCACACCATCATCGGCGGATGCGTCGAAGAAGGGCGGCTGAAGGATGCCCGCGGGGAACACGATTTCGTTCATGGATGCGTTGTAGTAGGCGTTCACTGTGGGCGGTGTCATGCCCCATTCGGTGCGGTCGATGGGCTTGCCGAGCTTGGCCAGGTTCTCCTGGACGCGGAAGGCGGCGGCCCGGCGCACGTTGCCAAAGTAGTCATCGCGCTTGACGTCGAAAGCGTAGGTTCTCCACTTGTCGGGGTAGCCGATCTTCACGCCGAAGGCGTTGAGCTTCTTGAGGGCCTGCTGCTTGGTTTCGGCGCCCATCCAGTCCAGGTTCGTGATGCGTTCCCGCAGGGCCCCGCGGAGGTTTTCGATCATCTCGAGCACCCGCTTCTTCGATTCGGGCGGGAAGGCCACCTTCACGTAGAGCTGGCCCAGGGCTTCGCCCAGGCTGCCGTTGGTGGCCAGTTCAATGCGCTTGGCGCGGGATTCCCGCTCTGGGGTGCCCTCCAGCACTTTGCCGTGGAAGGCGAAGGCTTCCTCGCCGAAGGCCTTGGGCAGCAGGTTGGCGGAGGCGCTAAGGACGTGCCAGCGCAGGTAGCTGCGCCACTGCGGGGCGGGCACCTCGGAGGCCAGCTTGGCAAAGGCCTGGAAGAACGAGGGCTGGCTGAGGTTGAGGTCTGTCAGCTTCAGGTCACGGGCCGCGAAGTAGCCCTTCCAGTCGAAGCCCGGGGCTTCGCTCGCCACTTGATCCAGGGTCCGCTTGTTGTATTGCTTCTGGGGGTTCCGCAGCTCCACGCGCGTCCACTGGGCCTCGGCCATGCGCGTCTCCAGATCCACTACCACCTTGGCGCGAACCCGGGCCAGGCCCGGCGCGTCGCCTGCCAGTTCCAGCATCCTGGCAACGTGGACTTCGTACTTGGCGCGGATGTCGCGGCTACGGGCATCGTCCTTGAGGTAGTAGTCCCGATCAGGGAGCCCTGTGCCTCCCTGCATGAGGTTGCCCATGTAGCGGGTCGAGTCCTTGAAGTCTTGTCCTACATAAAAGCCGAAGCCGCCAGGAAGGCCTTGGGCATGCAGCTTTGCCAGCAGGGCGGGGAGCTGTTTGGCGTCCTTCAAACCCTCGATAGTGGCGAAGAGGGGCTTCATGGGCGCCAGGCCGCGCTTCTCGATGGCAGCCTCACCCATGCCGGAGGCATAGAAGTCGCCCACCTTCTGCTGGACGCTGCCCTTGGCCCAGGTGGTCTTGGCCGTGGTTTCCGCCAGGATCTGGTCGAGGATGGCCCGGTTGCGCTCGTTCACTTCCTCAAAGGCGCCGAAGCGCGGCTTGTCGGCTGGAATGCTGTGGGAGTTCAGCCAGCCACCGTTGGCGAAGGTGTAGAAGTCGTCGCAGGGTTTCAAGGTGACGTCGATATTGGCGGGATCCACTCCCGGCTTGGACTTGGCCGCCAGGGAGAAGGCGGCGAGGCCCAGACAGAAGCAGAGGGAGGCGCGAACGGGTGATGCCATAGGTAACCTCGTAAGATGAGGGTAAAAGCCTAGCAGGAAGGCTGGCGAAGGGATATGTGTATCACTTTCTGTATTTCGGCGTGAAGGCCACCGGCGGCATCTTCCAGGGTGACCGTGTAGGTGCGATCGACCTTGGGTTGTTCCTGAAGCAAACGACGGATCTCCACCAGTTCACCCTCATCCAGCCGGAAGGTGGCGCGGAGGGCGCCCCGGCCGGGCTTTCGGAAGCGGATGGACGCGGCCTTGTCCCACACCACGACCTCCGGTCCCAGGTTCTCCATGAGCATGATCATGTAGAAGGGATCCACCGCTCCGTAGAGGCTGCCGCCGAAGATGGTGCCGACGTAGTTGCGGGTGCGCCAGGACAGGGGCAGGCGGACGCGCACTTCCCGCCAGTCCGAGGCGATGAAGGTGACGCGGGCGCCCGTGCCCCGGTAGCAGGGCCACAGATTGAAGCCCCAGCGGAAGAGGCGGGTCCGGAAGGATTCGCGCAAGGTTAGGAACTAGAACCGGACGGTGACGTTCTGACCTTCCTTGATGTGCACAGTGTCGATGAAGCGCACCTGGCGATTGCCATAGGTCAGGATGAGGCTGGAGGTGCGCACGCCGTGGCCGAAGTGGCGCACGCCCTGCAGGAGGTTGCCGTGGGTGACGCCGCAGGCGGCGAAGACGATCTGCTTGCCAGGGCAAAGGTCCTCGGTGAAGTAGATGCGCCCGAAGTCCACGCCCATTTCCTCGGCCTTCTCCCGGCTGGCGGTGTTGGTATCGACCTTGAGGCGACCCTGGATCTCGCCGTTGAGGCATTTCAGAGCCGCGGCGGACAGCACGCCTTCGGGGGCGCCTCCCGTGCCCATGACCGCATGGATGCCCGTGCCGCTGACCGCCGTACTGATGGCGGCACCGAGGTCACCGTCCCCGATGAGCTGGATGCGGGCGCCGGCCTTCCGGATGTCCGCGATGAGCTGGGCGTGGCGCTCGCGGTCCAGCACGGTCACGGTGATTTCAGAGACCTTGCGGTTCAGGGACTGGGCGATGATCTGCAGCGTCTCATGGACCGGCGCGTCCAGGCTGACCTTGCCCTTGGCGGCGGGCCCCACGACCAGTTTCTCCATGTAGAGATCCGGCGCGTGCAGCAGGCCGCCCTTCTCGGTGGCCGCCAGCACGGCGATGGCATTGGCCGCGCCCGTGGCGCAGAGGTTCGTTCCCTCCAGGGGATCCACCGCGATATCCACCTCCGGGTGGTCGCCGTCCAGATCCGCCCCCATGCCCACCTTCTCGCCGATGTAGAGCATGGGCGCTTCGTCCCGCTCGCCTTCACCGATGACGATGGTGGCGTCCATGCGGACCGTTTCCATGGCCTTCCGCATGGCCTCCACTGCCAGCTGGTCGCTGTATTTGCGGCGGCCGTGACCGATGGAGCTGGAGCAGGCAATGGCGGCTTGCTCAACCACGCGGAGGAATTCGAGGGACAGGTTATGTTCCATGGGGTTGCTCCCGAGAAGGCGGTGGAGAGGGGGTCAGGCCAGCCGGTTCACGCTCTCGCGGATCCAGTCGAGGAAGGGTTCGGACCCGGCCACGGCCGGGAACATCAGAATCTCGGGGACTTCGTAGGTGTGGAGGTCCGTGATGACCTCGGACACCTTGGGGAAGAGCTCCTGGGTGGTCTTGATGATCAACATGACCTCCTCATCGAGGTGGGTCTCGCCCTTGTAGTAGTAGTAGCTCTTGATGCCGGGGAGGATGTTCACGCAGGCAGCATAGGCCTGGTCCACCAAGGCGGCGGCGATGGTCAGGGCGGTCTCCTCGCTTCCACAGGTCGTGAGGATGGTGCAGGCGTCGCTCATCGGGTGGGCTCCCCGCCCGGCGGGCGGAACCGATCATTGTAGCTTGGGAGCAGGGGCGTTGAGGATCACGAACCGCCGGGCTTCCACATGGGCTCAGAATTCGGTTCTGGTCTGACCACTGACGTTGGCTGGGGCGTGATTCAGGTTGTTCGTGGGATTTGGTGCTGCTCCCGCTGACCCAGTCGAAGGTGGGCCGTTCTCTGTATGTCGCGCCGACCCACCAGGGCAGTGACTCGAACCGCGTCTGGCTTTGCCAGCCGCCGGTCCCGCTTCGGCGTGCCA
>JANYAS010000172.1 GCA_025361205.1 Holophagaceae bacterium
ACGGAGCGGTACCGCTACCGGGACGGCGGGCCAGCGGGGCCGGGCCGACGGTTGCTGCGCTTCGAGCCCGTGAGCCCCGACCCCTTGGCCTACACCGGCGAGCTGGACGTGGAAGAGGCCACGGGCAAGATCTTCGTGGAACGGCGGGAGCGGGCGAACCTGCCGGGCATCATCAAGAGCGAACGCGAGATCCTCACCTACGGGGCCGTGTCGGCAGGCGTGTGGCGGCCCGTGGCCGTGCAGACCTTCGAGCGGTGGGTGAGCGCGGGGGGCGTGGTGCAGGTACAGCGGCGCTTCACCTACCGCGACTTCGAACTGAACGGTGACCGTTTCGACCTCCAGCGCGAGGCGGCGCGGACGTCATCGTCCACCATGCTGAAGGTGACCCCGGAGGGCGCACGCTATTTCACCCGCCAGGAGGATGGCACTCGAAGGATCGAGGAGAAACCCAAGACCAGCGGCCGCGCTCTGGCGGCGGTGGTGCTGGTGGATCCCGGCCTGACGCCGCCCGTTTTGCCGCTCGGCGGATTGGTCTATTACGACTACAACGCCTTCGGCAAGGGCGTCCAGCTGAACGCCCTCACGGCCGTGGTGTTCAACACGGCCAGTGTGGCCATCCCGCGGGGGCTGGGCGGCTTCGACGTGAGCGCCAATGCCACGGCGCTACTGCTGAAGGGCACCGAGCGGCCCGTGGTGAACGGCAAGCTGTCCGACCGGGATGGTGTGGGCCGGCGCTTCGGCCTGTTGGGAGTGGAGCTGGGCCATGACCTGGGCCTGGGCTTCCGGCTGGAAGGTCGGAGCGATTTCGAGTACGACGGGTACGGCGAGGGCGACCTCAAGTACCGCACGCCGGGCTACGCGCTGCCGCCTTCGGGCCTCACGCGGGTGGGCACCCTCCAGGGCTCCTGGCTGTTCCGGGGCTTTCAGGTGCGGGCCTTCCATGGCTGGGGTAAGCGTCCCGAGGGCACCTACGGCACCGCCGCGAATCCCCAGGCCGTGCCCGAGGGCGGGAACTTCCGCCGCTGGGGTGGCAACCTCGGCCTGGACCGCGAAGTAACCACTGGCGTTTGGTTCCACGGGGAGGCTGGCTGGGCCGGCGGGCACGCCTTCGACCGCTTCAAGGCCCTGGATGTGGGCGGGGTGGGGGGGGCCGTGCGCATCGCGGGGATCCGCTCCCACGCCATCGCTGCGGATCAGGTGACCTATGCCAAGACCGGCCTGGCCTTCCCCACGGGGCCGAACCTCCGCCTGTCCCTGAGCCTCGAGTACGCCCGGGCCCGCAGCCTGGACGACGGCAAGACCTACGGCGTGAGTGGCCTGGGCATCACCGGCGATCTGCCCGGCTTCTGGTGGTTCACGGCCGTTCGCGTGGACCTGGGCATCGGCCTCCAGAGCGACATCGCGGGGGTGAAATCCGTGAACGGTCTGGTGGCGCTGCTGCGGGTGTTCTAAGCGGGGGTGCATCCACGGGTCGTCCTGCACCGGAAGCGGCTATCCTGAACAAGAAGCCCCCCCGACCGTGCTGGAACCCGTTCCCGATCTTGGCCACGAAAGTCAGGGGATCGAGGGGACCTCACCACCTCCCCGGGTTGCTATGCACATGCTGGATTTGATTCTGGTTCTATCGTCCATCGGAGCATGGGCGGTATCGGGACTGATGTCGCTGGGCGGCGGGTGGAAGGCGCGACTGGGCACAGGGCTCGGGGTGCTGGGTTCCCTGGCGGCCGGGGTGGGCGCCATCCGGGCGCTGGCCGGGGCCCCCCCGGCGACCCTGAATGTACATCTTTGGGGGCTGCCGGTCCGCTTCGAACTGGATGCCTTGTCCGCAGCCTTCCTGGTGCCCCTGCATTTGATCGGCGGCCTGGGCCTGCTCTACGGCCGGGAGTACTGGCCCGAGGACCTGCCCAAGGGGGCCGGACGCACCCTGCGGTTCTTCTACGGCACCATCATCGCGTCCATGTCGCTGGTCTTCGTGGTGCGCCAGGGAATTCTGTTCCTCGTGGTCTGGGAACTCATGGCCGTCTCGGCCTTCTTCCTGGTGAGCACCGAGCACGAACGGGCCGACGTCCGGCGGGCCGGCTGGGTGTACCTGGTCTCCACGCACCTGGGCACCCTGGCCCTCACGGCCATGGTGATCCTGCTGGGGCACCGCCTGGGGGGGTTCCCCTGGGCGCCCCTGCGAGGCGCCTCACCGGCGGCCGTGGATGGCTGGATCCTGCTCCTGGCCTTCCTGGGCTTTGGCTTCAAGGCCGGGGTGTTTCCCCTGCACTTTTGGCTGCCCGGGGCCCATGCCAGCGCCCCCAGCCATGTGTCGGCCATCCTGTCCGCCGTGATGCTCAAGACAGGCATCTACGGCCTGCTCCGGGTATCGAGTTTGCTGCCGGCCATCCCCCGGGGGATCGGGGGCACGCTGTTGGCCCTGGGGGCCTTCACGGCGGTCTTTGGCATCGGGAACGCCCTGGCCCAGCGGGACTACAAGCGGCTGCTGGCCTATTCCAGCATCGAGAACCTGGGGGTCATTGCCATGGGCGTGGGCCTGGGCTGGACTGGGCGGGCCACCCACGACCCCTGGCTCGTGGCCCTGGGCTTCGGCGGCGCCCTGTTCCACGTCTGGAATCACGCGGTGTTCAAGGGGCTGCTCTTTTTTGGGGCGGGCAGCGTGCTGCACGCCACGGGCACCCGGGACATGGAGGTGCTGGGCGGACTGGCGGCCCGGATGCCCCGCACCGCTTGGTGGATCTTTCCGGGCGTGCTGGCCGTGGCGGCCCTGCCGCCCTTCAACGCGTTTCTGAGCGAGTGGTTCCTGTACCGGGGCCTTTTTGCGGCTCTCCAGCGGGGCTACCCCTGGTCTGCGGTGGTGGCCCTCGTGGCCCTGGCCCTCACGGGGGGGCTCGCCGCCGTGGCCTTCGCCCGGTTCTACGCTGTGCTGTTCCTGGGGCAACCCCGCAGTGCCGCGGGTCAGCATGCCCATGACCCTTCCGGGGTGATGCTGGCCCCCATGGCCGCCCTGGCGATCCTCTGCCTGGCCCTGGGCTTGGGTAGCCTGCTGCTGTTGCCCATGCTGGACCGGGTAGTGGCCGTGATCGCCCCCGGTGCGAAGCCCATGCTGGTGTCCGGCATGGGCCGTGACCTGGCCTGGATCACCGGCCTGGAGGTCCTCCTCCTGCTCCTGGGAGGCCTGGCCCTGGCCTGGATTCGGCGGAGTCCACGGCCGGATCCTGCCCTGGCGCCCCCCACCTGGGACTGCGGCTATGCCGCCGGGACAACGCGGATGCAGTACACCGGCAGTTCTTTCGCCGACGGTTGGTCCGTCCACCTTCCGGGGGTGCGGTCCCACATGCGCCGCATCAAGGGCCTCTTCCCCAAGCCCCTCCGGTTCCGAACCGAGGTCCAGGATGCGATGGGCGACCTGCTGGTGGCGCCCCGGATGGCCGCCCTGGCGGAGCGGCTGCTGTGGTTTCGCCGGCTCCAGCCGGGCTTCCTGTCCGTTTACCTCCTTTACGTACTGCTCACCCTGCTGGGTGTCTTCCTCTGGATGCTGCTGCGGGCGCAGGTGCTGGGATGATTCTCTATCTCCTGGCAGTTCTGCTGGCTTTCACCTCTGGGATTCCCGGACTGTGGCTGCGCCGGCGGGGCGGGGAGGCGGCCGCGGTGCTGATGGGACTCGCCGCGCTGCTGGGGATCGTGGCGGCCCTGCGGGTGCTCCTGGGAGGGGCGTCCTGGGTCGTGGGGCTCCCGGCCTTGCCCATGAGCGCCACCGGGGGGCTGGCCTTCGATGCCATTGCGGCCTGGTTCGCCATTCCCGTGTTCCTGCTCTCCGCCGGGGGCGCGCTCTACGCCGTGGGCTACTGGGATGAGCGGCACGGGAACGTGCGGCTGCTGCGGGTGGTGTTTGGCCTGGCGGCGGGGTCCTTGGCCCTGCTGGTGGCGGCCGCCCATGTGCTGACCTTCATCCTGGCCTGGGAAGGCATGGCGGTTTCGGCCTTCGTTCTCGTGATGGCCGAGGACCGGCAACCGGAAACCCGGCGGGCGGGCTGGATCTACCTGATCTCTACCCACACCGGGACCCTCTGTCTCATCGCGGCCTTCTCCCTTCTCATGCCCTTCACGGGGCACGGACGCCTGGACCTGCTGCCGGCGGGGTTCGCGTCCAGCAGCCGCGGCACCCTGACCTTTGTCCTCTTCCTCCTGGCCTTCGGCCTGAAGGCGGGAATCATGCCGCTGCACTTCTGGTTGCCCCCGGCCCACGCCGCGGCCCCCAGCCATGTGTCGGCGCTCATGAGCGGCGTCCTCATCAAGATGGGCATCCTGGGGCTGATCCGCCTGGTGTCCTGGGTGCCGGACCCGCCCCCGTGGTGGGGGGGGCTGTTCCTGGGCCTGGGGGCGCTGTCGGGCCTCCTCGGTGTGGCCTTCGCCCTGGGCCAACACGACCTGAAGCGCCTGCTGGCCTACCACTCCATCGAGAACATCGGCATCATCCTGCTGGGCCTCGGCCTCGGTACCCTGGGCAAGGCCGCGGGTCATCCCGTGATGATGGCCCTTGGTTTCGGGGGGGCCCTGCTGCATGTCCTGAACCACAGCCTGTTCAAGGGCCTGCTCTTCCTGTCCGCCGGCGCCGTGGTCCGGGCCACGGGCGGACGGAACATGGACCGCATGGGGGGCCTGGGCCGGGCCATGCCCTGGACCTCCGGGGCCTTCCTGGTGGGGGCCTGGGCCATCGTGGGCCTGCCGCCCCTCAACGGGTTCATCAGTGAATGGATGATCTACCTGGGCGCGTTCCGGGGTTTCACGCTGTTCCGCTGGCCCTGGACCGCGGGGGTGGTCACCGCCCTGGCCCTCATCGGGGCCCTGGCCCTGGCCTGTTTCGCCAAGGCCTTCGGGGCGGTGTTCCTGGGGGAGCCGCGGACGCCCACAGCGGCCCGGGCCCTGGAAGCTCCGCTCAGCCTGCGGGTGCCCATGGCCGTCCTGGCCCTGGCCTGCGCCTTCATCGGCCTGGCCCCGGTGCTGATAGCACCTGCCCTGGGGCGCGCCGTGGCTGTCCTGGGTCCCGGCACCGCCCAGACGGATTTGGCCCGTCTGGCCCACCTGTCGAGCCTGACGGCCTGGGCCACCCCCATGCTGCTCCTGGCGGGCCTGCTGTGGGCCTGGGCCCGACCGGGGAAAGCCCCCCGCGACCGCCCCACCTGGGATTGCGGCTATGCCCGGCCCGGGGCCCGGATGCAGTACACGGCCTCCTCCTTCGCCCAGGGACTGGTGGGCGGCCTGCGTTGGATCCTGTGGCCCAAGGTCCACGGCGGACGGGTCCAGGGGCTCTTTCCCGCAGGGGCCCAGTACGGCAGCCACGTGCCGGACCCCGTCCTGGATCGCTTTGCTGATCCGCTCCTTCGGCTCGTCGCCCGGGGGGCCGCGCTGCTCCGGATTCTTCAGGGTGGCCAACTGTCGGTGTACCTGCTTTATGTCTTGCTGACCCTGCTCACGCTTCTGATCTGGATGGTGGCCTGACCATGCCCGACGCCCTGCTGACCCGAATCCTCCACCTGCTCATGCACCTGCTGACGGTCGTCCTCCTTGCCCCGCTCATCCCGGGGCTCATCACCAAGGTCAAGGCGCGCATGGCCGGCCGCGTGGGGCCGCCCGTGTTCCAGCTTTACTACGACCTGGCGAAGCTGGCCCGCAAGCAGGCGGTCTACAGTCGCACCACCACCTGGGTCTTCCTGCTGGGCCCCGTGGGCACCGTGGCGGCGATGCTCGCCGCGTCGCTCCTGGTGCCCTTCGGGCACACCCCGGCGCCCGTGGCCTTCGAGGGGGACGTGATCCTCTTCGCCTACCTCCTGGGGCTGTCCCGGTTCCTCACGGTGCTCTCGGCGCTGGACACGGGCTCGAGCTTCGAGGGCATGGGTGCGGCCCGGGAAGTGGCCTTTGCGGCCCTGGCGGAACCGGCCCTGTTCCTCGGCTTTGCGGCCCTGGCCAAGGTGTCCGGGAGCACCTCCCTGACCCTCATGCTGGGCAGCCTCGGCGTCGGGTCGGGTGCCGTCACGGCCCCGCTCATCCTGATCATCGCGGGCTGGTCCATCGTCTACCTGGCCGAGAACTCCCGCATTCCCGTGGACGACCCCACCACCCACCTGGAACTCACCATGATCCATGAGGTCATGGTGCTGGACCACTCGGGGCGCCCCTTCGCCCTGGTGCTCTACGGCGCCAGCCTGAAGCTCTTGGTGCTGAGCGCCCTGCTGCTGGACCTCATGCTGCCCAAGGCGGCCCATGCCTGGCAGGATTGGGCGCGGTTCTTCGTGGGCCTCGGCGGGCTGGCCGGGGTCGTGGGCCTGGTGGAGAGCGCCACGGCGCGGTTCCAGATGACCCATGTGCCAAGGTTTCTCGTGGCGGGGATCCTGGCCTCGGCCTTCGCGTTCCTGCTGCTGCTGGTTTAGGAGTCTGCCGATGTCGCCCGATTTCCTCATTGCGCTCACCATGCTCACCAACTTTGCCCTGGTGGCCACCAGCCGCATCAACAAGGCCATCCAGCTGGCCGTGGTGCAGGGGGTCTTGCTGGGGCTGGTGCCCTTGGCCATGGGGCTGGGCCGCCACGTGCACATCCTGGTGGTCGCCCTGGCGGCGGTGGCGGTGAAGGGCTGGCTCATCCCGTACCTCATGCGAAGGGCCGCGCGCCAGTTGCAAATCCGGCGCGAGGTGGACCCCTATATCGGCTTCACCGTGTCGCTGATGCTCTGCGCGGCGGGGACAGGACTCAGCCTGCTGGTGGCCCACAGCCTCCCCCTCAAGCCCGGCACGCCCTATCCGTTGCTGGTGCCCGCGGCCCTGGCGACGCTCTTCACGGGCTTCCTGATCCTGGTCTCGCGGCGCAAGGCCCTGACCCAGGTGGTGGGCTACTTGGTGCTGGAGAACGGCATCTACCTGTTCGGCCTGCTGCTGGTGGAAGAGATGCCCGTCCTGGTGGAGACGGGGATCCTGCTGGACCTGTTCGTGGGCGTCTTCGTCATGGGCATCGTCATCAACCACATCCGGGTGGCCTTCGACTCCGTGGACACTCGGCATCTGGCCGAGCTGAAGGACTGACCCATGGCCTGGTATCTCATTGCCCTCCCCCTGGCCGCCGCCCTCCTGGCCTTCGTCATCCCGGCGCCGGGCCTGAGGGCCCGCCTGCTGCCGCTCACGGCCGTCCTGCACTTGATCGGAGTGGTGTTCACGCTGCGGCACTGGCACACCCTACCGGCCACGGCCTGGCTGGGCCTGGACGCCCTGGGCGGTTGGGTGCTCCTGGTCATCAGCGTGCTCTTTTGTATCTGCGCCTTCTACGCGCCGGCCTACCTGGCTCTGCGGCCGGATCGGGACCATCGCATCCTGTCCACGAGCCTGCTGAGTTTCTTGGGCCTGGCCTCCCTCCTGGCCCTGTCTCGGCACCCCGGCATGGTCTGGGTCGCCATGGAAACCACCACCCTGGTCACCGCGCCCCTCATCTACTTCAACCGCAACCGTCGCTCCCTCGAGGCCACCTGGAAGTACCTGGTCATCGGCAGCGTGGGCATCGCCTTGGCCCTGCTGGGAACCATGTTCATCGCCTACTCGGCTCACATGGGCGGGGTGGAGGAACCCCTGCATTACACCCGGCTCATGGCGGAAGCCGGCCACCTGTCGCGCCCCTGGCTGCGGGCTGGGTTCGTGCTGGTGCTGGTGGGTTACGGCACCAAGATGGGACTGGCACCCATGCACACCTGGAAGCCCGATGCCTACGGCGAAACGCCCGGACTGGTGGGGGCCCTGCTGGCGGGGGGGGTCACCAGTTGCGCTTTCCTGGCCCTGCTCCGGATCTACGCGGTGATGGTGGCCGCCGGAGAGGCCGCGTTCGCCCGGGAACTGTTCGTGGCCTTCGGGATGATTTCCATGACCTGGGCCCTGGTGTTCATGGTTCGCCAGACGGACTTCAAGCGCCTCCTGGCGTACTCCAGCGTGGAGCACATGGGGATCCTGGTGTTCGGCGTGGGCATCGGCGGCACGGCGGCCCGGTTCGCGCTGTTCCATCTGGCGGCGAACGCCTTGGTGAAGAGCGTGCTGTTTCTGTCCGCAGGCAACATCCACCGCAGCTATGCCAGCAAGCAGATCCCCGATGTCACCGGGGCCATCCGGCGCACGCCCGTCTCAGGCTGGCTGTTCCTGCTGGGCTTCCTGGCCATCACGGGGCTACCGCCCTTCGCGCCCTTCCTCAGTGAGTTCAACATCGCCGCCGGCGCCATCGGCACCGGGCACTTTCTGGCCGGGTTCGCCTTCCTGCTGCTCCTCGGGGGCATCTTCCTGGCCATGAGTGACACCGTGCTGCAGGTGGTGTTCGGCACGCCCAGCCCCCAGCGGGTCCGTACGCCCTACCGGGACACGCTGGCCACCACGGCGCCGCTGATCGTGGCCCTCAGCCTGGCCCTGGTGCTGGGCCTGTGGCTGCCCCGGCCCCTGCAGGCCATGCTGGACAAGGCGACGGAGCTGCTGAATGGCACTTCCCAGGTGGCCCTGGTGGAGGTGCAGCCATGAGTGTCCCCGACTTCCGCGCCTTCCAGAACGGCCAAGTGCTTCCCATGGGCGACGTGCCGGAGCTCAGCTTCACCACCTTCCGGGATGCCATCGTCGAGGCGACCAAGGGCAATCTGCGGCTGGCTTGCCTGTGTGCCGATGCCAAACGTCGCCTCATCGCGGTCCTGGCCGATGATGCGAACCATACCCTCTGGGTGGGGCTCACCCGGTTGGAGTCCATGAGCTATCCGGCGCTCACGCCGGACTGTCCCCAGGCCCACCTCTTCGAGCGGGAGATCGCCGAGCAGTACGGCCTCGTGCCCGAGGGCCACCCCTGGTTCAAGCCTGTGCGGTTCCACCAGCCCTGGGACGGCGCCGCAGATCCCTGGCGTCGCGCAGGAAACGTCCTTCCCGCCGTGATGAAATACTTTCAAGTCACCGGCGAGGAGGTCCACGAAGTTGCCGTGGGGCCGGTACATGCCGGGGTCATTGAGCCCTGCCACTTCCGGTTCCAGTGCCACGGCGAGAAGGTCTTCCACCTGGAGATCGCCCTGGGGTTCCAGCATCGCGGCATCGAACGGGCCCTCCTGGGCGGGCCCCATGCCCTGAGCCTGAAGCATGCGGAAACCGCCGCCGGGGATTCCAGCATCGCCCACGCCTGGGCCTATTGCCGGATTCTCGAAGGGCTCGCAGGCCTCCAGGTGCCGCCACGCTCCGAGCGGGTGCGGGGCGTAGCCCTGGAACTGGAGCGCATGGCCAACCATGTGGGCGACCTCGGGGCCATCTCCGGGGATGTGGGCTTCCTGCCCACGGCCTCCTTCTGCGGCCGCATCCGGGGCGACTGGTTGAACCTCAGCGCCGAGGTCTGCGGCAGCCGGCTGGGCCGTGACTGGCTGCGTCCCGGCGGGTTGCGCCAGGATCTGGAGCCCGCCCTGGCGGCGCGGCTGGCTCCCCGGGTGGCCCGGTCCTGGGAGGAGACCCGAGACGCCGTTGAACTGATGTGGGGGGCGGCCTCCGTCGCGATCCGGCTGGAGGCGGCGGGGGCCGTGGAGCCCCTCCAGGCGAGGGAGATCGGGCTGGTGGGCGTGGCGGCGCGGGCCTGCGGGATCGCCCTGGATGTGCGCCACGACCATCCCTTCGGCCCCTTCGTGGACCATGCCGTGGCCGTGTCCACGGCTCAGAGCGGCAACGCCCACTCTCGGGCCTGGGTGCGCTGGCTCGAACTGGCGGAGAGCCAGCGCTTCCTCATGGACGCCCTGGAAGCTTTGGCGGACCAACCGCCTGATGGGCCACCGACCAAACGCCCCTCCCTGGTCCCCCACAGCCTTTGTGTTTCTCTCACGGAGGGCTGGCGGGGCGAAGTGCTGCACCTGGCCCTGACGGATGCCCAGGGGCGCTTTGCCCGCTACAAGATCGTGGACCCCTCCTTCCACAACTGGTTCGGTCTGGCCCTGGCCCTGCGGGGCGGCCAGATCTCCGATTTCCCCCTCTGCAACAAGAGCTTCAACCTGTCCTGCTGCGGCCACGATCTGTGAGACGCCCATGATCCACATCCTCCTTTCCCGCTGGCGCCAGGGCCATCGCACCCTTCCCTATCCAAAGGAGATTCCGACCCTGCCCGAGCGCTTCCGCGGCCGTCCCCGCATCCAGGCGGAGCTCTGCCCCGAGGGCTGCCACCTCTGCGCCGATGCCTGTGCCACGGAGGCCATCACCTTCGGGCCCAAGGGACCCCAGATCGACCTGGGCCGCTGCCTCTTCTGCCCCGACTGCGTGGAGGCCTGCCCGGAAGGCGCCATCCAGTACACCAGCGAGCATCGCCTGGCTACGCGCACCCGGGAGGACCTGGTCGTGGCCCCCGGCGAGGAGTACCGGCTGGCCGCAGCCCTGGACGCCGACTTGATGAGAATCTTCGGCCGCTCGCTGAAGCTGCGCGTGGTGAGCGCGGGCGGCTGCAACGGCTGCGAGGTGGACGTGAACGTGTTGGGCACCATCGCCTGGGACCTGGGTCGCTTCGGGATCCAGTATGTGGCCTCCCCCCGGCACGCCGACGGTCTGCTCATCTGCGGTCCCGTGACCCGGAACATGGAACTGGCGCTGCGAAAGACCTACGACGCGGTTCCCGAGCCCAAACTCGTGATCGCGGTGGGCGCCTGCGCCATCCAGGGGGGCCCCTACTTCCAACAGGAAGAACAGCTGGGCGGCGCTTCTGCGGTGCTGCCGGTGGACCTCTTCATCCCCGGCTGCCCGCCCCACCCCCTGACCATCCTGGACGGCCTGATTCGGCTGCTGGGACGGCTGGAGGCGAAGGGCCGGGTGTGAGTGTGAGGTCAGTTATGCGTAGAAGCCACGGTACTTCATGGCCTGGGCGACACGGTCGAGGGCCAGGATGTAGGCGCCGATGCGGGGGTTGGTCTTGTACTTGTCCGTGGTGGCGAAGGTGGCCTGGAAGGCATGGGTCATGTAGTCCACCAGCCGCTCGTTGATCTCGCGCTCGCGCCAATAGAAGCCCTGGCGATTCTGCACCCACTCGAAGTAGCTGACGGTGACGCCGCCGGCGTTGGCGAGGATATCGGGCACCACGAGGACGCCGTGCTCCAGCAGGATGGGGTCGGCCTCGGGGGTGGTGGGGCCGTTGGCGCCCTCCACGATGATCTTGGCGCGCACCTGGGCGGCATTCTGTTCGGTGATCTGGTTCTCGGTGGCGGCGGGCACCAGGATGTCCACCGCGTGGGTGAGCAGGGCAGCGCCATCCATGGGCTCGGCACCCTTGAACCCGGTGACGGTCCGCGCCTCGGCCACATGCTTGAGCAGGGCGTGGATGTCCAGGCCGCGATCGTTCTTAATGGCGCCCTTGAGGTCGCTGACGGCGATGATGCGGGCCCCGGCCTCGTGCAGCAGGCGCGCGGCCTGGCTGCCCACGTTGCCAAAGCCCTGCACGGCCACGGTGGCGCCAGCCAGGGGCTTGCCCAGCCGCTGCATGGCCTCCCGGGCCGTGATGAGAATGCCGCGACCGGTGGCCTCGTTGCGGCCCAGGCTGCCGCCGAGGCCCAGGGGCTTGCCGGTCACCACGGCGTTTTCGGTGTGGCGGACATGCATGGAATAGGTGTCCAGAACCCAGGCCATGGTCTGCGCGTCCGTGCCCATGTCGGGCGCGGGTACGTCCCGGTCGGGGCCGATGATGTCCATGATCTCGGCGATGTAGCGACGGGTGAGCCGCTCCTTCTCGCCCAAGCTCAGCCGGTTGGGATCGCAAACAATGCCGCCCTTGCCGCCGCCGAAGGGGACATCCACCACGGCGGTCTTCCAGGTCATCCACGCGGCGAGGGCCTTGATCTCGTCCAGGGTGACGTTCATGTCATAGCGGATGCCGCCCTTGGCGGGGCCGCGGGCCACATTGTGCTGAACGCGGTAGCCCGTGAAGACCTCCCAGTGGCCGTTGTCCATGAGCACCGGCAGGCTCACGATCATGGAACGGTTGGGGGCCATGAAGACCTTGAAGAGCGCGTCGTCCAGTCCGTAGAGTTCGGACGCGACGCGCAAACGGGCCTGCATGGCCTCGAAGGCATTGGTCTGATTGGTCAGCATGGAGGTCTTCTCCTACGGACGGACATCGGATTCAGGGTGGGTCTCGGCGGGCAGCTCCAACTCGCGACCGGTATTCCATAGGCCCTCGAGGTTGTAGTGGCGGCGGGTATCTTCGTCCATGACGTGGACGACCAGGTTGCCGTAATCGAGGAGCACCCAGTTGCCATTGCTCTCGCCTTCGCGTGAGATGGGGCGCTCGCCAGTGAGCTTCAAGGCATCCTCGATGGCTTCAGAAATCGCCCTATTCTGGCGGTCGCTGCCCCCGCTCATGAAGGCGAAGACATCCGTGAAGCTGGCAACATCCTTCACGTCCACGAGGCGGATGCGGAAGGCTTTCTTGGACCGGGCGGCGTCGACGACGGTCGCAAGCCGGGAATCAAGGGTCATGCGGGCTCCAAAGCAGGCTAACGATACAGGTTTTCAGATCGGATGGTACCGAGAACTTGGGGAGGTAACCCGCCGGGATCGTCCTGCGGTGCGGTGCGAAGGCGGTCCCGGAGGGCCGAGGAAGCGAGGTCCAGGTCCGTGGTGGGGAGGGCCACCAGCTCGCCGGGTCGTCCGCTCCAGCGGGCGGACGCATGGAGCCCGGGCAGGGGGGGAACCTGGATGGGAGCTCCGGGGCGCAACGCCACGGCCACGGAAGCCAGCTCGAAGATGCGTGCCGCGTGCCGCCATTGGGGTAGCCCCGGCAACTGATCGCTGCCCATGACGAGAATCCAGGCTGTCCCGGGTTCGCGCCTGGTCAGCGCTTCCAGGGTGTCCACGGTGTAGCTGGCGCCGCCCCGCTCGACTTCCAGGGGCTCCAGTCGGCAGCGCGGATCGAAGCCATCCAGGGCCTGGGCCAGGAGCTTGAGGCGGGCTTCGGCGTCGGGTCCACCCGGGTCGGGCTTGTGGGGACTGAGGGCCGAGGGCACGAAGCGCAGCTCATCCACGTCGAGCTGGTCAAGGGCTAGGCGCGCCAGTTTGAGGTGGCCCATATGGGGTGGATTGAAGGCCCCGCCCAGCAGGCCGATGCGCACTACCAGACCTCGTCGTTGAGGGTCTTCAGTTCCTTGCCATCCTTCAGATCCTTCAGGGCCGCGTCCACCGCGAAGGTGAGCTCACGCAGTCCCTCGCCCGTGACGCCTGAGATGAAGATGGGCTTTTGATCACGGGCGAGGCAAAGGGCCTCGAAGGCCGTCCGCCGGTCCTCATCCTGCAGGGCATCGAGTTTGGTGCCCACCAGCCACCGGGGCTTGTCCGCCAGCACGGGGCTGAAGCCCTTCACTTCGCCTTCAATGATGCGGACGGCTTCAGCAGGCTCGGTCATGGGATCCGAAAGGTCCACGAGGTGCAGCAGCATGCGGGTGCGCTCCACGTGGCGGAGGAACTGGATGCCCAGGCCTGCACCGTCGGCGGCGCCTTCAATGAGGCCAGGGATGTCGGCGATGACCCAGCTGTCGAGGATGTCGCCGCCGAAGCGGTCCAGGCTCACCACGCCAAGCTGAGGCTCCAGGGTGGTGAAGGGATAGTTGGCGATCTTGGGCCGCGCCGCGCTCAGGCGGCTGACCAGGGTGCTCTTACCGGCGTTGGGGAAGCCCACCAGGCCCACGTCTGCGAGGAGCTTCAGCTCCAGTTCGAGGTTGCGTTCCTCGCCGTCCTCGCCGGGCTGATGATGGCGGGGCGTGCGGTTGGTGGAACTCTTGAAGTTGGTGTTGCCGAGCCCCCCGCGGCCGCCCCTGGCCACGCACACGTCCTGGCCGTCCTCGAGGAGTTCCGCCAGCACCTCGCCGGTGTCGCCGTCCTTCACCAGGGTGCCCCGGGGCACCTCCAGCAGCACGTCCACGCCGTCCTTGCCGTGCCGCATGCAGCCTTCGCCCTGGCTCCCGCGCTCGGCGGCAAATTCGCGCTTGCTGCGGTAGGGGTTGAGGGTGTTCAGGGCCCGGTTGGCCCGGAGGAACACGGAGCCGCCCTTGCCGCCGTCCCCGCCGTCCGGCCCGCCTTCGGGAGCGAACTTTTCGCGGCGGAAGCTCATGGCGCCCGCTCCGCCGTGACCGGCGGAGAGGCGAAGTTGGACCTGGTCAAGAAACATCAGAGGCCTTCGTGTTCAGGGGCGGCGGGAATGAGCACAGGCCGGGCTACGCCCGGCCTGTGCTGGGGTTCCCGGGGGTGTGCGCGCAGCGCGCCCATAGCTCCTGGCAGCGCATGCGCTGCGAGGAGAACCCCCGGGCAGCATTCAACCTTCGACGGGATCGATGTGGATGAAGCGGCCGGAGCGCCCCTTGTCCTGGAAACGGACCTTGCCCAGGGTGAGGGCAAACAGGGTGTGGTCCTTGCCCATGCCGACATTGATGCCGGCCTTGAACTTGGTGCCGCGCTGGCGGACGAGGATGGAGCCGCCGGTGACGAGTTCGCCACCGAATTCCTTCACGCCCAGGCGCTGGGAATGGGAATCGCGACCGTTACGGCTGGAACCGACGCCTTTTTTATGTGCCATGGAAGTACCTCTTCAACATCTGAATTTCGTCGACTGGGGTGGGAGAGGATGCGAGCGCGGGTTCATCCCGCGTGAGTATCGGAGGTCCGGGGGTGTTCGCGCAGCGCGGAACCCCTGGAGGACATCACCCCTTGATGGCCGTGATGCGGACTTCGGTGAAGTTCTGACGATGGCCCTGGGTACGCTGGTAGGTGGTGGTGCGCTTCTTCTTGAAGATGATCACTTTCTTGGCGCGGTCGTGGGTGATGACCTCGGCCTCGACCGTGGCGCCCTCCAGCATGGGCTTACCGATCTGCAGGGCCCCATCGGTATCGATGAGGAGCACCTGATCGAAGGTGAAGGACTGCTTGGGATCCCTCGCCAGCGTTTCCACGCGGATGATGTCACCCTCGGCGACGCGGTACTGCTTCCCGCCGGTTTTGATGATTGCAAACATGGAAACCTCTGAAAGGGGGGCGTGTGGGCGGCAGTCCATCGGACGCGCTTGGGGGCCCACGGCCAGGGCAAGGCCCATCAGTATGCGGGGGAAACCCTGTTCCCTCAAGGAAAAATCCTGGCAGAGGGGGGGTTGGTTCCCAGGCTCAGGCCCGGGATGGGATGATCGGGATTCGGAGACTCCCATGGGCCATGATTTCCAGTCCTTCCTGAAACAGCTTGAGGCGGCTGGCGAACTGGCCCGGGTGGCGGCGGTGGTGGATCCCCACCTTGAAATGGGCGCCATCGCGGATCGGGTGTCCAAGCAACCGGGGGGCGGCAAGGCCCTGCTGTTTGAACATCCCGCGGGCAAGGCCATTCCCGTGGCCATGAACGTTTTCGGCAGTCTCAAGCGCATGCAGATGGCCCTGGATGTGGAGGGGGAACCCCGCGGCCTGGACGCCATCGGCGACCGCATCGAAAAGCTGGTGCAGAACGCCATGCCCAAGCCCGGCCTCGGCTTTTTCGAGAAGCTGGCCAAGCTGCCCATGCTGGCCGAAGTGGGCAACTGGATGCCGAAGACCGTGCGGAAGGGCATCTGTCAGGAGATCGTCCTGAAGGGCGACCAGGTGAAGCTCAGCGACCTGCCGGTGCTCACCACCTGGCCCGAGGATGGCGGCCCCTTCATTACGCTGGGGCTTAGCCACACGCGCAATAAGCAGACCGGCCACCGCAACACCGGGCTCTACCGACTGCAGGTCTACGACGATCGGACGCTCGGCTTCCACACCCAGCTGCACCATGACGGCGCCCGCAACCGCCACGGCTATGACCGCGACGAGCGCATGCCCGTAGCCGTGAGCTTCGGCGGCGACCCGGCCCTCACCTACGCCGCCACGGCGCCCCTGCCACCCTTCATCAGCGAGGTGATGTTCGCGGGCTTCCTGCGGGGCGAGGGCATCGAGATGGTGCCCTGCGTGACGAATGACCTGGAGGTACCGGCGAATTCGGAGATCGTCATCGAAGGCTACGTGAACCCCGGCGAGTTGCGCCGCGAGGGTCCCTTCGGCGATCACACGGGCTACTACTCCCTGGCCGATGACTATCCCGTGCTGCACGTGGAAGCCATCACCATGCGGAGGAACCCCGTGTTCCCCGCCACCATCGTGGGCCGCCCGCCCCAGGAGGATGCCTACCTGGGCCTGGCCACCGAACGCATCTTCCTGCCCCTGCTGCGCCTGGTGCTGCCGGAGATCCGGGACCTGCACCTGCCCGCCGCCGGAGCCTTCCACAACCTGGTGATCCTGAGCCTGAAAAAGGAATACCCGGGGCATCCCCAGAAGGTGATGAACGCCATCTGGGGCACGGGCCAGATCATGTTCACCAAGAGCGTCGTAGTAGTGGACGAGGACATCGATCCCCACGACCTGAACGAAGTCCTCTTCCGCCTCACCAGCAACGTGGATCCCAAACGCGACATGCTCTTCACCGAGGGTCCGTTGGACGTGCTGGATCACGCTGCCGACCGCTTCGCCTTCGGCAGCAAGGTGGGCATCGATGCCACCCGCAAGAACCGCCCCTGGGATGGCTATGCCCGCGAGTGGCCCAGGGATCTGGTGCTCCCCGAAGCGATCCTGGAGCGCGTCACCCGACGGTGGCGCGAGTACGGATTCTGATCGCGTCCTGCGACCTAGGCTGCTTCTGATTCCTTCAGGCTCGGGCCCCATCCGGGGCCCGAGCCTGAAGGTACGCGAGGGCTAAAAGCGGACCGTTACCGCCGCCTGCAGGGCATCCGCCTGGAAGCCACTGGCAATCCTGGAACGCATCCACCGTCCCTCGGTGCCCACGGTGGCATTCCACTGGTAGCCCACGCCAGCGGCCAGGCCGACCTTGGTGGTGGCGTGGGCCATGGTGGAGGTACCGCCCTTGGTATCGAAGGACCAGCGCATGAGTGACGCGCCAGCGGTCAGGTAGAGGCCTTCGGGCTTGCCGGCAATGAAGTAGAGGTAGTCGCCGCCCAGGCTGAGGTAGGAGGCGGTCTGCTTGACGGTGGCGAAAGAGGCCTCCGGAAAGACGCTGTAGTCCAGGCGGGGACGCAGCATGTGGCCCTCACCCAGGTCGAAGGTGCCGTGAACGCCGAAACCCGGTCCGGGCTTGCTGTCCACATAGGTCTTGAGGTCGCCGAGGGGGACGTTCACCAGTCCCTGCACGCCATAGCGCGGAGCCTCGGCCTGGAGGGACAGGGTGGCTGCGGTGAGGATGGTCAGGGCGGGAATGGACAAGGTCTTCATGGTTCCTCCCGGGGACGGCGAGCCTGAATGGAGCGCCCGGTGCACCCGCCCTCATATTTCCATAGATGGGGAGGTTGATGAGCGGGTTTTATTATTGAAAGGTGAGGCTAGAATTAATGATCTAGTTTGAGTTAGACCCAGCGTTTGCGGGGTTATCTAACAAAAAGGCGCCCATACGGGCGCCTTTTAAGGGAAAGGAAAGAGCTACTTGTCGTTCTCGACGCGGCGCTCTTTGAGGCGACCAGCCTTGCCAAGCTTATCGCGCAGGAAGTAGAGCTTGGCGCGCCGGACCTTGCCGTGACGGATGACTTCCAGCTTGTCGATGGTGGGGCTGTTCAAGGGGAAGATGCGCTCCACACCCACGCCGCTCGCGACCTTGCGAACGGTAAAGGAGGTGCGCATGCCGCCGCCCTTGATGCCGATGACGATGCCCTGGAAGAGCTGGATGCGCTCCTTCTCGCCTTCTTTCACCTTGACGTGCACCTTGACGGTGTCGCCGGGCTGAATGCGGGGCAGGTCGGTGCGAAGCAGAGTGGCTTCGAGACGATCGATGATGTTGCTCATGCGGGCTCCTGGGCCAGCGGTCCCTAACCTAAGCGGCGGACATGGCACGATGGTCCCCAAACGGGGGGTCCACCAGTCTAGCGGAAGGGCGCGTAAAGGGAAGGGGTCATTGCAGGCGATAGCCCTTCCACCCCTTGGGTTTCGCCCGCTCCCAATCCTCGGGGTGTTCCACCTGCCAGGCGCACCACTGGGCGGGGCGGTCCAGGGCGGTCAGGCGTTCCCTTAGGTAGGTCCCCCAGAGGTCGGGCCGCAGGCGCTTGGTCCGGACCATGGCCTCGCGCAGGCGCCAGAGACGGATGGCCCCATGGTCGCCGCCCTGGAGCACGGCGGGAGCTTCGAGGCCTTCGTAGGTCGCGGGGCGGGTGTAGTGCGGGTGATCCAGCAACCCCGTGGCGAAGCTGTCCTGTTCGGCGGAGGCCTCGTTGCCCAGCACCCCCGGCAGCCACCGGCACACGGCGTCGATGAGGAAGAGGGCCGGCAGTTCGCCACCGCTGAGGACGGCTTCCCCGACGCTGAGTTCCTCGTCCACCAGCCGTTCGACGGCCCGCTGATCCAGGCCTTCGTAGCGTGTGCAGACCAACAGCAACTGATCCAGTCGGGCCAACTCCAGCACCTTCGCGTGGGTGAGGGGCGGGGCAGCGGGGCTGAAGTGGATCACGCGTCCGGTCCCGGACCGGGGCACGGAAGCCAGGGTGTCCCGCAGCACCTCGGGCCGCAGCACCATCCCCGGACCGCCCCCGTAGGGGCTGTCGTCCACATGGCCAAAGGGGTTGCCCGCAAAGGGGCGGAAGCTGTGGGTATGCAGTCCGTGACCCAGGTCTCGAAAAGCGCGGCCGGTGATGCCGAGGCGGGCCACCTCGAAATACTCCGGGAACAGGGTCAGGGCGTCGATGCGCATCACTTCACCAAGGCGTGGAAGGCCTTCATGCTGGTTCGCAGGATCAGGTCGAAGCTGGAGACGAAATAGATCGTGTTCGCGAGCGAAGCCGCGGCGCCGATCCAGGCCCAGGCGGGGCGCTCCTCCAGTAGGGCCGCGCCCAGCAGGCAGAGGATGGCGGCGGGTAGCTGGTTGCCGAAGGGGAGGGGCACGGGAATGGCAAGCAGGAACCCCGTCCAGGCCACGCAGGCCCCCACCCAGCGGAGGCTGAGGGGGCGCTGGGTGGCGCCCTTCCAGCGAAACCGTTCCAGCTGGGTTTCGAGTTTGGCCAGGGCGTCCTTGATCCGACCCTTATGGATGGACTGGGCCTGGATGCGCCTGGGAACCCAGGGGTGGGTAGTGCCCCAGACCAACTGGGCACCGAGGGCGATGAGGCCGACGCCACCCACCGGGGCAAGGCCCACATTCAGACCCGGGATGAGGTTGGGCAGCGAGAGCAGCAGCACCAGCAGGCCATAGGTCTGCTCGCCTGCGGCGTCGAGCAGCTCGCCGAGTGTGATCTCGCCTTCCGCGCCCAGGAGCGCGTGGAGGGTTTCGAAGAAGGGTTTCGGCGTGGGGTGCACCCGTTCAGCATGACTGAAAAGCCGCTGCAACCCGCAACCCTCAGTCTGAGGTCGTTGGGTCCGGCCGCCGGGTCTGGCCTTCGCGCACCAGCTGGCCGCAGGCGCCCGCCACATCCTGGCCCCGGCTGCGCCGGACGCTGACCGAGAGCCCCGTGTCGGACAGCAGGCGGCAGAGCGCCCCCACCCGGGCTTCCTCCGGGGGCTCGAACCCGGAGCCTTCGTGGGGATTGAAGGGGATCAGGTTCACCTTGGACGGGAAGCGTCGGGCGAAGGCCGCGAGACGACGGCCGTCCTCCAGGCTGTCGGTGACGCCCTTCATCAGCACGTATTCGAGAGTGATCCGCTCGCCGGATTGCAGGGGGAAGCGGCCCAGGGCCTCGGCCAGGGCCTCCAGGTTCCAGACGCGGTTCACGGGCATGATCATGGAACGGCGAATATCCGTGGTGGCGTTCAGGCTGAGGGCCAGCCGGGGTCGGCGCGAATGGCTCGCCAGCTGGTCGATGCCGCTCACCAGACCCGAGGTGGACACGGTGATGCGGCGGGGCGGGATGGCGAGGCCCTCTGAATCCGTGAGGGTCTCGAAGGCGGCCATCAGGTGGTCAAGGTTGTGCAGGGGCTCGCCCATGCCCATGAACACCAGGTTCACGGGCCGCTCGAGGGGGTGCCCGTGGTGGTTCAGCATGGCCACCACCTGGCCCACGATCTCCGCCGCACTGAGGTTGCGGATGATGCCCATCTGGCCCGTGGCGCAGAAGGTGCAGCCCATGGCACAGCCCACCTGGCTGGACAGACAGAGGGTCACCCAGTCGAGGTCGTCGAAGCCAGGGTCAGGCGGGGCCTGTCCGTGGCGCGGGGGTTCCGGGGGTGTAGGTCGCAGACCGGACCCTCGGACGATGCGGCCCGAGTCAAGCTGCGCTTGATTCGGGCGCGGGGGTTCCGGGGGTGTAGGTCGCAGACCGGACCCTCGGACAAAACTGGGCATGTGGACGCCCTCGATCTGGCGTCCGTCGGGGAGTTCGAAGACATGCTTGGTGGAGGTGTCTGAAGAGGACTGGCTCTGGACGATGCTCGGCCACGCCAAGTCCACCTCAGCTTCAAGCCGGTCCCGGAGGGCCTTGGACAGGTTCGAGAACTGTTCCCAGCGGGTCCACCGCTGGCGGAGCAGGCCCGAGAAGATCTGTTTTCCCCGCCAGGCGGGCTCCCCCAGGGCGACCAGGAGCGCCCCCAATTCCGCCCGGCCCATCCCGGCGGCGTTGGGGCGTGAGGCTGAACCCGCCTCAGGGGCCGGGAGATCCCAACGTGGGGCCAATTAATCGATCCTGATCTTGAAGGATTTCATCAGGCGCAGGTCGTCCTCGGAGAAGGGCAGGGGCTGATCCTTTTCCTCCGTTTCCTCCAGACCCTGGAAGCCCACGACGATGGGCGCGGCCTCAAGGATGAGCATGAGGCCATAGCCCTTGGCCTGGATCTGGAAGGCCAGGTCGCGACAATGGTCGTCCTCACCCAAGGCCTTCACCAGGGAATCGCCCAGTTCACTCACCAGGAAATGCAGTTGCTCTGGAAATTCCACGGTCCCTCCCTCTGACAGGATACCAGCGCTCTCAGGGGGTTCCGGTGAGACCAAACCAGACGCGGACCTGCCGGGCCCACTGGGCGCGCCGGCTCTCCTTGGGTATTTCCGTCCCGGCATCCTCAAGGGCCCGGCGTTCCATCAGGTCCACCAGGCGGTCCAGGAGCTCGGGTTCGCGCTTGAGGGAGGCCTCGAAAGCCGCCTTGGGCAGCTCCAGGATCTCGGCTTCGGTCATCGCGACCACGGTGGCGTTGCGCGGCGCGCCCGTGAGGAGGCTGGCCTCGCCGAACCACTGGCCCATCGCCAGGTCCGCCAGGGGTTTCCAGAATAGTCCCGTGTAGGGATCGAGCCGCTCTTCGGCGCGAACCACCTGAAGAAGTCCCCGGTGGACGGCGAAGAGGGAATCGCCGGAGTCGCCCTCCCGGAGCACCCCTTCCCCCGGGGCCAGGATCCGCCGTCGGAGGTGCGCGTGGAGGTCCTCGGCCCAGTGGGCCGGGAGGCCCAGTTCCTGGACGACATCGGCCATCAGGGCCGCATCCAGAGTCGTCTCAGGGGAGGCCACCAGAGGCGTGGCGCCATGGGGCCCCATGAGCCGGAAGCCTTCCCGGGGGAGCACGGTCGCGGCCAGGCGGGTGGCCTGGAAGGCGGCCTGCCGGCCGTGCCGGAAGCCCAGGGCCCAGAAGCGCATCTCCAACACGGCGCCCCCCAGGTCGGAGCTATGGACCACGACCTCCGGGTGATGGTTTGCATGGTGGGGCAGGCCGGCCAGGGCCAGGGTGAGCTTTTCGAGGGCGACATGCAGGTCGTGCCGGGGTTCGACGATGACCTTGGCCGTGCGGCGGTGCAGGCCCGAGGGCACGTAGAGGTTCGTCACGACGGCCTGGGCCATGAGGCGGTTGGGCAGGATGTCCATGTCGCCGTTTTCGGTGCGCAACTGGACCGTGCGCCAGGTCATGGTCTCGACCTGCCCGATGAGCGTCTCGCGCCCGGGGCCGCCCCGCAGGTTGCCGGTGATCTCCAGCCAGTCGCCTTCTTCGAAAGCCGGATCGAGATGAAGGGAGATTCCCGCGAAGAGGTTGCCCAGCACTTCCTGGAGGCTGAGACCCACCACCGCGGCTGCGATGGCCCCGGTGCCCAGCAGCGGGCCCAGGCTCACCTTTAGCACCTCGTGCAGGATGCCGCCTGCGGCCAGGAGGTAGAGACTTCCCACGAGGAGGTCCCGGGCGAATCCGGGCGTGGCGGTCTGCCGCTGGCTCAACAGCGGATCCAGGAGGAGGAACGAGACCAGCCGGATAGCGCCGTAGGCCACGACCGCCCAAAGGATCCCGTTGGCCGCGAAGTGGACCGCGGGATGAGCGGTCATGCGGGGCAACACGAAGGCCGTTGCCGCCAGCAGCAGGCCGAGCAGAGCCCAGGCCACCATCCGGCGCGGCGCGCTGACTCTTGCTCTCAGGTCTCGGAACATGGGAAGAAGAATACGCTCAAGCGCTCCGGAATCTCGCAACCGTCCGCATGGGATCGCCCTCCCAGAAGGGCCGGATGGCGGCGACGCCGTCCAGGCGGGGATGCTGGATCGAGGCGATGTTCTGCGGATCCACGCCGCCCAGCGCCAGCATCCGGGGGCCCTGGGTGGCCAGCCCGTCGAGGAAGCGGTGCAGCCGCTCCGTCCCCCAGGGCGGGCCCTTGCCGGGGCTGGCGAAGACGGGGGACACCAGCAGCTGATCGGCGGAGGCCCGGGCCGCCCACTGGCTTTCGTCATGGAGGGGACGGGAGAGGGGCACCAGCCCCGGCGCCACGTCGGGGTGGGCTTCGGGGGCGTGCAAGCCGCAGCCGGCCGCGACGGCCACATCCAGGCGTCCCGCCACCCAGATCCCCACTTCCGGCGCGGTGTCTTGGCACCAGCGCGCGGCCTCCAGGAGCCACCTCGCGGACAGGTCCTTCTCCCGGATCAGGAAGGCGTCCACCCCCGAGTGCAGGACGGCCTTCCAGCGGTCGCGGTCGAAGCCGAGGCTCGGCGTGATGGCCAGCAGGATCATCCGAACAGGCTCGCCAGGGTGCCCGGATCCACCTTCGCCAGCCCCATCACTGCTGCGTTCTCGAGCGCGTGTTCCGGCCGTCCCATGCCACAGAGCGCCACGGTAACGCCGGGGCAGGACCGGGTGAACTGCAGCGCCGCCTGGGCGGGTGTCGCGCCGCCCAGCGCCTCGACCAGGCCCTCCGGGAGCTGGCCCAGGATGCGGGCCTGCATGATGGAGGCGGAGGTCTGCACCGACAGACCTGCCGCCTGGGCGGCTTGCAGGGCCGTCAGGCGCTGGCCCCCGAGCATCTGGGTGGGCACCACGAAGGCCTCCGGCATGGCCAGATTCAAGGGCAGCTGGAGCCAGCGGAAGTGGTGGTCCTTCCCGCCCGCGGATTCGGCCGCCCACAGCAGGCGTTCCAGACTCAGGTGGTCGGGCTTGCCTGGGGCCACCCGAAATCCGTTCCAAGTAGCGACGCCGTAGGCGCGGATCGTTCCCGCCGCCACAAAGCCCTCGCAGGCTTCGAAGGCCCGGCCGATGGCGGTGTAGAAGGCATCCTGTCCCAGGTGGAGCAGCTGCTGCTCGGGATTGTGCAGGTGGAACAGGTCCAGGTCGTCGAGGCCCAGGGCCTCGAGGCTTCTGTTCAACTGGTGGGCGAGGTACCTGGGGGTCATGGCGTGGCAACCATCCACCAGGTCGTCCACGGAGAGGATGCCCGGTTCCTCTAGCACCCGGTGGAACCAGGTCCGGGGGCTTTCTTCGGGATTCTGCTCCGGCATGGGAATGTAGCCCGCCTTGGTGGAGACGAAGTAGTCATCGCGGGGGAAGTCTTTGAAGGCCCGGCCAAGGGCCCGTTCGGAGCGCCCGTCGCGGTAGTTTGCGGCGGTGTCAAAGACCGTTCCGCCCGCGGCGAAAAAGGCGGCCACGGCCTCCCCATAGGCGGCATCGACGGCGTCCGAGGGCTGGCCCAGGTAGGTCCCGAGGCCGAGGCTGCTGAGGTTCATGAGACCTCCGAGGATGGGAGGGAGGCTACCTGGGCGGGTTCATCCCGCTCAGGTAGTGGGGGCCCGGGGGGACATCGCGAGCGAAGCGAGCAGGCTGTCCCCCCGGACAAAATCAGCTGTCCAGCGATTCCTTGACGCCGCTGGTGCCCATGGCGACCAGGCGGTCGGCGGCGCGACGGGCCCAATCGGAGCCGGGGTAGCTCTCCACCAGCTTCTGGTAGTAGCTCTTGGCCTCGGCGCGGTAGCCAAGGATGCGTTCGGTGCTGAAGGCCAAGAAATCCTTCCCGTACTGCTCGACCTGCTCCCGGGTGAGGTCCTTCAGGTCTTCTTTCTGTAGCTTGACGGCGTAGTCCTTGTTGAACTGTTTCAATTCCTCGTCTGACAGAAGCCGCTGGCGCATGGCTTCCCCCAGGAAGTAGTAGGCCCGCTCGCGGTCCACGTAGTCGGGGTAGGTCTCCAGGAGGGATTTGAGACGCCGCTCGGCGCCGGGGTAGAAGTAGGTGTTCACATAGAACACGCCCACGATCAGTTCGTGCTCGGCGATCCGGCGCCAGCACTGGAGGATCTTGGCCCTGGTCTCGCCGGCATAGGGACTTCCCGGGGATTCCGTGAGCAGCTGCTGGAAGCCCTCCAGGGCCTTCCGGGTCTCGGACTGGTCCCGCTCGGCACTTTCGATGGAGGAGAAGTGGCAGAGGGCGCGGTGGTAGAGGGCGTAGTCGCGCAGCGCGTGGCGGGGGAAGTAGTTCAGGAAGCTGGTGTACTCGACCTCGGCTTCAGGGTAGCTCGGGCTTCCCTGGAAGAAGAAACTGTCGCCCAGCATGAGCTTGGCCTTGGGGAACTCCGGCGACCCGGGAAGGTACTGCTCCAGGTGGCGCAGGGTCAGGCGGGCCTCGTTGAACTTGCCCTGCTTCATCTGCTTGTCGGCGGTTTTCATCAGCTCGACGGCGGAGATGCTCGTGTCCACGGCCTTGGGTTTGCGGCAGCCCAGGCCCAAGCCCGCCAGGGCGGCGGTCAGGGCCAGGACGGTGAGGATGCTCTTCATGCGGACTCCGGAGACAGCACTTCAGACATGACAGGACGGTGCGAAGGGTTCCATGGGCGATTGACGGGATCCCAGGCTTGGCACAGCTTCTCAAGCCAGGGTTCGACCAGGGCCTGGGCCTCGGCCCGGTGCCGGTCGTGGAAGATCTCGTGGAAGAACCCTGGCAGGCGGTGACGTTCGAGGAATTGGGGGGGCACGGCGGACCACAGTTCTTCCGAGGCATCCGGGTCGACCACGGTGTCGGCCCCGGCTTCCAGCAGCAGGATGGGGCGGTCCAATTCATGCCCCAGGGGCAGGATTTCGGCCCGGCCCTCGTCCAGGGCGGCCCCGAAGGCTGCGGTGGCCCAGCGGTGGCAAAGGGGATCACCCTCATAGCGCTGGACGAGGACCGGGTCGGAACAGACTTGGCTCTTGTCGCCGTGGAGGTGGATGGGGTGGTGCGGTATGAACCAGCGCAGGAGGCGCGACAGCACCACCAGGAGCTTGGAATTTGACCGCACCGCCACGGCCGGGCTGGAAAGGATCAGGCCGTCGAGCGTGTCCGCGTGCCACAGCAGGGTGAGGAGGGCCACGAGGCCCCCGAAGCTGTGACCCAGGACCACCTGGGGACAGACCGGCAGGGGGGGCATGGGGACGCCCTCCACCACCCGGGCCTTGGCGCCGGTGCGGTCGGCATCCTGGCGGCGCTCCTGGCGAAGGAACAAGGCGAAGTCATCCACGAAGGCCCGGATGCCCACAGCATCGCCCCGGGGGCCGCCCGACCGGCCGAAACCGCGGTGATCCATACTAGAGACCGACCAGCCGAGGCTGTGCAGCCAATGGGCGGTGTGGCGGTAGCGCTCGCCGTGCTCGCCATAGCCGTGGGAGATCACTACCCGGCCCTTGGGATCGGCGTGCTCCCAGCGGGCCCAGGCCAAGGGGACGCCCCCATGCCCCGTCAGGACCCCACGCAGGGTGGGCTCCAGGTCGGCGGGGATGACGGCGATGAATCCGGGCATCCCATCAGAATAGCGTGGGGACGGGGCAACTCCGATTGCCTTAAACTCGAAGGTTCCCCCGGTCCCGGCACCGGCACCCGGGGGCTGGAGACACGGACGATGGATTTTGACACCCTGGTGCGAGCCAAGAACGAACTGGAACCCCGCGTCCAGCAGTTGGTTGCCCACCTCGATCCCGAACGCAAGGCCCTGGAACTGGAACAGATCGAAGAACGGACCACAGTGCCCGGTTTCTGGGATGACCCGGACGCCGCCAAGCCCCTCCTCCAGAAGCGGGGCACCCTCACCAGCGACATCGCCCTGGCCAAGTGCCTGAGCGGCGATCTGGACGACCTAGAGATGGGGCTCGAACTGGCGCGGGACGACGCCGGCATGCTGGCCGAGGCGGAAGCCGTGGAAGGGGGCCTGCGCAAGGCCATCGAGGACGCCGAGCTGCGGATGATGCTCAGCGGCGATCTGGACCACAACCACGCCATCGTGGCCATCGCCCCCGGGGCGGGGGGCACCGAAAGCCAGGATTGGGCGGCCATGCTGCTGCGCATGTACCTGCGCTTCTGCGAGAACAAGGGCTGGGCCACGGAGATGATCGACTACCAGGACGGCGAGGAGGCCGGCATCAAGGGCGCCACTTTCATCGTCGATGCCCCCTTTTCCTACGGCTACCTGCGGGCCGAGGCCGGTGTCCACCGCCTGGTGCGCATCAGCCCCTTCGATTCCGCCAAGCGCCGCCACACCAGCTTCGCCGCCGTCTATGTGAGCCCCGAACTGGACGACACCATCGACCTCGAAATCCCGGACAAGGACCTCAAGATCGACGTGTTCCGCGCCAGCGGCGCCGGGGGCCAGCACGTGAACCGCACCGAGTCCGCCGTGCGGTTCACCCACCTGCCCACGGGCATCGTCGTGAGCTGCCAGAACGAACGCAGCCAGATCAAGAACCGCGCGACCGCCCTGAAGGTGCTGAAGGGCCGCCTCTACGAGGTGGAGCTGCGCAAGTTCCAGGACAAGGTGGCGGCCGCCAGCGGCGAGAAGTCCGACGTGGCCTGGGGCAGCCAGATCCGCAGCTACGTCCTCCAGCCCTACCAGATGGTGAAGGACCACCGCACCGGCGCCGAGACCAGTCAGACCCAGAAGGTGCTCGACGGCGACATCGACGTCTTCATCCGCACCCAGCTGCTGGCGAAGAGTCTCAAGGCCGAGGGCTAGCTATTCGCCCTTGGCGATCTTGAGCTGTTCGTCCTTCGGCAGCCGGAACACCCAGCGGCCCGTGACGCGGTCCCAGACGTCAAAGCAGCACAGCCAGTTCAGCATGCCGGCCACCATCACATAGGTGGCACCGTACTCCTGCGTGAGCGTGCGCACCGGCTCCGTACCCACACCGCCGAAGGCCCAGGCCAAGGCCCCGTAGACGGGCCCAATGCCGGCAGTGCCCAGGGCGCCGAGTATGGGCAGCCAGGCTCCCTGTACGGGTAGGAAGACGCCACCCTTTACGCCCTCCACAGCACCGAACTGCATCTGAAAAGCGCCCAGGGTACAGAACAGGGCCCACACGCCAAAGAAGGCCATGGCCCGGCGCTTCTCCCCGATGACCCAGTACCCCGCGCCTGGTACCAGCCACTGCAACAGCAAGGGCTTCCAGGCCGCCTTCAGGGCCTTCTGCTTGCGGAGCGGCATGGGGAGTCTCAATGGGGGCTGTTCGTCGGTCATTTCCCCAGATTACCTCACCTCGGTTCGGGGAGGCCATCCGAAGGCGCAGGGTCCCCCGGGTTCAGTTCCCCCTCCTGAGCGCCCCGGTCCATCCGGGGCGCTCCTTCGCCTGGATCGCGGCTCAGTCGGAGACGGCAAATACCACACGGTCGTTGCGCAGGCGATCAACATCCAGGATCCGGATGGTCGCCATGGCATGGTCATCAGAGAGGGTCAGGCTGTAGTGCTTGTCCTTCTCCAGAGAACCGGGGATCACGTTCACTTTGCTGATCTTCTTCAGGCCAAGGTCGGAGGCCTGAATGATCACTTCGGGGTTCGGGCTTTCCAGGGGCAGGTCCTTGTCGAACTTGGCCATGCTGGCCCTGGGGCCCATCCGATCCTTGGCGAAGACGGGAACGATGATCAGCCCGTCATTCACCAATTGCTTACGGCTCCCCACCAGGTAGTGCAGGGCGTTGAGCTTCGCCTTCTGTGCCTGGCTCACGGTGGAGAGTTCGTTCACCTGGGTCAGGAGGGATGTCTTTTCTGTCTGGAGGGAATCCACATCCTCCTGGACCTTTTGGCGCTGGGCCACTAGGTCATCCACCTGGACTTTCAGCCCCGTGGCCACCAGGTTGCTGTCATCCCGCTCCTTCTGGAGGGAGGCCCGCTGACTGGCCACGTACTCGGTGGGGCCAACGATCGCCTTGCCCTGGGTGACGGCGGTGAGGTAGGTCCCGCCCACGTATTGATGGTAGACATGCCAACCAGGCTGCAGTTCCTCCATGATATTGGCTCGGGCCGCCACTTCCTTGGCCTTGTCATCCGAAAGGCCTCGGCTCCTCAGGTAGCGCACCGCCATGGTGAAGTGGTTGTCGTTCTCCTTGGCGATCACGGGGCGGGGCAGATCGGCGCGCATTTTCGCAACCTTGGTGTCCAGATCCGCGATCTGCTTATCGCGATCCAGGATCTCCTGCAGAAGGGTCGCGGTGCCGTTGTCCTTCTCGGCCTTCACGCGCACCTCAAGGAGGCTGCGCTGCGCTTCGGTGAGCTGGATTCCCGCGGTGCCTGGCTGGACACCGGCCTTGGCCATGGCCTCCGTCTGGGCCTTGGCGACACCTCGTGCCTGGCTCTCGGCCTTCTCGGCCTCGGTCACCTTTTGGGTAAGATCCCTTGCCTCGGTGGATTCAGTTCCGGACTTCCGGTCGCAACCCACGGAAAGGGCAAAGGGTAAGGCGACCAGCAGGGCGCCGAGTGTAAGGGAACGAAGAATATTCATAGTGGGCTCCTGGAAAAATCGGGGTGTCCCGAAGCCCCCAGGATGAGTCCATTTGCGCGCCGTGCCACTTTCTTTGTACCTTATTCTTCACATTGAACACTATATGATGAATGGATGATCCACCATAAGGTCTAGTCATCAACATCCCAAATAACGAGCGGGGGCCGAAGCCCCCGCTCACCTGGGAACCGGAAGATGGAATCAGTCCGCGGCGAAGGCCAGCAGGGCGATATTGCGGGCCCGCTTGATGGCTTCCACGAGCTCGCGCTGGTGGATGGCACACACGCCGCTGGTGCGGCGGGGCAGCACCTTGCCGCGCTCGGGGGTGAAGGCCTGGAGGGTCTTCACGTCCTTGTAGTCGATCATGAGGGACTTCTCGACGCAGAACTTGCAGAACTTGGCGCGTCGTCCCCCAAAAGCCTTCTTCTTCTTGGGCTTGCCCTTCTTGGCATCGGCTCGGCGCTTCATCCCATCACCTCTTCAGGACTGCGATCCTTGACCCCGGCCTTGGCCTTGCGTCGGGCTTCGCGCTCGATGCGCTGCTTCGTGCGGCCCGCGGCCTTCTCGGCCACGTCCAGGCGGACACTCAGGTACTTGATGACCGAATCGTTGTTGCGGAAACGGCGCTCGAGTTCGGCGATGAGGTTCGGACCCGCGTTCATCTCGAACAGGGTGTAGTAGCCCTCGCTGAACTTCTGGACTTCGTAGGCCAGCTTCTTGCGGCCCCACTTGTCGGTCTTGAGCAGTTCGCCACCCTGCTCTGCAATGATCCCCTCAAACGACTTGATGAGCTCGTCTGACTGCTCGTCCGTGAGCGTGGGGGAGGCGATGAAGATGGTCTCATAGCGACGCATCTGTCCTCCTTATGGATATGAAGCCCCCCTGTGGATTCCGAGGAGCAAGGAAGACGTCCCCCAGCGGAGGACGCGAATAGGTAGTTTCGCGTGAAAGGGCAGGAAGATCAACGGAAAGTCTGGGTTCATGGCTCCCAGAACTCCGCCGGATTCACCCTGTCGGCCAGGGTACCCAACTCCTCGGTGGCTCCCAGAAGATCCAGGAAGCGGGCGAAGGGTGTATCCAGGGCCGCGATGCGAGCCCATTCCGGGCCCGTCCAGGGCTCAAGCACGAAGTCCACCAGGGGGCGCTGGAAGGGGCCGATTCCCAGGCGCAGCCGGGCGATGTCCTGGGTGCCCAGCAGTTCGAAGACCGAGCGCAGCCCGTTGTGGCCGCCGTCCGAGCCGCTCAACCGGAAGCGCCCCGTGCCCAGGGGCAGGTCCTTGTCGTCGTGGAGCAGGATCATGCGCCTGGGGTAGCTGCCCGCAGCCTCGGCCTGGACACAGACCTCGCCCGAGAGGTTCATGTAGGTGCTGGGGACCAGGGCCTGTAGCCGGTCCGTCAAGGAATACAGTGTGCCTGAAGGGAAGCGCTTCTTCCGGGCGGGCGCCAGGTTTCGGTCCGCCATCCAGCGCTGCAGCATCAGCCGGCCCAGGTTGTGCCTCGTGTCCTGGTATTCAGGGCCGGGGTTTCCGAGAGGTACGAGGGTCCACATGGTGAGCTCTTAACATAACGCGGGCGCCAAGAGGCGCCCGCGCATGAGTGAAGGCCGGTTGGAACTACTTCTTGTCTTCCTTCTTGTCTTCCTTCTTGCCCTTCTTGACCACTTCCGGCTCGGCGGCGGCAGCGGCAACGGGGGTGGCGACTTCCTCTTCGGCGGCCTTGCCGTGGAGGGCGCATACCACCTGGTGGACATCGCCGGTGAAGACGACGTTGGCCATGAGGGCGATCTGCTCGAAGCGGATGCTATCACCCACCATCAGGTTGGTGACGTCCACGTCGATGTGGGCGGGGATGATGCTCGGCAGGCACTCGATCTCGATCTCGCGATGGGAGAAGTCGAGCACGCCACCCTGGCTCTTCACGCCGACGGCGGTGCCGACGAGACGAACGGGCACCTTCACACGCACCTTGATGGTCATGTCGACGCGCATGAAATCCACGTGGCGAAGGCGGGCGGTGATGGGGTCCCGCTGCAGGGCCTTGATGATGACGTGGCGCTTGATGTCCGTGCCCTCGCGCTGGAGGAACATCACGGAGTTCATGCCGGCATCGCTGGCGATGACGCGGGCCACGGCCTTGGGGCTGATGGCAATGGCGACGGGGGGCTCGTTGAGGCCGTAGATCACGGCCGGGATCATGCCGGACTTCTTGAGGTCGCGGACGGCGGCCTTGCCGAAGGTGTCGCGCTTGGGAACAATCAGGACTTCTTGAGACATGTATTCCTCCTACCTGGCAGCCCCAACCCTGAGGTCTGGCTGCCCTCTCGTTGGGGCGGGTCCGGGCGGACCGTTCAAACCCTCCCCATGGAGGGCCGAACCCATAATTCTGCCTTAAACCCCGTTGAATTCAAAGGAAGAACTTGCTGATGTCCGTTCCACGTCCTGTACCATCAGGTCGTTAGGGGCCGTTACAGAATAACCTTGGTTGAATTCGCCATTTTGTTACGGCCCCTTATGCCGTTCTCGCCATTTTCGAGAAGGGTTGTTGTATTACGACGGCTTGCATTCGGCGGTTACTTTCCAGCACCTAGAGGATCCTCTTGTTCCATCCCATCCCCCGTCCCGAGGAACTCCTCAATCGCGAGCTGAGCTGGCTGGAATTCAATGCCCGGGTCATGGAGGAGGCGGAGGATCCCACGGTCCCCCTGCTGGAGCGGGTGAAGTTCCTCAGCATCGTCTCCAGCAACTGGGACGAGTTCTTCATGGTACGGGTGGCCGGCATCTGGCGGCAGATCGACGCAGGCATCACCCAGCCCAGTCCCGACGGCCTCACTCCCCGGCAGCTCCTGGAACGGGTGTCTTCCAAGATCCATGCCTACTCCGCCCGCCAGCACGAGCTCTTCCACGCCATCCTCGAGCCCCAGCTTGAGGCCCAGGGTATCGAGATCCTGAATCCGCGGCACATGGACGAGGCGCAGGCGGCCTTCCTCCTCGACTACTTCGAGCGCAGCCTCCTACCCCTGATCACCCCCCTGGCCGTGGACACGGGCCACCCCTTCCCGCGCCTGGGCAACCGCGCCCTGGTCCTGGTGGTGGAACTGGAGCCGGACGAGGATCTGCTGGATGGCGATTTGCCCGCCTCCGAGCTCTCCTTTATCCATGTGCCCACCGGCCAGGCGTCCCGCTTCCTGCGAGTGCCCTCCGCGCCCGGCACGCATGCCTTCGTGATGCTGGAGGACGTGGTCCAGCATCACCTTGCGCGCCTCTTCCTCGGCTATCAGGTAAAGAGCAGCCACGCCATCCGCGTCACGCGGGATTCGGACCTGCCGGTGGAGGAAGACCCCTCCGAGGACCTGCTCAAGACGGTGGAGGAAAGCCTGCGGGACCGCCGGCGCGGCGCCGTGGTGCGCCTCCAGTACGAGCAAGGGATCTCCTCCAAGGTGTTGGAGCTCCTCATCAATGCGATGGATCTCAGCCCGGAAGATCTCTACCCCACGAAGGGTCTCACGGCTTTCTCCGACCTCATGCAGCTCTACAGCCAGCTGGACCTGCCCAACCTCAAGGACAGTTCCCTTCCGCCGTTGCCGGCGCCCCAGTTGGACCTGGGCGGCAACATCTTCGAGGCCATCGCCAAGAACGACATCCTGCTGCATCACCCCTACCAGAGCTTCGACGACACCGTGGTGCGCTTCGTTCGCGAAGCGACGGACGATCCGAAGGTCCTCGCCATCAAGATGACCCTCTACCGCATCACCGCGAACAGTCCGGTGGCTGCGGCCCTGGAGCGGGCGGCGGAACGGGGGAAGCAGGTGGCCGCCATCGTGGAACTGCGGGCCCGCTTTGACGAGGCCGCCAACATCGCCTGGGCGCGCCGGCTCGAGAAGACGGGCGTCCACGTCGTCTACGGTCTGCCCAACCACAAGATCCATTGCAAGGCCTGCCTGGTGGTCCGCCAGGAGGCAGGGGGCATCAAGCGGTACTGCCATCTCGGAACCGGCAACTACAACGAACGTACCAGCCGTCTCTATTCAGATCTGGGCCTGCTGACGGCCCGGCCCGAGTACGGCGAGGATCTCTCCAACCTCTTCAACATGCTCACGGGCTACACCCGGCCCCCGCGATTCCACCGGCTGCTGCTGGCACCCCAGCACCTCAAGAAGGCCCTCAAGGCCCGCATCCTGCGGGAGATTGCTCATGCCCGCGAGGGAAGCGCCGCCCGCATGGTGCTCAAGATGAACGCCCTGGTGGATCCGCAGCTCATCCAGCTGCTCTACGAGGCCAGCCGGGAGGGCGTGAAGGTGGATCTCATCGTGCGCGGCACCTGCTGCCTGCGCCCCGGAGTGCCCGGTCTTTCCGAGAACATCCGAGCGATCTCCATCATCGACCGGTTCCTGGAGCACGCTCGGGTCTACCACTTTGCCAACGACGGCCAACCCGAGACGCTCCTGTCCAGCGCCGACCTCATGCCGCGCAACCTTGACCGCCGGGTGGAACTCGCGTTCCCCCTCAGTGATCCCATCCTGGCCGCCCAGGTGGTGGAGATGCTCGAACTCCAGTTGCACGACACCCTCAAGGGCCGGGTGATCGGGCCCGACGGGGAGGTGCTCCGGCGCGGTCTGGACCTTCAGGACCCCCCCCTGCGCAGCCAGCTCCGCATCTACGAACACACCCTCCTCGCCAGCGGGGTGGGAGCCTTGACCCAGCGGCTGGGGCCACTGGATCCGGATATTTGAACCCGGAAAAAGGCTGGATCCGCGAAATGCGCGAAAAGGTGCGCAAAGAAAAGAAGTCGGCTTTGATGCCGCCTGCTTTCTTTTCGCGCGCCCGCAGGGCGTCTCGCGTTTTTCGCGGTTCCCTTTTTGAGTGTTTCGACGCGGATCTCCCTCCGTGTCAAACTGGCGGGCTGGAGACCCGCATGACCAAGATTAGCCGCGCCGCCCTGTTCGAAGCCCTGTCCGCCTATGTGATCCCCGGCACCAGCGCGAACCTCACGACCCTCAAGGCCTTGAAGGGCATCGATGTCACCGAAGGGAAAGTGACGGTGCTGCTCCAGCTCCTGGAGGCCTACCAGGACCGCGTGCAAGTGATCAAGCAGGCCCTGGAAGAACTCATCCTCAACCAGCCCGGCGTGGCCGAGGTGGATATCGAGATCGGCTGGGAGAAGACCGCCCAGGTGGAGTTCAAGAACCTCATCCCCGGCATCAAGCGCTGCGTGGTGGTGGGCTCGGGCAAGGGCGGCGTGGGCAAGAGCACCGTCACCATCAACCTCGCCATCGCCATGGCCCAGAAGGGCCTGAAGGTGGGCCTCCTGGACTCCGATATCTACGGCCCCTCCATCCCCATGATGCTGGGCTTGAAGGATTCCCCCCTGGGTACGCCGGATGGCAAGATCCTGCCCCTCGAGGCCTTTGGCGTGAAGGTCATGTCCATGGGCCTGCTCATCGAGGAGGACCGCCCCGTCATCTGGCGAGGCGCCATGCTCAACAAGGCCCTCCAGCAGTTCCTGAAGGACGTGGCTTGGGGGGATCTGGATGTGCTCTTCATCGACCTGCCCCCCGGCACCGGCGACGTGCAGCTCACCCTCATCCAGAACGCCCAGGTGGACGGCGCCGTGATCGTCAGCACACCCCAGGACGTGGCCTTTCTCGATGCAAAAAAGGCCATCGGCATGTTCAACACGGTGAAGGTGCCCATTGTGGGCGTCATCGAGAACATGAGCAGCTTCCTCTGCCCCGGCTGTGGCCAGGAGACCCAAATATTTGGCCACGGCGGCGTGAAGGCGGCAGCGGCGCGGATGGAACTTCCCTTCCTGGGCGAGGTGCCCATCGATCTCGCCATCCGCGAGGGCTGCGACAGCGGCAAGCCCCTGGTGGCCGAACATCCGGACAGCCCCCAGACCAAGCTCTTTCAGGCGATGGCCGAAAGCCTCATGGGCACCCTCAAGCTCTGATTCAGTCCGGGGGAACCGCCTGCTCGCTTCGCTCACTACGTCCCCCCGGGCCCCCACAACTCGAGTCGGGGGACCTGCCCCGAGTTGCCACGCTGTCCGGGGGCCCGCTTCGGGCTATCCTTACCCATGGCCAAGCCGCTGATCCCTGAGACCTTGGCTCCGGATCTCCTGGAGCGGCTGCGTGCGCGGTTCCATCCCTGGCCGCTCATCAGCAACTGGGGGCTGACCATCGAATCCGCAGTGCCGGGCATGGCCACCATGCATCTGGTGCCCACCAAGGCGGTGCTCAACGGGTCTCGCGGCATCGTGAACGGCGGCGTCCTGGCCACCATGGCGGACATGGTGGGAGCCCTGGCCCTTAGCACCGCCTTCGACGGCGCCATGCCCTTCGCCACGTCGGATCTGCACATCCGGTACCTGGAACCCGCCAAGGGCGAGGTGATGGGCGAAGCCAAGGTCATCCGCTTCTCGGGCCGCGGCGCGATTGTCGAATGCCGCCTCACCTGCGGCAGCAACCTGGTCGCGTTGTGCACGATGAACTTTGCCATCAAACATGGGCTGGGTGGCTGACGTGCGGGTCAACTCCCCCTTTCCGAAAGTGCCTGACCAACAATCCGACGGGCCCCTCCATCGCTTGCGCTATGCCCTGGCCCTGCTGGTGGCGGTCATCGTCGCCGGGTCGCTGGGGTATCACCTGCTCTCGAAGCTGGATGCCCTGGACAGCGCCTACATGGCCATCACCACCCTGTTCACGGTGGGCTTCCGGGAACTGGGTGAGGTGAACGCCCGCACCAAACTGTTCACGATCTTCTACCTCATCGTCGGCTTGGGCGTGGCCACCTACGCCATCTCGAACCTCACCGCCCTGCTCCTCGAGGGCGACCTCCGAGGCTACCTATTGGAGCGCCGCATGCTGAAGCGTTTGGACGACCTCAAGGACCATGTCATCGTCTGCGGCTTCGGCAAGATGGGCTTCCAAGCTGCCTGGGAGCTGAAGAAGGCCGGCGTCCCCTTCGTCATCATCGAGCAGGACGAAACCAAGGGCCGCAGCCCCCGCTTCGCCGGCGAACTGATTCTCTATGGCAATGCCATGGACGACATGATCCTCGAACGGGCGGGAATCCGCCTGGCCCGGGGCCTCATCACCGCCCTGACCACGGATGCCGACAACGTGCTGGTGACCCTCACGGCCAAACAGATCCGACCCAACCTGCCCGTGGTGGCCCGCAGCGCCAAGCTGGGCACCGAGCGGCAGCTGCGGGCCGCCGGCGCCGATCACATCGTGAGCCCCTACGAAATCGGCGGCCGCCGCATGGCGGGCCTGCTGCTCAAGCCCGAGGTGATGAACTTCTTCGATATCGTGCTCCAGCAGGAGCAGCTGGAGCTGGGCATGGAGCGCATCGAAATTGCGCCCCGGTCGCCCCTGGTGGGCCAGACCCTCCGGGAGGCCCACCTGCGCCATGCGACGGGCTCGCTGCTGGTTGGCTTGGTGCACCCCGGGGCCGGGCTCCAGTTCAATCCCTCGGGCGATGAGCGGTTCCAGGCCGGCGACGTGCTGCTGATCATGGGCCCGGCCGAGGCGCTGGAAACGCTTACGCGGCTGGCCCGGGCCACGGCCTGATACGGGCTCGCGTTCAAACCGGTAGGAAAGGCTCTTTCACCACGAAGACAGGAAGACCACGAAGAAGCCTCATCCAAATTCGTGGTCTTCCTGTCTTCGTGGTGAATTTCTTTGTGTGAACCGTTTATCTTTTTGAACGCGAATAGGTATGATCGGTCGCGCCACATCTTTTCAGTGTTGCGCTGGAACACGACCCGAATGGAAGAGACCTGTGACCCCGGACTGCCGCTCGGTCGCCCGTGGTGCCAAGGCTTTCGCCCGGCGACTCTTCGCCTTGTCGCTATGGCCGCGCGGCCCGCCGGATTGACGCGACCTTCCGCGACATCGCTGCCACGGTCCAGGACTGATTCGATTCGGGGCCACGCCTGGCTTGCTTCGGCTGCGGATGGCTGCTTAAGGGCCGTTACGGAATAACCTTGGTTGAATTAGCCATTCTGTTAGGGCCCCTTATGCCGTTCTCGCCATTTTCGAGAAGGGTTGTTTTATTACGACGGCTTAGCGAGTGGCACCTTCGCCGGGCGGGCGCGCCACCACGCCATGGGGCAGCCGTTCCGCCATGTTCAGGAGCTCCCAAGCGGTCACGGCCATGGCCTGGGCTCCCTGCACCAGCTGGTCCGGGTGGACATGGTCCGCGAAGTCCATCTGGCTGTGGTGGGTGCCTTCGAAATAGTCCACGGGGTCCTGGATGGCTGCGAAGGCGGGCACACCGGTCCGGTCGAAGGGGGCGTGGTCGGTGCTGTTCATGGTGCGGAGGGACAGCTCTCGCACGCCCAGATCATTCAAGGGGGCGAGGGCCTGGGCCATGAGGCCCCGACAGTTCTCACGGCCCTGCAGGGTGAAGCCCCGGATCATGCCCGTGCCCATGTCATCGACGAGGACCGCCTGGATGGCGTCCAGCTCTGCCTTGTGGGCCTCCACGTAGGCGCGGGACCCCAGCAGGCCCTCCTCTTCGCCGCTCCAGAGGATGACCCGGAGGGTGCGCTTCGGCTTGAGGCCTGTGGCCTGGAAGGCCCGCAGGATCTCCAAGACCACGGCGCTGCCGGTGGCGTTGTCCGTGGCGCCCGTGCCCAGGTCCCAGCTATCGAGGTGGCCGCCCACAATGACGACTTCCTCGGGTTTCTCGCTACCCCGGATCTCACCGATAACGTTGTAGGCCTGCACGGGCTTGGCCGAGAAGGCGCCGCCCAGGGAAAGCTCGAGCTTCACCGGCTCCTTCCGGGCCAGCTGGCGGAGCAGCATCTTGTAGGGTTCCTGGGGCACGAAGGCCGCCGCCAGGGCTGCCTTCTTGGGGTCGCGGCCCGGCCCGCTGGAGGTGAAGCCCAGCCCGTACTTCCGGGGGGACATCGATAGGGTGGCCAGGGCACCCTCGTCGAGGAGGAATTGGGTCAAGGCGGCCTGCTCGGCCTGGAAGACGGCCATGTCGCCCCCGCGGCGCGGCAGCGGGGGACGCTTGTCATCGGGGTTGGACCGCAGCAGGATCTTGCCCTTCAGCTGGCCCTTGAAGCCCTGCAGTTCCGCCAGGTTGCGGGCATCCACCAGCATTAACTCAGCCTGGAGCGGTTGCTTGGTACCGGGGGACCAAGCCAGCTGATCCACCCGGAAGCGCAAGCCGTTGTGGGTAAGCAACCGGGCGCTATCCACGCCGCGGGTCCAGGCCAAGCCGAAGTCGTAGGCCTCCTCGTGGACGGTCACGGCGCCGAGCTGCCTCATCTCCGCCATGGCCCAGGCCTGGGCCCGCCGCAGTTGCTCCGATCCCGTGAGGCGCGGGCCGATCAGGTCCGCCAGATACTCCACCCGGGCGACCACTTCGGCGTGCTCCTTGATCTCCTTCAGGAGCTTTCCGGCAGGGGTGTCGGGATAGCTGGCCAGCACCGGCACCGGCGAGGGCGGCTGAGGCACGGTCCGAAAGGGGTTCTGGGCCTGCAGGACCGTGGCGAGGGCGAGCAACAGAAGGGCGGGGGTGGACTGCGGCATGAGCACTCCTGGGAGAGGTGTCTCCAGCTAACCTCATCTTGTGAGGTAAGACAAGGGGAAGCTCCAGGAGCCTGTCCAAGTAATTGGAATGCCCCGCGCGTGCGGCGACGCGCGCCACCGCACGCCCTTCGGGTTGGGCCCAGGCGGGCGCCCCGCGGCGTCAGCGCCCTTGGCTCGGGCCGATGGCCCTCGGGGCTTCACCCCCGCCATCGGCTGCGCCGATGCGGCCCTATTCGCTGCGCGAAGGGTGAACGATGCCACCACATCGCCCTGCGGGCCCGGTTCCGCGCTCCGCGAGGCCGAAGGCCGAGTGGGAGCAGGCCACGGGCGTGGCCTGCGAGAGCGAGAGGTTGCGGTGCATCCCGCCTGGGCCCAACGCGGGGCGCTCGAATACTTGGACAGGCTCCTAGGGTAGGCTGGAGGGGTTGCAAAACGGAGCCCCATGACCACCCAGACCGCACCCCAAACCCCGACCTCCGCATTGGCCGGCCTCGGCGAGACCACCCTCAACCTCATCGCCCTGGGCGCCGCCATCGGCGCCAACGCCGAGCGGGCCTTCCGGGCCCACCAGTCCCGTCTGACGGAACTGGGCGTATCCAAGGAGGATATGATCGAGGCCGTGAACATGGCCCTGCGGGTGAAGGGTGATCCCCACTCGATCATCATGGCCCTGGCGCAGTCCACCCTCACCGACGGGGCCGAAGGCGGCTGCTGCGGCGATGCCTGCGCCTGCGAAGAGGCCGGCATGGAGAAGGGCGATTGCGGCGACGACTGCGACTGCAAGTAGCCGTTGCTGCATCCAGAAGCCGACCAACAATGAAGCCGAGCGGAGCATCCGCAAGGCCGTGCTCTGGCGGAAGGTGAGCCTGGGCGTGGACAGCGAGGATGGCGCCCGCTTCGTCGAGCGCATGCTGACCCTCGCGGGGACCGCCCGCAGGCGAGGCAGCCACCTCCTCGACTGGCTAACCCGTGCCCCCCAGGCCAAGCTCGAAGAGCAACCTGCCCCGGCTTTGCGAGGGTGATGCGCCTGCCCTACGCCGGATTGCCTGCCGTCGGGTGGGGGGCTGAACGCTTACCTCTCCCAAAGTTACGATCCGGCAGTTGAAGGGAACATTGATGTTCGACGCCAGTGTCACAACGGCTGTCAAGGATTGGCCGTCACGCCAAGTTTCAACAGAGTAGGCATCCGAGAAACAGAAAGCCCCGTGCCGCCCTTTCCCGTTCTGACCGAAGGCCGTTCGTTCGCGTAGCCTTACACCCGCAGGAAATTGAACCTTGGGTCCCTGCTCCTGGAGTCGGTTGTATTTCAGGGTTCTCCAGCGCCGCTTGAACTCATCCCGAGTCATCCCCGAGCCGTCGTCCATGATTGTGAAAAGGCCCTCTACCTTGTCGGGCCAGGTCACATGGACATTGGTGGCCCCTGCATCGTAACTATTCGCGACCAGTTCCACGATGGCAATGCGGGCATCCGTCATGATCTGGCCCGCATGGTCGATCATGAAGTTGGGACCAAATCATGCACCATCATCCGGTAATTGCATTGGAAGGGTTGGTTGGGCAGGCTTCATGGCGTCGAGTATGGACCTTTGCCTCCTTGGACAGCTCCGTGGTAGTCGAACTGAATGACCCCCGGGTAAGGTAAACCCCATGCCCCCCCTTGCCCTAGATGCCTTCCTTGCGACCTGGCGGGGTTCCGCCGGGAATGAACGGGCCAACTTCCAGTCCTTCCTCCGGGACTTCTGCGCCGTGCTGGAACTGCCGGTGCCGGAGCCCAAGGGGGCCGGGGCCACCCATTGTTTCGAGAAGGACCTCAAGCTCACCCACTTGGACGGCACGATCACCACCGGCGCCATCGACCTCTATCGCGAAGGCTGCTTCGTCCTGGAAGCCAAGCAAGGCAGTACCACGGAGACCCCAGGCTCCTCGCCCCGGCGCGGCACCCGGGCCTACGACCGCTACATGGAGGCCGCCTTCGGGCAGGCCGTGAACTACGCCCGCAACCTCGCCGTGCGGCCCCCCTTCATCCTCACCTGCGACATCGGCCACGCCTTCCACGTCTGGGACGGATTCTCGGGCACCTACGGCGGCTACGGCGCTCGCCGCAGCTTCACCCTGGACGACCTGCGGGATCCCAAGGTCCAGGAGCGGTTCAAGGCCATCTGGAATGATCCTCTGAGCCTCGACCCCGCCCGCACCCGTACCGCCGTCACCAAGAACGTGGCCGCGGCCCTGGGCGGTCTGGCTCGCAGCCTGGAGACCCGCTTCCCCGCCGAGGTCGTGGCCCGCTTCCTCATGCGGACGGTCTTCACCTTCTTCGCCGAGGACGTGGGCCTGCTGCCCGAGAAGCTCTTCCAGAACGCCCTGGAAGGCGCCTGGAGGTCGCACCCCGAAGCCTTCCCCAAGGGCCTGGAGTCCCTGTGGGACGCCATGAACACCGGCGGCTTCTGGGGCCCCCTGAAGGTGCTTCGTTTCAACGGCGGTCTCTTCTCCGAGAGCCTGGCCCTGGACCTCAACGCCGACGAGATCGCCCGGCTGGCCGGGGCCGCGCGGTTCGACTGGTCCGAGGTGGACCCCTCCATCTTCGGCACCCTGCTGGAGAGCGCCCTGGACGCCCGGGAACGCCACCGTCTGGGCGCCCACTACACGCCCCGGGCCTACGTCGAGCGGCTGCTGCTTCCGGCTCTGGAAGAACCCCTCCGGGCCGACTGGGAGCTGGCCCAGGCCGAGGCCATGGCGCTGCTCGGATTGCAGCCCACCGACGCCGACCAGGTCAAGGCCCGGGCCGTGCTCCACGACTTCCAGCGTCACCTCGCCCACGTCAAGGTGCTCGACCCCGCCTGCGGCAGCGGCAAC
>JANYAS010000179.1 GCA_025361205.1 Holophagaceae bacterium
CCCCGGTCCCAGATGGTACGAATCAGGGAGCGCACTTCGTCCGGGGCCTGTTCCAGCAGGGTGAGCATGGGCAGCGTGAGCTTACCCTCGCGCAGATCACTAAAGGCGGGTTTGCCCAGCTGCTCGCTGGTGGCGGTGTAGTCGAGCTGGTCGTCCACCAGCTGGAAGGCCCGTCCCACCTCCAGCCCATACTGCCGCATGGCACCGCATTCGGCCTCGCTCCGTCCGGTCAGCACGGCCCCAGTCTCGGTGCAGCCGCTGAACAGGAGGGCGGTCTTCCGCTCCTGGACGTCGAAGTAGTCCTTGCGGCTGGTGTCCAGCTTGAATAGCACGTCGTTCTGGATGAGCTCGCCCTCGATCATCCGAGTGGTGACCTCCGCAAAGATTTCCATCATCCGCCAGCTGCGTCCCGCGATGGCCTCGCCCATGGCCACTAGGTAGAGCAGGTCGCCGAACAGCACGGTAAGGGTGTTGCCCCAGAGCCGATTGAGCGTGGGCATGCCGCGGCGGAGCTGAGCATGGTCGATGACGTCGTCGTGGACCAGGGTTGCCGTGTGGATCAGCTCGAACACGGCCCCGAAGCGCACATCATCCCCATTCTGGACGCCGCAGAACTTCGAGGACAGCATCACCAGGGCCGGACGCAACCGCTTGCCCTGCCCGCCCCGAACATGATCTGCCAGCTTCTGGACCACCTCCACGTCGCTCTGCAGGATGCGCTGCAGCTCCGCTTCCACGCCCAACAGCTTGGGGGCGATGGGCTGGAAGTATCGGGAGAGATCCAAACGGCTCACAGGCTCAACCGCGGTAGTTCGTAAACTGGAGGTCGAGCCCTTGATCGTCCTTCTTGAAAAGGGCGATCACCTCCTGCAAATCATCGCGGCTCTTGCCGCTCACCCGGAGCTGGTCGCCCTGGATGCTGGCCTGTACCTTGATCTTGGCGTCCTTGATGGCCTTGATGAGGCCCTTGGCCTTATCGACGGGGATGCCCTGGTTGATGGTGACTTCCTGGCGGACGCTGCCCTTGGTCGCAGGCTCGATCTTGCCGTATTCCATGCTGCGGATGCTGACCCCACGCTTGTGCAGCTTGGTCTGCAGCACGTCGATGACGGCCTTGAGCTTCACCTCGTCGTCACTGCTGAGCACCAGCACCTTGTCGTCCTTGAGCTCGATCTTCGAGACGGAGCCTTTGAAATCGAAGCGCTGCCCGATCTCCTTCATGGCCTGGGACAAGGCATTCTTCACCTCATCCAGGTCCACCTTGCACACCACGTCAAAAGAGCATTCGCTGGCCATCAAGTCCTCCCGTTTCCTACAGCCTACCCCCGACCGACCTCAGTCTCCAATTGCCGGAGCAGCGCGGGCCAGCCTTCCCATAGGCTCAGGAGCTGGAAAGCCGCCAATACCAAGGCGTGTTGGATCTCCCCTTGACGCATACGGGCTTGCCATTCCGTCCAAGGGCAGGCCCAGACCTGCAGTTCCTCGGCGGGGTCCAGTTCCAGCGCGCCATCCGGATCACAGTCCAGGGCCAGGAAGGTATGGCAGTGATTGGTCTGGGTGGCCGGGTTGGGCGTGCAGGACCCCAGAGCCACCCAATGCCCGGAAACAAACCCGGTCTCCTCCCGCAGTTCACGCCGACCGGCCGCCCCCGGAGTCTCCTCTGGGTCGCAGCCGCCGCCTGGAATCTCCAGGGTGGAGGCGTCGATGCCATGACGGAATTGTTCGACCACCAGCAGTTCTCCCGCCCGAGTGAAGGCCACCACATTCACCCAGTCAGGCCCCTGAAGCCGGTAGAAGGCGTGCTGGCGCCCTGTATGGGGGCTGCGCCGCTGGGCCACGATCTGGCGGAATAGGCGAGAATCCTGGCGGACGCTTTCCGATTCCTGCGTCCAGGGCACCGCAGGATCGAAGCCCTCCGAGTGGCGATGCAGCAGGCGCATCAGTAGCTCGGCACAGAGGGGTCGAGGCGGCTATAGGCATCGATGCCCCCGGACAAATGCGCCAAGTCGGGGAATCCTGCGCTCTGGAGAAACCGCAGGGCATGGAGGCTCCGGGCCCCATGGTGGCAGTAGGCGGCCACGGGCCGGGCCGGATCCAGCTCGCCGACCCGCTCCGCCAGGTCGCCCAGGGGGATAAGGCTCGCCCCGGGAATGTGGGCCAACGCATACTCCCAGGGCTCCCGGACGTCGAGACGTTGCACGGACATCGGTAAGTCCCGAAATTCCCCGGCGGATAGATTGATGTTCTTCTCAAACACGCTGAGGCTCTCCCAGACCGAGCACGCGGCTGCAGATGTGGTGGGTGATGACATCCATGGCGGTGCGGTTCTCCACGCCCGTGGGCACGATGAGGTCGGCCCACCGTTTGCTGGGTTCCACGAATTCCAGGTGCATGGGTCGAACGCTGTTCTCGTACTGGTCCATGACGCTCTCGAGGCTTCGCCCCCGTTCTTGCGTGTCGCGCCGGATGCGGCGGAGGATCCGAATGTCGGCATCGGTATCCACGAAGATCTTGATGTCCAGCTGGTCCCGCAACTCAGATAGGGCGTAGAGCAGCAAGCCCTCCAGAATGACCACCTTGCCGGGTGGCAGTGGCTCCTCCCAGCCGGTACGGTCGGACAGGGTGAAGTCGTAGCGCGGTTTCCTGATGCTCTCCCCTCGATGCAAGGCTGCGAGGTGGGCGGCCATCAACTCGAGGTCGAAGGCGTGGGGGTGGTCCCAGTTCACAGGCCGGCCACCGAATCGACCTTTCACCACCTCCAACGGCGCGTAATAGGCGTCCATATCCAGAAGAAGGGTGGCCACGGCCTTCTTTTGGAGCCGTTTCACCAACTCCGCGGCCACCGAGGTCTTGCCGCTTCCAGATCCCCCTACGATGCCCACCAGCATCGGTCTGTCGGTCATCGTGCCCCCCATCCTCTCTCTATCTTAGAGGCCGTTCTCGACCTGAAAGCGAAAAAGCGGTCCCGCACGACGGCCCACTTCAAGGTGGAGCCAGGCTCTGCTAAGGTTCAGGCCATGCTTGGTTCGCGTGTCGCCTCCACCCTGTTCTCGCTGCTGATGCTGGCCGGGTGCAGTTCTGAAGACCCCAGGCTCCCCGGAAACCTCTACGAGGAGGCGCGGAAGCTGAACCTGGAAGGGCGCAGCTTGGAGGCCAGGGCCATGATGAAGCAGCTGACCGAGCGGTACCCCGATACCGAAGCCGCCCAGCAGGCCAAGCGCGATCTTTACCTCATCGAAGCGTTCGTGAGTCGGGATGTCGCCGACCGGCAGCGGCAGGTCCGGACCGGCATGAAGCGGGTCACCGATGCGCTGATCCGCTACAAGACAAAGCGGAGTGAATATCCCATGTCGCTGGCGGACCTGGTGCCGGATTACCTCGACCAGGTGCCCCAAACCCCCTGGGGTCATCCCTTCCTCTATCGGGCCTACGTCCCCCGTCCCATCGAAGATCTGCCCACCAAGCGCGGCCCGGCGCGGCAGCGGTTCAACACCAAGCTCGAAAGCTACTACCTGGCCTGCCTCGGAACCGACCTCCAGCCCGGAGGAGAGGGGCTGGCAGCCGACATCCTGATCAAGGACGGGATGCCCTGGGCTGAACCCACCTTCCCCCCCCTGCCCCAGCCGCAGCCCCTTCGTTGAGGTTCCCGTCAGCATGAAGCCAAGCTGTGCACCGGCGTGCGCAGTTACCAAAATACGGTCAATGGCCGCATTTCCCTGGTGCTGCTCGATGGCAACGAGCTAGCGCACCCCCCAATCCAGGATCACCTTCCCGCTCTGGCCACTTCTCATAGCGTCGAAACCCTTTTGGAAGTCATCGATGCCGAAGCGGTGGGTGATGACGGGCGTGATGTCCAGGCCACTCTGGATCATGGCGGCCATCTTGTACCAGGTCTCAAACATCTCCCGGCCGTAGATCCCCTTCAGAATGAGCCCCTTGAAGATCACCTGGCTCCAATCGATGGCGCAGTCTCCGGGGAGGATGCCCAGCAGGGCGACGCGGCCCCCATGGTGCATGGCTTCCAGCATGGATTCGAAGGCGCTCCGGTTGCCGCTCATCTCGAGGCCGACGTCAAAGCCCTCGGTCATGCCCAGATCCTTCATCACCTCGGGCAGGCTCTTCTTGGAGGGGTTCACGGCCACGGTGGCGCCCATCTTCCGGGCCAGCTCAAGCCGGTATTCGTTCACATCCGTGATCACCACGTGCCGCGCACCCACGTGCCGGGCGATGGCCACGGCCATGATGCCGATGGGACCCGCGCCGGTGATCAGAACATCCTCGCCCACCATGTCGAAGCTGAGGGCCGTGTGGGCGGCGTTGCCGTAGGGATCGAAGATGGAGGCCACTTCGTCCGGCACGTTATCAGGCACCTTGAACACGTTGAAGGCCGGAATGCTTAGATATTCCGCGAAGGAGCCCGTGCGATTCACGCCCACACCCACGGTGTTGCGGCAGAGGTGGCGCTTGCCCGCCCGGCAGTTGCGGCAGTGACCGCAGGTGATGTGACCCTCGCCGCTGACCCGGTCGCCAGCCTGGTAACCCTCGACCTCGCCACCCACCCTTTCGATAACCCCGAAGTACTCGTGGCCCACCACCATGGGCACGGGAATGGTCTTCTGAGCCCATTCATCCCAGTTGTAGATGTGGATGTCAGTCCCGCAAATGGCGCTCTGGTGGACCCGGATCAGGACGTCGTTGGGTCCCACTTCCGGCATGGGCGCTTCGCCCATCCAGATGCCTTCTTCGCGCTTGGTCTTCAACAGGGCTTTCATTCAGACCTCCTACCGGACCATTTCATCATCAAGAGCAAGTCCAGCCTATTTTTCCATTCGGTTCTTGACGATCTGCGAAACCAGCCGATAAGGTGCTTTCAGGCGATTCATGACTGCACCCCTCCTGCGGCCCAACCGCAATCCCAATCGGTACCCTCGCGCGGATCGCGCGTGGGCCGGCGAGGGCATCTCCTAAGATTCCTGCTTCCCGGACCACCCCGATTCGCGAAAGCGGATCGGGGTTTTTTCTTTTGGAGCTTCCATGTGCGGCATCCTCACCATCCTCGGCATCGACCCGGCCCGCTCCAATCCAGGGGAACTCCGGCGGCAGGCCCTGGCCATGGCCCGCAAGATCCGGCACCGGGGGCCAGACTGGAGCGGCATCTACAGCGATGACCGGGCCATCCTCGTCCACGAGCGCCTGTCCATCGTGGATGTGGAGCATGGGGCCCAGCCCCTGGTGGACACCCTCAAGGGCACGGTGCTGGCGGTCAACGGGGAGATCTACAACCATCAGGACCTGAGGCACAGCCTGCGGGAGCCCCACGACTTTCAGACACTGTCGGACTGCGAAGTGATCCTCTACCTCTACGACGAACTTCACCCCCGGGATTTCCTGAACCGCATGAACGGCATCTTCGCCTTCGTGCTCCACGACCCCAAGCGCGAGACCTTCCTCATCGCCCGAGATCCCATCGGGGTCATTCCCCTCTACGTGGGGTGGGATCGCCATGAACACCTCGTCGTCGCCTCGGAGATGAAGGCCCTGGTGGGCCACTGTGATCGCATCCGCGAGGTTCCCCCGGGCCACTACTACCTGGGCCACGAAGCGGACAAGGGCTTCCAGCGCTACTACCAGCCGGACTGGGCGGAGCCGGGCTACGTTCCGGACGAGCCCTATGACCCCGTGGCCCTCCGGGAGGCCCTGGAGGCCGCCGTGCGCCGCCAGCTCATGTGCGATGTGCCCTACGGTGTGCTGATCTCGGGTGGGGTCGATTCCTCCGTGATCGCCTCCATCGCCGCCCAATACCGGGAAGGCCGGGTGGAGGAGGGTGGCGCCACCCCCGCCTGGTGGCCCCGCATCCACTCGTTCGCGGTGGGGCTCATTGGCGCGCCGGACCTGGCCCCGGCGCGCAAGGTGGCCGATCACATCGGCGCCATTCACCACGAAATCCATTTCACGGTCCAGGAAGGGTTGGATGCCCTCTCCGACGTGATCTACCACGTGGAGACCTTCGACATCACCACCATCCGGGCCTCGACGCCCATGTACCTCCTCATGCGGAAGATCCGGGCCATGGGCATCAAGATGGTGCTGTCAGGCGAGGGGGCCGACGAGATCTTCGGCGGCTACCTCTACTTCCACAAGGCGCCGGACGGCCAGGAACTCCATGCGGAGACCGTGCGGAAGCTCCAGAAGCTGTACCTCTATGATTGCGCCCGCGCCAACAAGTCCAGCGCCTCCTGGGGCATCGAGGCCCGCGTGCCCTTCCTGGACCGGGAGTTTCTCGACGTGGCGATGCGGATGGATCCCTCCGTCAAGCTGCCCCGGAACGCACCCCGCCCCAAGCCCATCGAGAAATACCCCCTGCGCAAAGCCTTTGAAGGCGCCATCCCCGACGAGGTGCTTTGGCGTCAGAAGGAGCAGTTTTCGGATGGCGTCGGCTACGCCTGGATCGACGCCCTGAAAGCCCATGCCGAGCGGGAGGTCAGCGATGCCAGTTTGCGGGGCGCCGCGGAACGCTTCCCGGTCAAGACCCCCGAGACCAAGGAAGCCTATCTGTACCGGCAGCTCTTCGAGCACCACTTCCCCAGCGCCACGGCGGTCAACTGCGTGCCCTTTGAACGCAGCGTGGCCTGCAGCACGGAGACCGCGTTGAAGTGGGACGCAGCCTTCCAGAATTGGGTGGATCCCTCAGGCCGGGCGGTCATGGATATCCACACCGAGGGTTATGCAGGCAAAGACGCCTTGCCTGGCTAATAATGGGCTTCATGCCCCTGAAAGTTCTTCACACACCCATCCATATGGCCCTCCTGGCAGCGCTGGCGTTGCTGGCAGCGCTGCTTTCCAATGCCCTGGCCCCGCCCCATCGGCGCCTAGCCTGGTGGAGTTCCCTCCCAGCCCTTCCCGCCATCGCGAGACCCCTCCCGAGCGCTCCCATCCCAGTGCCGACCGATGCGGCGCACCCGACCCCGGCAGCCAAGCCCATGGGCTCGGCTGCTCGATCCTCGATCCCTGTCCCCATCCCAAAACCCGCCCCGATGACCTCCCCGGCGGGCACCTCTTCGAACCTGATCCAGGCCGATCCCATCCGCGAGATTGACGACCGGGAAGCCTGGGAGCGGTTCCAGGCGCACGCCATCTTCCTGGATGCACGCCGCAGCCAGGAATTCGAGGTTGGCCACATTCCCGGCGCCTTCTCCTTACCGGTTTGGGAGGCAGATCTGGAGGACCGCCTGTTCCACGTGCTGGCCACGCGCCATCCCGGCCCGGAGGATCCCATCGTCATCTACTGCAGCGGGGGCGACTGCCGGGACTCCCACCTCCTGGCCATGAAGTTCCTGGCCCGGGGCGACTATCGGCTACTGGTCTACCGGGATGGCTTCCCTGGTTGGACCGCGGCGGGCCGCGCCGTCGAGAAAGGCCGGAAGTGAGGCGCTGGCTGAGCCATCCCTGGACCCTGAGGGTCTCCCGCTGGGGCCTCGGTCTGGTGTTCCTGGCAGCGGCCCTGCCCAAGCTCGCCGACCCCCCGGGCTTCGCGAAAGCCATCTGGGCCTATGAGCTTTTTCCCGGCTGGTCCCTGCATCCCCTGGCGCTGGCGTTGCCCTGGCTGGAACTGCTCTGCGGCGGAGCCCTCTGTCTGAACCTCTGGACCCGGGCTGCAGCCGCCTGGACCGCCACCCTGCTCCTGGCGTTCTCGCTGGCCGTCGGCATCAACCTGGCCAGGCAGCATCCGGTGGATTGTGGCTGTTTTGGTGCCGCTGCGCCCAGAACCCAAGCTCAACGGCTGGCGGACATGCGCTGGGTGCTGTGGCGCGACCTCGGCCTGGTCCTGCTCGCAGTCCACCTGCTCCTGACCAGGCCTCGGGCTGGCTCTGATCCAGCCTGATTGCATTCCGTATTGGTAAAGGCGGTGAGGGACGCAGACGTCTTCTGAAGGCTGGCTCCGCGCTATCATCTGGGGGCCAGGACCATTCTGGCTACCCATGGTGAACGTGTCCTCCAATCAACGAGAGTTCCTCCGGATTCCCGCTACCTACCGGGTGAAAGTGGTCGCGCCAAATCAGATCATCGAGCTCACCAGGGTGATGAACATCAGCCTGGGCGGTATCCTGATCGGTGGTCCGGAGCGTCTCCCGGTGGGTAGCAGTTGTGGCGTGGCCATCCTCCTGGACAACGCTGAAGCCGGTAAGCGGATCGTCACGCGAGGCACCGTGGTCCGCTCCGATGGGGACGGCATGGCCATTGCTTTTTCCAGAGACCTTGATGCGGACAGTCTGGAAGCTCTGCGGATCCTCATCGGGTCCGCTTTTCCTGGGGTGGACGGGGCCTTCGAGGCCCGCATCAAGGACTGCGGTTAGGCGCTTCCAGCCCACGGCGTAGGGCGACACCGAACCCAACAAAGGCGTGCCGATCCGTTTAGAAACCGAATGTCTGGAGTTGACCGTGCAAACCCCTCAAGCTGCGCTGACGCGCCTTCAGGACTACATCAAACCGGGATCGGCATCCCGGGCTGCCACCGAAATGGAATGGGAACCGCCTGTCTTCGAACGCTACGAGGACATCCGCGATTGGATGAAGGAATCCGTCATGAGCGCCACGATGTACGAGCGCTACCCAGACGGGCGCTGGACCATCCAGTTGCTGCTGAAAGAGCAGAATCCCGGAGCCTACCGGTACATCGTTCTGTAGCGCGGAATCAGGCGATCACGCCCAGTTCGCGTCCGACCTTGGTGAAGGCGGCGATGGCGTGGTCGATGTCCTCGGGGGTGTGGGCAGCGGACATCTGGGTGCGGATGCGGGCCACGCCCTTGGGCACCACGGGGAAGAAGAAGCCGATGACGTAGACGCCTTCGTCCAGCAACCGCTTGGCGAACTCCTGGGCCAGGGGCGCCTCGTAGAGCATGACGGGCACGATGGGGTGCTCGCCCGGGAGCAGCTTAAAGCCCGCTTTCTCCATCCCCGTCCGGAAGCGGCGGGCATTCTCGTGGACGCGCCGGATGAGGTCCCCACTGTCCTTGAGTAGATCCAACACCTTTAAAGTGGCGGCCACGATGGTAGGCGCCACGGAGTTGGAGAAAAGGTAGGGGCGGGCCTTCTGCCGCAACCATTCGATAGCCTCTCGCTTCCCCGCGATGTAGCCGCCGGAAGCGCCCCCCAGGGCCTTGCCAAAGGTGCCCGTCATGAAGTCCACGCGACCCATCACCCCGCAATGCTCAGGCGTGCCCCGGCCGTGCTCACCCATGAACCCCACCGCGTGGCTATCATCCACCATCACCATCGCGCCATGTTTTTCAGCCAGATCGCAAATCTCCGCAAGCTTGGCGATGGTGCCGTCCATGCTGAAGACGCCGTCGGTGACCACCAGCTTGAACCGAACACCCGCGGCATCGGCAGCCTGGAGCTGGGCTTCCAGGTCGGTCATGTCGGAGTTGGCGTAGCGGAACCGCTTGGCCTTGCAGAGCCGGATGCCGTCAATGATGGAGGCGTGGTTCAGCGCATCGCTGATGATCGCGTCCTCCTCTCCCAGCAAGCCTTCGAAGATGGCGCCATTAGCGTCGAAGCAGGAAGAATAGAGTTGGGTGTCCTCGAAGCCCAGAAAGGCCGCGAGCTTCCGTTCCAGTTCCTGGTGGATGTCCTGGGTGCCACAAATGAAGCGCACGGAAGCCATGCCAAAACCATGGCCGTCCATCACCGCCTTGGCAGCCTCGATCACCTCCGGATGGTTGGCCAAACCTAGGTAATTGTTGGCGCAAAGGCACACGACCTCCCTGCCATTCGCCGTCATCCGGGGCTGCTGAGGCGAAGTAATAACCCGCTCCATTTTGTAGAGGCCCGCCTCCTTGAGTTGATCAATCTCGTGGGTGAGGTGGGCCAGGTAGCCAGGATTCACGGTGGATCTCCTAATCTTTTGGACCCATAGGATACTGCGTGGTTACAAGACCGGCGTCTTGTTGTGTCACCATCTTTGCGAACCGCAAAGGAACAACCATGCGCCCCGCCCTGCTTCTGCCCGTTCTCCTTCTGACCCTGGCCTGCAGTTCCAAGTTGGAGCGCACCAAGGCCGAGGACCTGATCCGCAAGGATTACCCCGTGGTGATCCCCGTCACGGTGCCGGAAAAGGCCTCGGCTGAAAAGGGCAGCCCTGCCCACCTCCGACTGATGACCCTCAAGGAGAACCTCGACAAGAGCGGCTGGTTCGAAAGCTCCAGCAAAACCGAAGGCAGCCAGGAGACCATCACGTTCCGGCTGAAGCCTGATGCGCCCAAGGCCATCAAGGCCGCCCCCCAGGGCTTTTCGATGCCAGCAGCCGAGGCGGTGTTCGTGCGCGTCCTTCCAAACCCCGTCACCACCCGTGAGGGTGTCCGCGTGATCTATGAGATCCGGCTGGAAAAACCCACGGCCCAGTTCGCCCTGTTCCAGGCCCTCCATCAGGAGGTGAAGGTGGGTCAAACCAAGCCCCGACATGCCACCTTCGAGCGGCGCAAGGGCGCCTGGGAGCTGACGGGGACCGACGAAGTCTTCCGCAAGGTGGAGTAACCCGCCCCAGACCTGGGCGGCTTTGACCAGAGTTACAGCCTCGTCGCTAGGGAGACGGGGAGGGCTCCGGTACCCTGGAGACCATCGAGGTACCTTTGGACCACAGTCCTGCCTATAGACTCCGCCGCTTCTTGAACTGGTTCCCCCTGGGGCTGACCTACGCGACCATGTACATGGGCCGCTACAACTTCAACATTGTGAAAAACGACATCGGCGCTTGGTACCACTTGGACAAGCTGCAGATGGGGATCATCGCCTCCGCGGGGTTTTGGACCTATGGCTTGGCCGTGGCCCTCAACGGGCCCATCGCCGATCGCATCGGCGGGCGAAAGGCCATCCTCGTCGGCGCCTTGGGTGCCGCCATCTTGAACTTGCTCATCGGGCTTATGTTCCTGAACGGCTATGTCACCAAGATTATGGTGAGCATGAGCCTGCTCTGGAGCCTAAACATGTACTTCCAGAGCTTCGGGGCCCTCTCGGTGGTGAAAGTCAACAGCACCTGGTTCCACGTGCAGGAACGAGGCGTCTTCGGCGGCATCTTCGGCATCATGATCAGCTCGGGATACTTCCTGGCCACCACCATCGGAGCCTGGCTACTGGCCAGCTTCCACAGTTGGACGGTCATCTGGTTCGTGCCTGCGACCGCCATGACCCTGATGTTCGTGGTGGACTGGTTTCTGGTGCGCAATCGCCCCAGCCATGCCGGGCACCCCGATTTCGACACCGGGGACGGATCCAGCGCCCACCTCGCGGAGGACACACCTCTGCCCCTGAGGGACCTCATCCGCAAGGTCTTCCATAACCCGATCATTGTGGCGCTCATCTTTGCCGAATTCTGCACCGGCTTCGTGCGCCAGGGCGTGATGCTCTACTTCACGGAGTACCTGCAGGAGGTCTACCACCTCAGCAAGAAGGAGCACCTCTTCTGGTGGACGGGGATCGCCTTCATGACCGGTGGCATCCTGGGAGGCCTGCTCTGCGGCTGGATGAGCGACAAGCTGTTCCAGTCCCGACGACCACCAGTGGCCTTCATCTTCTACCTGGTGCAGGTGGTGATGCTGGGGCTGCTGGGCATGACCCTGGGCCAAGGCAGCACGGGCGGCCAGGTGTGGGCCGTGATCCTGCTGGGCCTCACGGCCATGTTCATCTTTGGCGTCCACGGTATGCTCAGTGGCACGGCCAGTATGGACTTTGGCGGTCGCAAGGCTGCGGCCTCCGTGGCGGGCGCCCTGGATGGCATTCAGTACATCGGCTCGGGCTTGACGGGCTTCGGCCTAGGCTGGATCTTCAAGACCTATGGCTGGGATGGCGTGGCCACCCAGGGCCACCAGCCCATACATGCCTGGGTGTGGGTCGGATCCATCATCCCCTTCAGCCTCATGGGAGCCTTCATCATGACCCGCATCTGGAACGCCAAGGCCAACGCGGCGGCGCACTGAGGGAACCGGAACCGGTTCTATAGCTTCAGGGGGGACAGGAACATCCAGATCCCCACGATCAGGGTAAAGAGTCCGGCCAGGCTGAGGGCGGTCCAGGCGAGGCGCGCCTGCATCCACGGCAGGGCCTCCGCTAAGCTCTTCTGGTGACGGAAGGGCTCGAGGGCGCCCACACCGAGCCCTGAAATCGCTCCGCCCAGCAGGGCTCCGTAGAGCGGATAGCCCACGAACCCGTGCTCCCGCTGCAGCAGGCAGAAAGGGCAATGGTGGGTGGGGAGTTCGTAGATGTAGAGGCAGAAGAGGGAGACGAGCGAGGCCACGGCCACCAGCAGAAAGGCCAGGCTGAAGGCGGAGAACACGGCAGCCCCGCGCTTCGTGCGCAAAAGGAGGATACCCGCCGCGATCAGGGCCGTGAAGGACGCCCAGAAGACCGGCTGCATGATCCGCGAGGGCAGTCCTGCCAGCTCAGAGGCGAGTCCTTGGCGGCCCTGACCGAACAGGCTGCCGCAGCAAGAGGTCATCACGTCCGCCTTCAAACCCGTGAGATAGCGCACCTGCAGCCAGGCCTCCAGCAGCACCAGGGGCACCAGGATGAGCAGCAAGGCGTACTTGGGGCGGATCAGCGGATAGTCATGGCCCTGGGTGTCCACGCGGTGGAGGACGAGCCATACGCCGGCCAGCAGGCAGGTGGCGATCTTGGCCATTAGGGTGGGATAGCCGAAGGGGTTCACGGCCAGCGACCCGGCGGCGCACATGGCCCCCACGAACTGGGAGTGCAGGCCATCCGCCGTGAAGCAGAATAGAAAGAGCGACAGGATCTGAATGACCAGCCCGGCCGCCACCAGTGTGGACACCAGGTAGGTGCGGCGCTCCAGCTCTAACTGCGCCTCGCTGCCGCTGTGCTGATCCCAGCGGAGGAGGATCCGGAACCCCTGCCAGCCAGCGGCTGTCAACAGCAGGCTCACGAGCCCGGAGGCGAGGAGGAGGGCGAGGATGCCAGGATGCTGGATCATGGCCCGGCCACGACGCGGCCGTCACGCATCTCAATGACGCGATCCGCCAGCGGCGAGTCGTACACGATGGGATCGTGGCTCGTGATGAGCAGAGTCTTGCCCGCGGCCCTGAATTCCCCCATGAGCCGCATGAAGTCTTCGGAGAGCCGGGAGTCGAGGTGGGCGGTGGGCTCGTCGGCGATGATCACTGCGGGATCGTTGATGAGAGCCCGGGCGATGGCCACCCGCTGGGCCTCGCCTCCGGACAGCCGGTCCACGGAGGCATGGATGTGCCGGGCCAGCCCAAGGCTCTCCAAGCGCGCCACGGCCCGGGCCTCCACGGAGCGGTGGTCCTCGCCGGTGGGATAGGTGGGCAGGGTCACGTTCTCCAGCACCGAGATGCCGCGAATGAGGTTGAACTGCTGGAAGATGAAGCCGAAGGTGCGTCGCCGGATGGTGGTGAGGAAGCGCTCCGGCAGGCTGGTGATCTCCAGCGCCTCGCCCTCGGCCAGCTGGGACAGGGTGCCGGCGGGCAGCCCGTGGAGGTGGATGCGACCAGAGGTGGGCCGGGCCATGCAGCCAATCAGGGTAAGCAGGGTGGTCTTGCCGGAGCCACTGGGCCCCTTGAGCACCGTGAGCCTGGCGTCGGGAACGCTGAGGCTGACGCCATCCACGGCGGTGAAGGGGGTGGCCAGTCCGGCCTGGTAAGTCTTCACGACCTGATCGAGCTGGATCATGGTCAGGACCTCATGGCCGCATCGGGATCCACCGTGGCCGCGCGCCAGCAGGGCACCAGGGTTGCGGCGGTGTAGGGCAGCACGGTGAGGAAGAAGAGCACCGCGAGCTGGTAGCCGTCCAGGGCTGGCATGAGCCGGTAGCGCGGGAAGAGCACCGACCAGCCCTTGAGGGCGTGCTCGAACAGCGAGGCGGAGAAGAAGAATACATGGACGTAGGCCAGCAGGACGCCGCCCAGGAAGGCCGTGAGCGAGACCACGG
>JANYAS010000004.1 GCA_025361205.1 Holophagaceae bacterium
CCGATCTCAGAGCCTTCCTATTTTCTCATCATCCACGCGCCGGACCAGCCGCCGGTGACCGAGGAAATCTACCGGCCACGCTCCGTGATCGGCCGCATGGAAGGGGACATCATCCTCACGGATGTCCGCTGCTCCTCGACGCACGCAGAGGTGCTGTTCGACGGGACCCAGGTGAAGATCAAGGACCTGGGCAGCAGCAATGGGACCTGGCAGGGCCAAGAGCGCATCACCGAACTGCTCTGGCAGCCCGGCGGGATCGTGGAAATCGGCTCCCACAAGCTGGAACTGCGGGAAATCCGCACCCGGGCCCAGTCGGCCGCCGCAGCAACGCCCACTCCGAAGGTTGCCGCCACCTCCGTGAAACCCAAGACCCCAGGTCCTTCCAGACAAGGGCTGCTCATTGCCGGTGCTGGCATTGTGGGGATCTGCCTGCTGGCCGGATGGGGGCTCCTGAAGGCCTTCGGCATCGGCCTTCCAGGAATGTCGGAGGGCGGCCCTCAGCTGCTTTCAGAGTCCCGGGAAGCCACCGTTCAATTCGTGTGGTTCTCGGGACAAGCCGGGGCCAAGGCCACGGGTGGCACCGCCCCTGCCCGGATTCGCGTAAGTCCCAATAGGACCGGCACCGTTTCGGTCGGTGTCTCCGAGGAATTCGCCGGGGGCGGGGGCAACCAGTGGCGCACCGCCGTCTGGCTGGCCGCTTTCAACGCGACCCGGACCATGGGGGCTTCCATCTCGGACTGCGAGTTCAACGTCCATGTCTCCGGACACACGGATGGCCCTTCCGCCGGCATGCTCACCACCGCCACCATGCTGGCCCTTCTGCGGGGCAAGGAACTCCGTCAAGACACCACCATGACTGGCACCATCAACCCAGATGGGACCTCCGGTCCCGTGTCTGGCATCGTGCAGAAGATGGAGGGCGCCAAGCAGGCGGGCCTCAAGCGGTTCGGCTTTCCCCTGGGCAGCCGCAACCACAAGGATCAGAAGACCGGGCAGGACGTGGATCTCCTGCTGGTGGGGCAGAAGCTGGGCCTGGAGGTGAAGGAGATCGGAGACCTCCACGAGGCTTACGAATTCCTCACCCGGGACAAGCTGCCCCGCACCGAGCCCATCGCCGAAGCGGAGATGGAACCGGCCCTGCCCACCCAGACCCTCCTGCGCACCAAACTCGCCACCTGGAAATCCCGGATCGAGCGTGAGTCGGCCAGCCTCAAGGCCGAGGTGAAAGCCTCCGGCGTCCCCCCCCCGGTCTACGCGCCCTTCCTGGCCGAGGCTGACAAGGCCTTCGAGACCGCCAAGCGCGACGAGCGTAACGGCTTTCTCATGCCCGCCCTGCAAGGCTACGTGCAGACCGTGTCCTCCTATGCCACCGCCACGCGGACGGCCTCCGCCTACGCCCACATGATGAAGGGGGACCAGACTGGCCTGTTGGAAGCCATCCAGGGCGCCGCGGCCATCAACGGCGAAGTCAATGCCTTCGGCCAACAGCTGGAACTGAAGGCCCTCAGCCACTCCCGCGGGGGCCAGCTCAACAGCTCGGCCGCCTTCACGACCTATGTGAAGGCGCGGGCTGCGGCCATGATCGCCGATGACTTTGCCGTCTCCTCCGTGGCGGTGCTCAAGGGGATTCAGGAAAAGAAAATCCAGCTCAAGACCGAAGGCCTGGGGCCCCTCATGACGCGGATCACCCTGCCCCTGCTCTATTACGACCTGGCCAAGGTCCAACTCGAATTCGCCCGGGACATGCAGGATTTCATCGCAGAGGAGGGCGAGGCCAAGCCCCTCAAGGCGAAGGCCGTGGATCGCGCCGTGACCAGCTACGCCTCGGTGGCCACCGCCGTGCTGGCCTACTTCGACGCCCTGATCACCGAAGAAGTGGCCAAGGGCAAGGGATTGTCCCTGGAGGAGGCCAAGGCCCTGATCGCCAACCGGGAAGCGGACTACTATCTGGCCCAGAAGGCCAAGCTGCTGGCCGAGACGCGAGACAGCTCCAGCGACGGCGCGAAGCTCATCAACCTGGCTGCAGCCGGCTATGCCTTCCTGGACGGCGCCAAGCTCGTGAACAAGTGGTACTCCCTCGGCGCCGGTTTCGATGGCCATGGCAGCGTGGTCCTGGAGAACCGCCGCGCCCTGACCGCCCAGCTCGATCTGGCCCGCCGGAATGCCAGGGAGGCCGCAGCCCGGGCCAAAGCCTCCGCGGGGTTCGTACCCGGTCCCGCTCGACTGGCCTACCAGGTCGCAAACGCCCGCCGTGAAGGCAACGACGAAGAGAAACTCGCCGCTCTGGCTTCCTATTGGCAAGCCTCCCTCTGGAGTGAACTGGCCGCCAACGGAGAGAAGTAGGAGCAGGGAAAACCTCAAATCAACCCGCCGCAACGATGCGGTCGGGGCTGCCGCCGGAAGGGTGACATCTTGGAAGCACTGGTCAGGCTCATCCTGCAGTCCGGAAAATCCGGCCTCGATCTGGCGCTCTATGTCCTGCTGCCGGTGCTGCTCGTCATGATGGCCGTCATGAAGGTGATCGAGGCCAGGGGCATTCTGGCCATGGTGGCCCGCTGGCTGCGGCCTTTCCTGCGGGTTTTCGGCATCCCCGGGGCTGGAGCCTTCGCCATCCTGCAGCTCTTGCTGGTGAGTTTCGCGGCCCCGCTCGCCACCCTGGCGATCATGGAAAAGGACAGCACCAGTCGGCGTGAAATTGCCGCGACCCTGGCCATGGTCCTCACCATGTCCCAGGCCAATGTGGTCTTTCCCATGGTGGCGGTGGGTCTGAATATCGGCGTGATCATGCTGACCTCCCTCGTCGGCGGGCTGGCGGCCGCGGCCCTGACCTACTACTGGTTCGCCCGCTCGGCTGGGGGCGGGCATGCCGACGAAGGGTTCCTCGCCACCCCAGACATCGGCCCCCGAAGTTCGACCATGAACCTGCTCATCGCCGGTGGCCAGGAGGCGGTGCAGGTCATCCTCGGCGCCATCCCGATCCTGATCCTGGCCATCTTCCTGGTGAACATCCTCAAGGAAACCGGCGGCATCAGCCTGCTCGAGCGGGGGCTCTCGCCCCTGATGGGACGGATTGGCTTTCCGGTGGTGGCTGTCCTGCCCCTGGCCACCAAGTACCTGGCCGGCGGCACGGCCATGATGGGCGTCACCCTCAACCTCCTGAAGGAGGGTGCCATAACCACCCAGGAGCTGAACCGCATGGCCGGCTTTCTCACCAATCCCTGCGATCTGGTCGGAGTGGCCGTGTTGATTTCCGCTGGCGCCCGCTGCGCCTCCGTGGTGCGCCCCGCCATCGGTGGCGCCGTGGTGGGGATCCTGTTGCGCGGCGTGCTGCACCTGCTGATCTTCCGGTAGGTCAGCTTGGCTGGTGGCATCGTAAGGACAGGCTGGTGGCGTGAATATCCGAGGGGAACACAGCCCAAGACCTTTCCCGGTCTAGGTGTACCTGCCAATCAGGTTGTTCACCCGAGATATGGGAAGCTGAAAGCGCCAACCAACAGCTTTCCGGGAGTCTCGGGTGAACCTCCACAGTTCAGCAAAGTCTTGCCCTGCGAGTCGAGCATTATTGATCCGGCGCGTCCTTGAGGAGGGCTGGACGGTCCGATCAGCAGCCCTGTCCATCGGGATCAGCGCCCGTCGGGCCTACCACTGGCTGGCCCGGTTCAAGGTTGAAGGGTCGGCCGGGCTCCGGGACCGTTCCAGCCAGCCCCACCGCCTGGCGCGAAGCCACGAGCTTGGCCTCGTCGTCGAGGCCGTAGGTCGAAGGCGGCGGGGCCAAGCGGCGGTCCGGATCGCCGCGGAGCTGGGCGTCCCTCGTTCCACCGTGGGCTTTTGGTTGCGGAAGGCCGAAATCTCCCGAGTCTCGGATCTCCAGGCGAAGGAGCCACCAAACCGCTACGAACATGCAACGCCGGGCGACCTCCTCCACCTGGATACGAAGAAGCTCGCGAACTTCTGGGAGGTGGGCCATCGGGCCACCGGCATCCGCCACAAAGGGAATCGTGGCGCGGGCTACCAGGTGCTCCACGTCTGCTCGGATGACCACTCCCGGGCTTGCTACATGGAAGTGCTCCCCGACGAGAAGAAGGACACCACGGCTCATTTCCTCCAGAGGGCGCTTTGGCATTTCCAGCAACAGGGCGTCACCGTCCGGAAGCTGCTGACTGACAACGGCTCGGCCTACCGATCCAAGCCATTCAAGGCCATGCGCGAAGCCTTCGGCCTCAAGCACAGCCGCACCCGTCCCTACCGCCCCAGAACCAACGGCAAGGCCGAACGCCTCATTCAGACCGCTCTCCGCGAGTGGGCCTACGGCCCCACCTGGCAGACCTCAGACGAGCGAAACCAGGCGCTCAACGCCTGGCTCCACTTCTACAATCACCACAGGCCCCATTCGGCCTTAGGTGGTCAGCCCCCCGTCACTAGGCTGAACAACCTCGTTGGCAACGACAACTAGAAAGGAATGTCATCATCCGGGAAACCGCCACCACCCGCGGGGCTGGGGGCGCCACGATCTTCGAAATCCTGGGACCCGCCACCCGAAGCCTTGCTGCCGTAGGAGCCGCTGTCGCGTGCGCCACCGCCGTCTTCCATGCGGCCCAGCATGACGAAGTTGTCG
>JANYAS010000020.1 GCA_025361205.1 Holophagaceae bacterium
AACAGCCCGAGGCCCACAAGGTGCCCGAGCACGTGCAGAACTACGTGGATCTGTTCACGGCCACCACGGGCATCAAGATCACCAAGGAAGATCTCATCACGCAGTCCGCGAAGGTGGGGATCTGCTTGTTCACCATGTCCATGAAGATCAGCCAGGCCTCATCGTGCTGGGGCCCCTTGTTGGTGAGGGCATAGCCACCCTGCTGGGCCAGCGACTCCTTCGACATGTACTGGGAGTATTCGAGGCCCTTGTTCTCCATGCCGATGTCGTTGATGAGCTGCGGATCGCCGTAGCCGTTCCGGATGAAGTACTCCTTCATCTTTTTCACGCCCATGCCGGCGATCTTGCCGAAGCCGATCCCGCGGGCCATCTGGTGCATCATCTCCAGGTCCGCCTCGGCGTTGCCCCAGGTCATATCCAGGCCGCCGGTGCGCTCCTTGGTGAGGATGCCGCGCTGGTAGCACTCCATCACGAAGGCCGTGAGGGTGCCGTAGGTGATGGTGCAGATGCCGTAGGTGTCGCAGTAGAAGTTCAGCTCCAGCAGGTAGTCGGGATCGAAGACGCCGCAGTTGGAGCCCAGGCCTGCCGCGTTCTCATACTCGGGGCCGTCCACGGTGACCATGTGGCCCTGGTAGGGGCCGGTCTTCAGCACCACGCCATCGGCGCCCTTGGCGCAGGCCATGGAGCAGCCGTACCAGCAGCCGTCCACCGTGTGCTGCGTAAGCCGCTGCTGCCAGTAGGCGGAGTCGATTTTGTGGACATCGGGGTGGGAGCCGAACTGGAAGTTGTGGACTGGCAGCAGGTCGTAGGCGTCCATGATCTCCACGATGTGCGCCGTGCCGTTGCGCCGCATCATGCACTGGGTGCCGTCGTTCTCGCGGATTTCCTTGTGGTACTTGATGCCGGTCTTGGCGATGGTCTCGGGATCCGCCGGGTGGTTGAGGTCCCCGGTGACCTTGGGGCCGCGGCAGACCAGCGCCCGGATGCGCTTGTTCCGGAACACGGTGCCGATGCCGCCGCGCCCGGCCTGCTTGAAGCGCACGCAGCCGCGGCGGCGATCGTAGAAGGAGAAGTTCAACATGCCGATAAGGCTGTGCTCGGCGGCCGCGCCGCTGGACACCACGGAAATGTTGGGCAGATCGGCCTCGTCCTCGGCGTACATATGCGTCAGCACTTCCGCGAGGACGTGGCTGTCCACGGGATCCGTGGGGGCCTCCTCGATGCGGATGATGCCCTTCACGCCGTCGATGAACAGGATGATGTCCCGGTCGGACTTGCCCTGGAGTTCCAGCGCGTCGAAGCCCGAGAACTTCAATAGGGGGCCGAAGTAGCCGCCCACGTTGGAATCGATGGGGATATCCGTCTGGGGCGAGAGGCTCACCACCAGGGACTTGCCGGTGCCCGCGTACTGCGTCATGCCACAGATGGGGCCGGGGCTGATGATGATTTCGTTCTCGGGGTCATTCCAGCGGGTGGTGGGTTTGACGGCGTTCCAGAGGTGGAACAGGCCGAAACCGCGGCCGCCGATGAAGACGTCCTTCATCTGCTGGGTGACGGGCTTCTCCGTGATCTCGAGGGTGTCCACGTTCACGTAGAGCGTGCGGTTGGTGTAGCCCTTGTCCGGGCGGCTGGGGGTGTAGGTGATCTCCTTCAGCACCTTGTGGGCGGCCTTGATGGCTTCGAGGCCGTCGAGGTACTCGGTGCGCTTGGTGTAGTCGATGTCCATCACCTTGTTGGGATCGAAGACGAGCTGGCTCATGGGATTCCCTCTCTCAGATGATCCGGACGGCCGGCTCGGGGACGTCCACGATGGAGAGGGCGCCGTGGGGGCAGACCTTCACGCAGAGGCCGCAGGACGTGCATTTGTGGGGGATGATCCAGTCGGGGTTCCGCATGAAGGCGTCCTTCTCGCAGAACCCGATGCACATGTAGCAGCCCACGCAGAGCTGCTTGTTGATCATCACCACGCCAAGCTTGTTGCGCTTGAGGGCTTCGGTGGGGCAGACCACCACGCAGTCACCGCACTGGTCGCAGAGCACGGCATGGCCGCCGCCGTCCTCGTAGGCCTTGATCTGCAGGGCGGCCATGGCGGGGTCGGCCACCTTGAAGACCTTGATGGCGCACTCCATCTCGCATTCGTGGTCGCAGTCGCGCCCTGCATCGCACTTCTTGAAGTCGATCACCAGCTGTTTCATGGCGAAGGCGCCTCCGGACGGGGTTCAGGGGATGCAAAACCACACAGGGACGGCTCAGCCGTCCCTCTAAACGAGGCTAGTCCTGGGCCCTGCCGCCCGCAATGGTCGCCGGTCACAGTTCGGCGTCGGGGCCCCCCTTGCGGATGACATGCACGGCCGTGGCCTTGAAGGCCGCCACCACCCTTCGGCCGGGCGCGAGCCCCAGTTCTGACAGGGATTGGGCCGTGACGTAGGCCACCAGGAAGAACCCGCAATCCAGCTCGACTTTGAAGAAGGGGCCCTGGGGTATGACCTTGGTCACAGTCCCAGGGAAGGCGTTCCGGGCGCTGCTGGTGTTGTCGGTATGTAAAGACAGGAAAACGTGTTCGGGGCGGACCCCCACCAGGATCGTCTGGCCGGGTTGGGCCTCCCCCACGGCCACCACCTCGCGGTCGCCCGGACCCTTCCTGGGCCGGAGGGAGAGCAGGCCTTCGTGACACCTCACCACCTGGCCCTTGAGCAGCGTTTCCATGCCCACGAAGGCGGCCACGAAGGGGTCCTCCGGGTGGTTCATGACCTCCCGCAGCCCTCCCATCTGGACGATGCGCCCCTGCTGCATTACGGCCAAGCGGTGGGCCAACCGGGCCGCCTCGCCCTGGTCGTGGGTGGAAAGAACGGCCGTGGTGCCGGTCTGGGCCAGGAGGTCACCCAGGTCGCCGATGAGCCCCTCCCGCGTCGCTGCGTCCAGGGATGAAAAAGGCTCATCCAGAAACAGGATGTCGGGGTTCAGGACGAAGGCCCGGGCCAGGGCCGTGCGCTGGGCTTCGCCGCCAGAGAGCTGCCGGGCTGAACGGTTCAACAGGTCCCCCAGCCCGAGCCGCCGGGCCCAGTCGGCCACCCGTGCCTGCCGCTCCGCCGCGGGAACGCCGCGCAGCTTTAACCCCGAGGCGATGTTCTGGGCCACGGTGGCGTCGAAGAGCAGGGGGTCCTGGAAGACCATGGTGATGCGGCGGCGGAAGGCCTGGCGATCCGCATGGGAATGGAGCTGGGTGCCCCTGAAGCTCAGTTCGCCCGCGGTTGGGGGCAGGAGGCCGGCCAGGGTCAGCATGAGGGTGGTCTTCCCGGCGCCATTGGGCCCCATGAGGGCGAGCACCTCCCCGGCGCGGAGGTCCAGGGCCGGCACCTCCAGCACCTGGGCCCCCCCACGGCGCACCCGAAGGTGCCGGGCCTGAAGGAGCGTCTGGCGGGTCATCGGGGCCGACTCCGTTGCTGCAGGTGGGTGAGCACGGCGTTCACCGTGAAGGCAAGGACCAGCAGGATGAAGCTCAGTGCGAAGGCGATCTCGAAATTCCCGCGGCTGGTTTCCATCACCGTGGCCGTGGTGAGCACCCGGGTGCTGCCCTTGAGGTTGCCGCCCACCATGATGGAGGCGCCCACCTCGGAGATGACGCCGCCGAAGCCCGCCATGACGGCCGCCAGCAGCGGCAGCCGGGCTTCCCTCAGCAGCAGCCAAATCATCTGGGAGCGCGTGGCGCCCAGCGACAGGATCTGGAGGCGCAGCCCCGGCGGCAGGTGCTGGAGGGCAGCGAGGCCCAGGCCCGCGATGATGGGCGTGGCGATGACGGACTGGGCCAGGATGATGGCCAAGGGGGTGTAGAGGATGCCCAGGAAGCCCAGCGGCCCGTTTCGCCAGAGCAGCACGGTGACGAAGAGGCCCACCACCACCGGGGGAAGGCCCATGCCCGTGTTCATGAGGGCGATGACCAGGCGCTTGCCGGGGAACTCGTTGAGCGCCACCCCCAGGGCGAGCCCCAGTCCCAGCACGACGCTGAGGAGGGTGGCGATCCCGGACACCTTCAGGGAGAGCAGGGTGATTTGGAGGACCTCGGGATCCAGCCGGAGCAGCAGTTCCAGCGCTTGTCTGAGGCCCTCCCAGATCAGATCCATTCGGTCTCTACGCTTCTTCGAGGAACGGGAACTTGATGTCCGTGGGCGGCGTGAAGCTTTCCTTGATGGTGCGGGGCGAGGACCAGCGGATCAGGTTCAGGAAGCTGCCGGCCTTGTCGTTGGTGCCCGAGGCGCGGGCCCCGCCGAAGGGCTGGTGGCCCACTACGGCGCCGGTGGGCTTGTCGTTGATGTAGAAGTTGCCCGCGGAGTTGGCCAGGACGTCAGTGAGATGGTTGATCACGTAGCGGTCCCGGGCGAAGATCGCGCCGGTGAGGGCGTAGGGCGAGGTTTCGTCCAGGAGCTTCAGTGTCTCGTCCATCTTCGCGTCGTCGTAGACGTAGATGGTGACCACCGGCGCGAAGATCTCCTCCTCCATGGTCACGAACTTGGGGTTGGTGGTGAGGATGACCGTGGGCTCGATGAAGTAGCCCACAGACTTGTCGCCCTTCCCGCCGGCGAGGATTTCGGCGTCCTTGGCGTTCCGGGCCAGGTCGATGTACTTCATCGTGTTGTCGAAGGCGGCTTCGTCGATGACGGCATTGAAGAAATTGCGGAAGTCCCGCGGGTCGCCCATCTTCACTTCGGCGAGCAGGGCCAGGACCCGGTCCTTCACCTCGGTCCAGCGCGATGCCGGGATGTAGACCCGCGAGCAGGCGGAGCACTTCTGGCCCTGGTACTCGAAGCCCGCGCGGACGATGGCGGCGGCCACTTCGGCCCCGTCGCCGGACGCGTGCATGAAGATGAAATCCTTGCCGCCGGTCTCGCCCACGATGCGCGGGTAGCTGCGGTAGTGCCCGAGGTTGTCGGCGATGGTCTTCCACATGCTGTTGAACACCCCCGTGGAACCGGTGAAGTGGAGGCCCGCGAAGTTGCGGTCCTCCAGGGCGATCTTCCCGATCATGGAGCCGCGGCCCGGAATAAAGTTGATGACGCCGTCCGGCAGCCCCGCTTCCTTGTAGAGCTGCATGAGGTAGTAGTTGGAAAGCACCGAAGTGGACGCGGGCTTCCACACCACAGTGTTGCCCATGATGGCGGGCGCCGTCGGCAGGTTCGCGGCAATGGCGGTGAAGTTGAAGGGCGTCACGGCGAAGACGAAGCCTTCCAGCGCCCGGTAGTGCACCCGGTTCCACACATGGGGATCGGAGATGGGCTGCTGCCGGTAGATCTGCTCCATGAACTTGGCGTTGAAGCGGAAGAAGTCCGCCGTTTCGCAGGTGCTGTCGATCTCCGCCTGGAAGGCGCTCTTCGACTGATTCAGCATCGTCGCGGCGTTCAGGATGTAGCGGTACTTCGTGGAGATGAGACTGCCCATCTTGTGGAAGATGGCGGCGCGATCCTCCCAGGGCGTGGCCTCCCAGGCCTTCTTGGCGGCCATGGCCGCGTCGATGGCCATGCGCACTTCGGCTTCTCCGGCTTCGTGATAGCGGGCCAGGACATGCTGGTGGTCGTGGGGGCAGACGGCCTTTTGCGTCTTCCCGGTGCGGACTTCCTGGCCGCCGATGATGAGCGGGATATCGAGCTCCAGGCTGTACTGCCGCTCGATTTCGGCCTTCAGGAGGGTGCGTTCCTTCGACCCGGGGGCGTAGGGGAGGATGGGTTCGCTGTGGGAGGCGGGCAGGCTGAAGATCGCGTTTGACATGGGCTCTATCTCCTTCCGGCGTCCGATTAGGGGGCGTTCGATACAAGCAGTGTTGTTCTGGTTGTTTCGTTACGGCCCCTTATGCCGCCGGTCTGTTCGTGTGAAGGCGTTATCGGTGCATGTCGGCGTGCAGGACGTCGGCATCAGGGAAGAATAACGGTGAGCCATAGCGGGCGATTCCGAATTCTTTGATGCGTTGCTGCGTCGCTTTCGACACCAGGAAGTCAGCAAAGGCGCGGGCTCCGGCCCCATTCACCTTGGGAAACCGCGCCGGATTGACTTCGATGACGTGGTAGACATTCCTGAGGGAGGGATCGCCTTCGTGCAGGATGGGCAGGCCTATTTTTTTCTGCAGGGCCAGATAGGTGCCGCGGTCTGACAATGTGTAAGCGTGCTTCTCGGCGGCGATGGCCAGGGTCTGGCCCATGCCTTGGCCTGTCTGCTGGTACCAGGGCTGTTTTTCGGTCACGATGCCAGCGGCCTTCCAGAGCTTGAGTTCCTGGGCGTGGGTGCCGGAGTTGTCCCCGCGGGAGAGGAAGGGGGATTGCGAAGCGGCGATGCGCTGGAAGGCTTCCGTGGCGGTCCGCTTAGCCAGTCCCGCGGGATCGGCGGCCGGCCCCACCAGGACGAAGTCGTTGTGCATCACGAGGCGGCGGTGGACCCCGGCCCCATCGGCCACCAGGCCCATTTCCGCTTCCGGCGAGTGCACCAGCAGCACGTCCGCCTCGCCGCGCCTCCCCATGGCGATGGCCTGACCCGAGCCTACCGCGATGGTCTTCACGGGATAGCCGGTCTGTTTTTCGAAGAGGGGGATGAGTTCATCCAGCAGGCCCGAATCCTGGGTGCTGGTGGTGGTGGCGAGGATAACGGCTTTCTGAGTCGGAGGGGCGGCCCGGAGGAAGGGCGAGGAGAGCGTCAGCATCAGGCCCATCGCCCAGTGCAAACATGCGGATCGGTGCATGACATCCCCCAGGTCGGTAGTTTTGCAGCAATACAACGATTGATACAGCCAAAGAGCTGCTGATTTTGCTGAACGTCACATCAGACGAGCAGCTTCTTCCGGAAGGCCCGCACGTCTTCCGTGATGGCAGCGGAGGCCTTGGCTTGGATCTCCCGGAAGCGGGCCAGCGCCTCCTCGCCCAGGGCGGTTACCTGCGCTCCCCCGCCCCGGAGGCCGCCCTTCGTCGCCACCACCACGGGGGACCGGAAGCACTGGTTCATCTCGTCCACCAGCAGCCAGGCCTTGCGGTAGCTCATGGCCAGTTCCCGGGCCGCGCCAGAGATGGAGCCGGTCCGGCCGACGGCCGCGAGGATGTCGGCCTTGCCCTGCCCGATGGCGATGTTGTCGCCCACGGCGATGCGGATGCGGATGGAGGCGGCCGGAAGGGTGGGCTTGGTCATGGGGGAACCCTGGAATGCCCTCATTTCAGCACGGGAAGGGTCTGATCTCGCGGACTCTGCTAGAACGGAGGGATGGATCCTACCCACGCGGACCGGCCAGGCTGGCGACACTTCGAGGCCCTTCTCTTTCCCGAGTCGCCTCGGTTCTTCCCCTGGGCGCGGCCGGTGCAACTGCTCCTGCGCAGTGTCCACATCGCGGCCATGGCCCTGGTGGTGGGCGCCATCCCCTTCGGGGCCGACTATCAGGCCCTCCGCGGACCCATCCTGGCCACCCTGCTGAGCGGCATCCTGCTCTTCGCCATCGACCTCGCCCGGGACGCCGCCATCCTCATCCAGGGCAGTGGCTTAGCCGTGCTGCTGAAACTGGGATTGCTCGGCCTGGGGAGTGTGCAGCCCAGCCACCGCTTACCTTGGTACCTGGCCGCCACCCTGGTGGCCTCCGTCGGCTCCCACATGCCCGGGGCCTGGCGGCACTTTTCCTTCCTCACCGGGAAGGTCGTGACCTATCCGGACTGAACCATGACGACCCCCGCTGAAGCACTGAAGCAGATCCTCGACCGCGTCGCCCCCTTGCCACCGGGTCGGCAGCCACTGCGGGATGTCCTCGGCCTGGCAGTGGCGGAGGACCTGCGTTCCCGGGCCCAGGTCCCGTCCTTCACCAACTCCGCCATGGATGGCTACGCGGTGCGGGCCGAAGACCTGACCTCCGCTTCCCGGGAGCATCCGACCCACTTACGGGTGCTGGGGGATCTCGCGGCCGGAGACGTCCACCCTGGCGCAGTGGGGCCCGGCGAGGCCCTGAGGATCATGACCGGCGCTCCCTTGCCGGACGGCACCGACACCATCGTGCCCGTGGAGGACACCACCCGGGGTGAAGATTGGGTGGAGATCCGCAAGCCTTTCCCAAGGGGCATCCACATCCGCCTGGCCGGCGAGGACCTCGAGATCGATCAGCTGCTCGTAAAGGCGGGGCAGGGCCTGCGCCCCGGCGACATTGGGGCCCTGGCGGCCGCTGGGTTTGCGGACCTGCCCGTCCACCCGCGGATCCGCGTGGCCGTGCTCACCACGGGCGATGAGCTGGTGGACGTTTCGGAGGAGCCCGGCCCGGGCCGCATCCGGGACGCCAACCTCCACGCGGTCTGCGCCCAGGTGGCCGCCTGCGGGGCCATGCCCGTGCCCTACCCGCGGGTGGCGGATGACCGGGCCACCCTGCGGCGGGTGCTCCAGGAGGCCCTGGAAGCCGATGTGGTCCTCACCACCGGCGGCATCTCCGTGGGCGACTACGATTTCATGAAGGACATCCTTGAGAAGCTGGGGGCCGTGCGGATCTTCTGGAAGGTGGCCCAGAAACCCGGGGGGCCGCTGGGCTTCTGGATGCTGGGGACCAAGCCCATCTTCGGGATCCCCGGCAATCCCGTGGCCGCCATGCTCATGGTCGAGGAATACGTGCGCCCCGCCCTGCGCAAGATGATGGGTTTCAGGAAGCTCCACCGCCCCCTCGCCGAGGCGAGCCTGGAAGACGGCTGGACCGGCAAGGCCGGTGATCCGCGTACCACCTTCCTGCGGGTGGTGGCGCGGCGCGAAGGCGGAGGGCTGCAGGCGCGCCTCACTGGGCCCCAGGGCTCCGCCCTCCTGTCCTCCATGCTGCTGGCCAATGCCCTGGCCCTGATTCCCGAAGGCGTGGATCGCGTGGCGCCCGGGGGTCCCGTCCAGCTCCACCTCACGGAGGAAGCAGAGGACCACTGACCATGGAACCAGTGGCCTCCCTGGCGCAGACCGGGCGGGTCAGGGCGTCACCACCACCTGAACGGTCCTGAGGGCGCTGCCGTAGGGACCTTGTGCCTCCAGGGTGTAGGTCGTGGTTACCGAGGGAGTGACCGTCACGCTGGTGCCGGTCACCCAACCGAGGCCCGGCGTGAGGAAGGTGCGCGTGGTGTTCGTGGCCATCCAGCTCAGCAGAGTGCTGGCGCCGCTGGTGATGCTGGCGGGGGTGGTCGTGAAGCTGGAGATGGCCGGGGCCGCGCCCGTGGGATTGCTGGAGTAGACGGTACCCATCTGCACCACCTCCAGGTCCGACCCCTTGATGCCCGAAAGGGTGGCCAACTGGTTGTTGTCCCAGCGGGCGTCCGGGGCGCCGGAGAGGTACCAGGCGCTGCCGTTGTCG
>JANYAS010000037.1 GCA_025361205.1 Holophagaceae bacterium
CCGTGGCGGTGGCCCTGGGCCTGATGATGGGGCTTGAGCGGGAGCGCAGCGGTTTCGAGCGAAGCCAGGAAGGGCGGGAGGAACCCAGCTGTCGGGAGTCCGACCACACTGAGGCGCTGCATGGTGGCTTGGGGGCCCGCACCTTCGCCTTGCTGACGTTGGTGGGCTGGGTCTCCGTCAAGGTGGGCGGGGATGGTCTGGCCATGCCCATCGCGGTGTTGGCCTTCGCCTCGATTCTGATCGGACTCTTCTACTACAAGACCAGTTCCTCGGAGCGGGGGCTTACGACCGAGATCGCCGCCCTGGCCGCGCCCCTGTTGGGCATGTTGCTCACCAGGGACGCGCTCCTGGCCGTGGCGGTGGCGGTGATTGTTACCCTGCTGCTGCTGTCCAAACCCTGGATCCGCGCCTGGATTCCCCGACTGCAGCGGGAGGATCTGACCGCGGCCATGCAGCTGCTCATCGTCTTCGCGATCCTCCTGCCGATGTTGCCCGCCCGGACCCTGGACCCCTGGGGCGTACTGTCGCCGCGCAAGGTCGGCTGGATGGTGGCCCTGGTGGCGTCCGTGGACTTCCTTGGCTATTCGCTTAGCAGGGTGATGGGCAGGCGCCAGGGAGCTGTCCTGACCGGTCTGGTGGGTGGACTGGTGAGTTCCACCGTCGTCACGGTCACCATGTCGCGCCAAGCCCGAGAGGATGCCTCCCTGCGCGGGCCTGGCCAGGTGGCCGTGATGTTGGCCTGCGCAGTCATGGGCATTCGCGTGGCCATTCTGGCGTGGGTGGTCGGAGGCGCGGCTCTGGCCAAGCCCCTGCTCCTGCCCATGGCAGCCATGGTGCTGGTACTCCTGCTGGCCAGCGGTTGGACCTATCGTTCCGGGGCCATGCGAGTGGTGGGCGAGGAGATGCCTGTGCGGAACCCGTTCCACCTGAAACGGGCTGTGGCCTGGGGGTTGGGGTTGGCCGGCGTGCTGCTTCTGTCCGCCGCGGCGAGGGCGGCTTTTGGCGATCGGGGTCTCATGGTGGCCGCGGGCCTGTCGGGCATCGCGGATGTGGATGCCATCACCCTGGCGGTGAGCAGCCAAATTCACACGGTGGGGCTGCCGGCCGCCACGGCCGTGCTGGCCATCATCCTGGCCATTGGCGCCAACACCCTCGTCAAGGCCGGGTATGCCTGGATTTCAGGCGGTCAAGCCTTCGGCCGACGGCTGGCCGGGATGCTGGCGGCCTCCCTGGCCGGGGCCCTATTCGTGGCCTGGATCCAGAGTTAGACGCTCTTACTTGCCGCGATTGCTCATGCGGGTGTGGGCCACACCCGTCTTGCCCTGAGGCTTGGTGGATGCCTTCACCACGGGCTTCGGGCCAGGCCCAGCGACCTTCGGCCTGACCGCGTTGGGTGTGGAGGCAGCCTTGTCCGCGGCCTGGAGGGATTTCAGGAGGTCGGCGGGGACGAGCGGCTTGGTCATTGGAGTACTCCTGACTCCAGTCTAGCCGCAGGGTGAAGCGCGATGTGACGTCGTTCGATTAAAGGCACGCGGGTAAGCTGGACGAGATTATCGGACTGCGGTTGATCTTCCCGGGGATGGTGCGCCATGGGTGCAGAAGGGTGTGCAGGGCTGGCGGAGGACGCGCGGCGGGCCTTCGATCTCTGGAAGGTCGCTTCAAGATTGGCGCGCAGGGGGCTGTTGGAAGCCTGGCTGGAGCAGTTCACCCTCATCCAGGAGGAATTGGCTCGGGGGATCACTCGCGAGACGGGTAAGCCCATCACCCTGGCCCGGGGCGAAGTGGGGCGGGCCGGGATCACCCTGCGGGCCACCATCGAGGCCGTGGCCGCCTTCGGCGAAGAGACCGTTCCCTACGACTTAATGCCGGGGGCGGAAGGGTGTCGCGCGGTGCTGCGGCGGTTCCCTCTGGGACCGGCCCTGGCCATCACGCCCTTCAATTTCCCCGTGAATCTGGCGATGCACAAGCTGGCGCCCGCCCTGGGCGCGGGTTGCAGCGTGATCTGGAAACCCTGTCCCCAGGCGCCGCACACCTCCCGTCTGCTTTGGGAGAGCTTCGAAGCGGCACGATTGCAGGTTTCCGCACCGGTCCACCTCCTGCAACTGGCCGGACCGGATCCTGTCGCGGCCGAGGCATTGGCCCAGGATCCCCGCATCGCCGTGGTGAGCTTCACCGGTTCCGAGCGCGTGGGGCGACACCTCGAGCAGGTTCTGGCCGGGAAGCGGCTGCTGCTGGAACTGGGGGGCAACGGTGCCGTGGTGATAGATGAGGGCGTGGACGCCGTGGCCGTGGCCCGGCAACTCGCCCCTGCCGCTGTGGCCGGGGCTGGACAAAGCTGCTCCAAGGCGCAACGCATTTACGTGCATCGTCGATTGTGGGAGACCTTCGCTCCCGCCTTCGTCGAGGCTATAAAGGCCCTGCCGGTGGGCGATCCCATGGATCCCGCCACGGTGGTGGGGCCCCTTATCGACGAGGCCACGGCCCGGCGGGTGGAGGAAGGGTTGGACCGCGCCGTGGGGGCCGGTGCCCGGATCCTGCTGCGCGGAAGGCGTGAGGGCGCCCTACTGCCGCCGGCTGTTCTCACCGGTCTGCCCGAGGACGATCCCCTCCAGTGCGAGGAGGCCTTTTCACCGGTCACCGTGCTGACACCTGTGGACTCCTTCGAGGAAGGCCTCGACCGCGCCGCGGCCACGCGTTTCGGCCTGCGGGCCTGCGCCTACAGCCGGGACCAGCGCCACCTCCGCTTGGCGGAGTCGAAACTGAGGGCGGGGGGCGTGCTCTTGAACCTGCCGCCCACCTTCCGTCTCGACGCTGCGCCCTTTGGTGGCGTCCGCGCCAGCGGCAACGGCTTCGAGGGGCCGCGCTGGGCCATGGAGGGCTTCACCGAAGGCCGACTCATCGTCGAAGGCCCGGCCCTGTAATTATCGAAGAGGAGTTCGACCCCATGTCTTTGATGATGCCCTTCCAATCCGGTGATCTGGTGATGGTGGTGATGCAGTCTCCAAGGGAACGCATCTGGGGCCGGATCCTCGGGCTGGATGCCTCCGGAATTGCCGTGCGCGGTCTGGACCTGACCCCCTGGGAGCACGTGCTGACCCTGGTCCGCACGGGGCAGGCCGATCAGGTGGCGCTGGGCACCCGATTCCTGCCCATGCACCGGATTGAAAGCATGTACCTCGACGAGGCCAGCTCGGGTGTTCCCAGTTTGGCGGAGACCTTCCTCGACCGCACGGGACTCGACGCCCGGGTCTTCCTCGCCGATCCTCAGTCCCTCACCCCCTTGTCCTGACGCCGGAGAAATCCATGACCCACGCCAACCATGCCCGCTGGATGGAGCGCTTTCGCGCCCGTGCCATGAAGCTCCAACGCCACATCGTGCTACCGGAAGGCCGGGAGGACCGGACGCTCCAGGCTGCCCAATTGCTATTGGACGAGGGCCTTTGTCGCCTCACGCTGCTGGGCGATCCCGCGGACATGGCCAAGCGGGGTGCGGCTATGGGCCTGTCGCTGAGGGGAGCCGACTTGGTGGATCCAGCCACCAGCGGCCTGCTGCCCGAGTTGGCGGGCGCCTACTTTGAGCGCCGCAAGGCCAAGGGGATCACCGAAGCCCAGGCCCTCGAGGCCGTGGGAAATCCCCTCTGGTTCGGAGCCATGCTGGTGCAGGCGGGCCATTGCGATGGCATGGTGGCGGGCGCCCTGAACACCACCGCTGAGACCGTCCGCGCCTGTCTCCAGGCTATCGGTCCAGCCAAAGGCATCAAGACCGTCTCCAGCTTCTTCATGATGATCCACCCCGACGCCTCCTTCGGCGAACAGGGCGCCGTGATCTTCGCCGACTGCGCCGTGGTGCCGGATCCCACGCCGGAACAATTGGCGGATATCGCCATTGCCGCCGGGGAAAACGCCCGCAGCGTCATGGGCGTGGAACCCCGCGTGGCTCTGCTCAGCTTCTCCACCCGCGGTTCTGCCGAGCACCCCTGCGTGGACAAGGTCCGCGCCGCCCTGACCATCATCAAGCAGAAAGCCCCGAATCTGGACGTGGATGGCGAGCTGCAGGCCGACGCGGCACTGCTCCCTTCCGTGGGGCAGAAGAAGGCCCCGGGCTCTTCCGTGGCGGGCCGGGCCAACGTCCTGGTGTTCCCCAATCTCGATGCCGGAAACATTTCCTACAAGATCGCCGAGCGCATGGGGGGGGCGGCGGCCATCGGCCCCTTCCTCCAGGGCCTGGCCCGTCCGGCCAATGACCTCAGCCGCGGGTGCAGCGCCCAGGACATCGCGGACGTGGCGGTAATGACGGCCCTGCAGTGAAGCGCATCGCCCTCTTCTTCTCCGGCACCGGCGGCAATGCCCTGAATCTGCTCAGGGCCTGTCGCGAGGGCCGGGTGCCGGGCCTTCCGGTGTTGGGGCTCGCCTCCTCGCCCAAGGCCGTTGGCCTTGACCGCTGCCAAGCCGAAGGGCTGCCCACGGTCACCGTGGTCCGCACGCATTTCGCTTCGGACCAGGATTTTTCCGAGGCCTGCTACTGGGCTGCGGAGGCAGCGGGCGCGGAGGTCATCTGCCTCTGCGGCTGGCTAAAAAGGCTCACGGTCCCCCTGCGGTGGGAGGGCCGCATCCTCAACATCCATCCCGGCTTGCTGCCCCTCTTTGGCGGCCCAGGCATGTACGGGATGAACGTCCACCGGGCGGTGATCGCATCCGGAGCGGCGGAATCCGGAGCCACCGCCCACCTGGTGGACGCCGAGTACGACCATGGGCGGATCGTGGATCAACTGAAGGTGCCGGTTCTTCCCGGGGACACGCCGGAGGACCTGCAGGTACGCGTCTATGCGGCGGAAATGGAGCTCTACCCGAAGGCGCTGGCGGCATTTCTTGCTGACGAGCCTAAACTGTTGCCATGAGTACGAAGCAGGAGCGGAGTACCACTTTGGCGACCATTCGCCGAAGGCGAATTGGACCGGCTGCAACGCAGACGGCCCCGAAGGGGCGAGCGCCAGCGGCGCGAGTCAAGCCGAAGCCCGAAGGGCGCGGCACAGGGAGGCTCCGCATCGGCAAGCGCAGCGCGCCGGAGCACGCCCTGCGTGCGATCTGCGGAGGTGCCGCATGATCCCTCTCCTCACTGCCGATGAGATGCGGGCTGCGGAGCACCAGGCCATCGCGGGCTGGGGCATTCCGGCGCTAGTCCTCATGGAGCATGCCGCCATGGGGGCCTTGGCGCTGCTACCGCCGGACGGCCCCCTGCAGGTGCTGGTGGGCCCCGGCAACAACGGGGGCGATGCCTTGGCCCTGGCTCGCCTCGCGCGGTTGCAGGGTCGCGAGGTCACGGTCTGGGCCACCGTCCCCCAACCCGTGTGGACCGGCGATGCGGCCCTCCAGGTTCGACTCTGGAAAGGGCTTGGAGGGGAGATCCTGACCACCCCGAATCCGGCGGAAATCATGCGGACCTGGCGCGGTTGGGTGGTGGACGGTCTCTTCGGCCTGGGCACTACGCGGCCCCTGGAGGGCCCAGCGGCGGCCTGGGTGAAGGCCCTGAACGCCAGTGGGCTACCCGTGCTGGCCCTGGATCTGCCTTCGGGGCTGGATCCCAGCGCGGCCGAGGTTCCTGGCGAAGCCGTACGTGCCGCTCGAACGGCGTGTTTCGGTGCCCGGAAGGTCTGCCACGGCCTGCTACCAGCCCGGGAATGGTGCGGCGAGATCACCGTGGTACCGCTTCCACTGAAGGGGGCACCGGAAGGCGGGATTCAGCTACTCGAGCGCCCGGTTCTCGCCCCCCGGGCTTGGAATTCGCACAAGGGCAGGTTCGGCCATGTGGTCATCCGCGCCGGCAGCCTGGGCATGAGCGGGGCCGCGGTGCTGGCGGCCCTGGGCGCCTTGCGGGTGGGCGCTGGGCTGGTGACGGTCCTGACCGAACCCGAGGTGCGAGCCGAAATCGCCTCCCAGTTACCCGAGGCCATGGTGGGCCCCTGGCGAGGCTCCGTGCCGATAGAGGCCGATGTCCTGCTGGTGGGTCCGGGCGGCATCTCCCAGGTGCCCGTTTGGGACGGCCCCATGGTGGTGGATGCCTCAGCCTTGAAGGAGGGCGAAGGAAAACGCTGGATGGATCGGCCCGGAACGGCCATCACTCCCCATCCGGGTGAATTCGCCCGACTCTTCCGGTTGTCCCGCCCCTTGCTGATGGATGAGCGGCTGGCCCAGGCCCGGCAGGTCGCCGCCGGGAAGCCCGGAGTACTGATTCTCAAGGGGGCCCAGACCGTGATCGCCGGCGGCGCGCGCGACGATCTGTGGATCAACACCACGGGGCACCCGGGCCTCGCCACGGGGGGCAGTGGGGACCTGCTGGCGGGCATGGTGGCGGGTTTCCGCGCCCAAGGCCTGCCCATGCGCGAAGCCGCCGCTGCCGCCACCTGGATCCACGGGGCGTCCGCCGACCGCCTTCCGGGCGCCGGCCTGATTCCCCGAGACATCGCTGGCCTGATCCCGGAGCTGCTGCGTGGCTGAACGGTTCCTGGCTGATGAGGAGGCCACGGAGGCCCTGGGCGAGGCCTTGGGCCGGATCACGCCGCCCGGTGGCACCTGGCTGCTGCGGGGAGAACTGGGGGCGGGCAAGACCACCTGGACACGGGGTTTCCTGCGCGGCCTCGGCGGGGATCCGGACGAGGTCGCCTCGCCCACCTTTGCCGTGCTGCACCGCTACAAAGTTCCGGGGGGGCGACTCTTCCACCTGGACCTCTACAGGCCTGGCCCGGAAGGTGCCTGGGCCTTGGGTCTGGAGGAAGCCATCGGTCCCGAGGATCGGCTCGTGGTCGAGTGGGCGGGACAGGATGGTCCCTGGCCCTCGGACTGGGTGGCCGAGCTGCTCCTTGCCACCGAAGGTAAGGGACGCCGGGCGGAATGGACACTTCCTGACCAGGATCCTGGGCGATGATGGGAGGCATGAGCCTCCTTCTGGTCCTCGCGATCCTCACCCTTCTGGCTGCGGCCCTGGCCGCCTGGGCTGCGCTTCGGCCCAGGCAAGTGCCCAACACCGAAGCCCTCTTCCGGCAGATCGCCGAGGAGATCGGCCGGGCCCGGCGTGACTCCCAGGGCGACTTGAGTGTTCAACTCGGTCCCCTCCGGGGGCACCTGACGGAACTCGTGCAGGTGCTCGCGGCCTCGAAGGCGGACCAACAAAGGGCCATTGCCGAGGGGCTGGCGGACCGGTTCCGAGATCTGGCCAAGGATCTCCAGGGCGCCCTGGCTCAGGGGCGGGAGGAACAACGCCGGAGCCTTTTGGATGTCCAGGAGTCCGTCGTCAAGCAGCTGGAAGCCCTGCAGAAGGGCAACGACGCCAAGCTGGAGCAGATGCGGCAGACGGTGGACGAGAAGTTGCACGACACCCTGGAAAGGCGTCTGGGCGAGAGCTTCAAGCAAGTGAGCGACCGCCTGGAGGCAGTCCACAAGGGCCTGGGAGAAATGCAGACCCTCGCCCAGGACGTCGGGGGCCTGAAGAAGGTCATGGGCAACTTCAAGACCCTGGGGATGCTCGGGGAGGCCCAGCTCGGAGGCCTGCTCGCCCAGTTCCTGGCACCCCAGCAGTTCGAAGCCCAGGTGCGGGTCAACCCGGAGAGCCGGGAGGCCGTGGATTTCGCCGTGCGGATGCCGGGCCCCACCGAGGGCCAACCGGTCTGGCTCCCCATCGACGCCAAGTTCCCCCTGGAGGACTACCACCGCTTAATGGATGCCCAGGACGCGGCGGACCTCCCGGCCGTGCAGGCGGCAGCCAAGGCCCTGGAGACCCGGGTCTATGCGGAGGCGAAGGGTCTGAGCGAAAAGTACATCCATGCGCCCAACACCACGGATTTCGCGCTCATGTTCCTCCCCTCGGAGGGGCTCTATGCGGAGGTGCTCCGTTGTCGGGGGTTGTTCGAGCGGCTCCAGCGGGATTGCCGGGTGACGGTGGTAGGGCCCACCACCCTGTCGGCCCTCCTGAACGCCCTCCAGGTCGGGTTCAAGACCCTGGCCATCACCCGACAGAGTTCGGACGTTTGGAAGGTGCTCGGCGAGGTGAAAACCGAGTTCAGCCGGTTTGCCGAGACTCTGAAGGCCGTGGACAAGAAACTGCAGGAGGCTTCCAACAAGATTGGCGAGGTCACCACCCGGTCCAAGGTGATGGCTCGGAAGCTCAAGGATGTGGAGGCCATGCCGGGGCCGGAGGGGGCTTCAGCCCTTTCCTTCGTGGAAGACGATACCGAATAATTCGCTTCACAATTTCGAGAAATGCCTTAGGATTCGGGCATCTTCGGGGGTGCGATGCTGAAGGGACGTGAGCGTCACGGGCTTGGCGATGTGATCGCCGTGGACCGTAACTATGTCCCTATGCAGGAAGTCAGCCGCCGCCGCGCCCTGTGCGCCGTGGTGTCGGGTCGGGCCCATGTCCTGAATCCCGCGACCTTCGAACGCCACCGCAACTTGGAGGCCTGCCTCGAACTGATCATTTTCCCCCACGCGCAGGCCTGCAGTGACTCGAAACTGCTGCTGGGGCGGTTGGAACGCCGGGTGTTGCGCCGAGATCACTTCCTCTGCCAGTACGAGGGCTGCCAGCGGAAGGCCACCACGGTGGACCATGTGGTGCCGCTCTGCCAGGGCGGATCCACCACCTGGCAGAACCTGGTGGGCTGCTGCCTGGCCTGCAACCAGACCAAGGGCGGGCGGACCCCTGAGCAGGCGGGCATGGTTCTGAAGCGCCAGCCCAAGGGGCCAAAGGCCCATCTGTTCGAGCGGTTCGAGGAACTCCTCAAGCGCGCCAGCGCGGCGTAATTATTTGCCCGTGATCGCGCGGGTCTTAAGGTGCAATTCTGTCCATTCCCGGGCGGGGTCGCTGCGGCGTGTGATGCCCCCGCCGGCCCAGTAGGTCAGGTCGTCCCCCAGGATCTGGGCGGTTCGGATGGGCAGGGCCAGGTCCAGGTCACCGGTGGGCGAGATCCAACCGACCGCCCCACAGTAGAACCCCCGGGGCCCCGCTTCGGCCTGGGCCAAGTGTCCGCAGACAGCGTGCTTAGGAGCGCCGGTGACGCTCCCCCCGGGCAGGACTGCCCGGAGAAGGTCCGCCAGGCCCAGCCCGGGCCTGGCCATGGCCTCCACGGTGCTGACCAGGTGTTGGACGGTGGGGAAGGGCTCCACGACCATGGGGCGGATGACCCGCACTGATCCTGATTGGGCCACGCGACCCAGGTCATTCCGCACCAGGTCAAGGATCATGGTGTGCTCGGCCCGCTCTTTTGGATCCGCCAGCAGGGCCTCCGCGGCCACCTGATCGCGTTCCGGATCACCCGTCAGGGGGGCGCTCCCCTTGATGGGTTGGGACCAGATGCGATCCCCCGTGCGGGCCAGCAGGCGCTCCATGCTGAGGCTCAGGAGGCGCGGGCCGCTCAGATCCAGCAGGGCCCCGAAGGGGGGGCGGGCCCGCTGGAAGGCCGAGAGCGCGAAGGTCACGGGATTCCCAGTGAGGCGGCCATGGAACGGCACACAGAGGTTGGCGACATAGAAACGGCCACCCAGGATGCAGTCCTGGATCCGTTCGACCGCAGCCCGATGCTGTTCCTCGGTCCAGAGGGGTGTCAGGTTCAACGAGGCCAGGCCCGGGGTGCTGGCTGGCCCGAGCCGGGTTCGCCAGGCGATCGGATCGGGGGGATCCGCAGTCCAGGACCAGAGCTCCGCCTTTCCGTCCTTCACATGCAGGGCCTCGTGGACGGCCGTCCAGTGCTGCCCCAGGTGGCCTGGAGGCAGGCTCTTTCGGGGCAAATCCGCCTCGTCGCAAGCCAACTCAAAGGAAGCGGCGCCCACCCAGGGGTGGAGCTGCCCTTCCACGGCCACTTCGAGGGCTTCCCAGGGGGTCTGGGGCAGGATTGTCTTCCCGATCACAGTGGTCCAAGTTAGCCCATTCCAGGTGGAAGTCACGTTGAGCCCGGGCAGGGCGAGCAACCCTTCCCCGGTGTCTCCGGTGTGCAGCCAAGGGGCGCCCTCCCGCAGCATCCCCTGCGCGCAGGCTGGCCAGGGACCTGGGAGTTGGAAGGGCAGGCGATGCCTGGGGGCGAGGTCCATTGGGACATCATCCCATCGGAAGCAGGAACTGCATCTAATGGCTAGTGAATAAAAAGAGAACGCTAACGAATTTGAATCTTGTAACAAATAACGAACAAAAAATGGACTTTTCTTTTTTCCAGGTTGAGTTTAGGCTTTTTTGCCAGGAGGAACTTCCATGACATCAGTGGATATCAGTTCTCAGCCCGGTAAGGATTTCGCGGGAGATGCACTTATCGTTCCGGTTTTTTCTGGACGTGAACGCCATCGGCTGCCCCTCGCCATCAGCAAGGTTGCACGGCAAGTGATGGATGAAGAGGATTTCAAGGCGGACTATCTGGAAGTTGTCCCTCTTCATCACCCCAACGGTGTGAAGGAAAGCCGGTGGATGGTGCTGGTGGGCCTTGGCGATGAAGAGAAGGTCACCCTTAATAAGATCCGCAAGGCGGTGGGCACGGCGGGGCGTTTCTGCCTGAAAAAGAGTTGGAAGAAGATTGGTGTGCTCTCCCCGTCCACTTCCACGCTGGACCACGACGCCGTGCAGGTGGCCGTCACCGAAGGGGCGCTGCTCGCCAATTACGATTTCGTTGTGTTCAAGGGGGACAAACCTGAACCCAAGCAGTTCGCGTCCATCGAGGTCTTCACCAATGGCGACGACACCCGCAAGGCCCGACGCAAATTGCCCGTGGTCGAAGCCGGCGTGGCGGCCTGCCATCGCGTGCGGGACCTCGTCAATACTCCAGCCGGTGATCTCTATCCCGAAGTTTTCGCAGAAACCGCCGCAAAGTTGGCAAAACAGCACAAGCTTCACTGCGAGATAATGGACGTTCCTGCCCTCGAAAAGGGGGGATTCCGGGCAGTGCTGGCCGTGGGCCAGGGCAGTGTCCGTCCCCCTCGGGTGGTCAAGATCGAGTACAAGCCGAAAGAGAAGCCTAAGAAGCACGTGGTCCTGGTGGGCAAGGGCGTCTGCTTTGATTCCGGCGGGCTGTCGCTCAAGGACGGGGCCGGCATGGAGACCATGAAGGACGACATGACCGGGGCGGCGATCGTGCTGGCCACGATTGTGGCCTGCGCCCAACTGGAAGTCCCCGTTCAGGTCACCGCCCTGATGGGCCTAGTGGAGAACATGCCTTCGGGATCCAGCTACAAGCCTGGAGATGTGCTCCGGACCCGCAGCGGCAAGACCGTCGAAGTGCTCAACACGGACGCCGAGGGCCGCCTGGTCCTGGCCGACCTGCTTCACCTGGCCAGTGAGCTGGGCGCCGACCATGTGGTGGATCTGGCCACCCTGACTGGCGCGGCCCTCGTCGCCATGGGTGACGGGGTTTCGGCCGTCATGGGGACCGACCAGAAGCTGCTTGACCGCCTCATGGAAGCCGGAGGCGTTACCGGTGAGTATCTTTGGCAGCTGCCGCTGGTCGAGGAGTACACGGAACTGCTGAAGAGCCCCCTTGCCGACCTGAAGAACATCACCGGCATCCGCTGGGGGGGGACCATCACGGCCGGCCTGTTCCTCCGGGAATTTGCGGGCCAGGCGTCCTGGGCCCATGTGGACCTCTCGGGTGGCTGGTCTGGCAAGGAAAGGGATTACCGCACCCACGGCGGAAGCGGAGAGGGCCCCCGATTCCTCCTGGAATGGCTGATGGACTGACCGGAACGGACCCACAATCGGATGAACGGGGGGGGCGTCGCCCCCCTTTTTTTCAAATAGATGAAGATGTACCCCTTGACCGCAGGGCACGGATGGGGATTTATTGAGAACTGCCCTCAAGCCACCTAATCCCTCACCCTCTTTGGAGTTCCCATGGAAGCGATGGAGACCCTCACCAAGGCCGACCTCTCCCGACACCTGATGGAACGGCTGGAACTGGGAAAGAAGGATGCCGATGTCCTGGTGAAAACGTTCCTGGAGAGCATCATTGAATCCCTCCGGACCGGAGAGGGCGTGGAACTGCGCGGGTTCGGCAGCTTCCGGCTGCGGGACCGCAGGGCCCGCCAGGGGCGCAACCCCCGCAGCGGTGAAAGCATTCAGGTGCCCCCGAAGCGCGTGGTCTATTTCAAGCTGGGCAAGGAATTGCGCAGCAAGCTCATCGACGACTAGCCGACAGCCTCTCAACCCCTTCCTCTTCGGGAGTCCCCATGCGCCTGCGCAAGCTGCTCATCCCCCTCCTGGCGGTTTTTGCCATCACCGCCCCGGTCTTTGCCCAGAAGAAGCTTTCGAAAGAGGAGAAGTCGAAGCTCCCCCGCATCGCCATTCTCGATTTCAAGGCTGCGCCGGATGCCTGGCATGGCTGGCACCACGGCGGCTGGGGCAACAACATGAGCACCATTTCCGATCAGCTGCGCGACATGTTCACGACTGAGATCATGGAGAAGGGCAAGAACAAGCTCCGCATGGTCGAGCGTGAGCGGCTGCAGGACATCCGGGCGGAGTTGAACTTCCAGCAGAGCGGCGAGGTGGATACCGCCACGGTGCAGAAGATCGGCAAGCTGCTCGGCGTGAAGTACGTGATGACCGGCAAGATCACCCGCTTCGCCTACAAAGAGGGCGGCTTCAATACCGGCTGGGGTGTTGGCGCCCTGGTGGGCAAGGTGACCGGCAGCGGCATGGCCGGCGCCGTGGCCGGCAGCGTGAACGTGAAGAAGGCTTCCTTCACGGGCCGGTTGGATATCCGCCTGATCGAAGTCGAAACGGGTGAAATCCTCGGTGCCTGGAAGGACGAGGACAAAGTAGATGACACCAGCGTGAAGGTCGCTGGCACGGGGGCCGAGGTTTCCTACGACGAGGAACTGGTGAACAAGGTCTTCGAGCCCATCATCCAGCGCATCACGCCGAAGCTGCTGCGGGCCACTGTCGCGGCCCACGAAGACGACTGATCCGGAAGGTCAGCGCACTGGATGGGGCCCTTCGGGGCCCCGTTCCGTGTGAAGAGCAAACCAGTTGTCCACGGCTGCCCGGATGGCACCGGTATAGCCGGGGCCCAGCGCCTCGGCGCATTGGAGGTGCCAGGTGGAGACCTCAATCACGCGGCCGTTCCGAAACTGCCCCGCCAATGAACGCTGGATCTCGGGAGGCGCAAGGCGGTCCTGGGTGGCCAGGAAGCAGAGGCTCGGTGTAGACAGGTGCATTCCTTCCAAGCGCCGGATGAGGTCCGTGTCCTCCGGGGCATAACCCCCCATCCACCCTGCCAGGCGGGCCGCCACGGCCCCGATAGGAGGGGCCAGGACGTGCCACCAGCGATCTTTCGGCCCGCGCACCAGGCGCTCGGCGAAACTGCGGCTGCTGGCCGGGGCCCCCTCCCAGATGATACCTGCCAGGGGACCTTTCCCTTCCCTCTCCAGGTCGGCCAGGGCCAGCAGGCCCACGGAGGCACCCAGACTGCGTCCAAGCAGTAGGATCTTGCGGCGGGGCAGGCCCGTCGCTTCAAGGCGGTGGACCATGCGCACCACCTCCTGCGACTCCATGGCCCCAAAGGTGACCGACGGCGCGGGGCCACCCCGCCGCAAGGCGTCGTCTCGCCTCCGGTAGGTAAAGATGGCGGCGTCGAGCTGGGGGAACCATTGCAGTGCGGGGCTGGTTCCCCAGCGATCATCTCCGAACCCGTGAAGAAGGAGCACGGTCCCCGGCGAGGGGGTCGGACGGGTGAACCGCCAGAGCTGCAGCCCTTCCGTTTCCTCCGAGGACCAGGAACCGCCGGGGTTCCCGTTCTGTCTCTCCGCCAGTTCCCGGTAGGTGGCCTCCACCCGGGTGAGGGGTTGCGGCCGATAGAAGGGCGGATCCACAAGTTCCCGGGCCACCGACCAGGTCTTCCACCCAAAGAATCCGCCGAGACCCAGCAGAGGAGCCAGGCCCATGGCGATCCAGAAGGCTCGCCTCACCAGTAGCCCGTGGTGACCAGCAGGTCTACCGCCCCGTCGGGAAGTTGGCATTGGCAGCCCAGACGCTGATCTCCTCCGGCGTCGATCTTCACCAGGACGGCCAGCTCGTGGGTGGAGGCCGGCTGGAGGGCTTCAGAACCCCGCAGCACGGTCATCAGGCATCTCCCACAGGCGCCACGGCCGGAGCAGGCAGAGGCCACGGGAAGGCCCTCCGCAAGGCAACTGGCCATGAGCGTGCCGCTCCCGCCGAGGATGTGGTCCCGCTGGCGGGTGCGAGCGACCAAGGCCATGGCTACTTGACGAGAACTGCAGTCACGCCGGGCATTCCTTCGGCGGGGGGCAGGGGATCGGGCTTGCCATAGAGCACCGCGTCCAGCTGCTGGGTGAGCGTGATCAGGTAGAGCCCCTTATCGGTGGGCAGGTCGAGTTCACCCATGTCGGGGCTGAAAGTCTCACGTTGGCTGGTCAGGAAGAACCGGTGCTTGCCGGGTGTGAGTCCCTTCACCTGGAGGTTGTTGGCCCCCTTGGGCAGCTGCTGCACGGGGATGCGGGTGCCGTCGAGAGAGAACTCCACGGGACCCCGCACGGCTTTGGTGAACCGGAAGACCACCGAACCCGCAGGAATCGGATGGCTGGGGGTCAGAGGCACCTTCCGACAACCCAGGAAGGATGCGGCGCCCAACAGCACCAAGGCGGAAATAGCGGGGTGAAACTTCATGAACCCTCCGGGACTTCCATCATATGCGATGAAGGCCCGGCAGGTCTCACGTACGCTGGATCAGCACCACCGCCTGGGCGGCGAGACCCTCGCCACGTCCCGTGAACCCCAGTTGCTCGGTGGTGGTGGCCTTCACGTTCAGCGAATCGACGGCTAGACCCAGCAAAGGTGCCACGCGATCGCGCATCTGCACGCGGTGCGGTCCAATCTTCGGCCGCTCTCCAATGAGACAGACATCGGCATTCACCACCCGCCACCCGCGTTCTGCCAGGTCCCCCATGACCCGTTCCAGCAATTTCGCCGAGTCTGCTCCCCGGTAGGCCGGGTCGGTGTCGGGAAAATGCTGTCCAATGTCGCCGAGACCCGCCGCGCCGAGCAGGGCGTCCATGACGGCATGGAGCATCACATCGGCGTCGCTGTGTCCGGCGAGCCCACAGTCATGGGGGATCTCGCAGCCCATGAGGACCAGGGGGCGCTGCTCCTCAGGCGGGGCGAACCGGTGGACATCGAAGCCCTGGCCGACCCGGAACGAGGTCATGCCCCCTCCGTTCTCAGGGCCCGGTGATTCCCCGTGGACTCGTCTAGGTTTTTGAAGGTCCCGGTGATGGGGTGCTCGGGCAGGGTGATGATGACCTCGGTGCCGATCCCCTCCTCACTGAGAAGCTCCAGGGTGCCGCCGTGTTCCTCGACGATCATCTTCACGGTGGCCATGCCCAGCCCCGTGCCCTTCTTTTTCCCGTAGCTGAAAAAGGGCTCAAAGATCCGCTTGATGACCTTGCGTGGAATCCCCTGGCCACGATCCTTCACGCGAATCTGAACGCCCCCGGTCACCTGCGTCCAGGCGACGAGAATTTCGCCGGTCATGTCGGTGGTCGCGTCGAGGGCGTTGGTAAGCAGGTTCTCCATGACGCGCGTGAACCGCGTCGGATCGAGCTTCACGCGGCAGGAGGTGCCTTCTGTGCGGAGTTGGACGCCCAGTTCCGCGGCCCGGGGGACCATCGGTTCGAGGATGGCATCGAGGAAGGTGCGCAGATCCACGGTCTCCCGATTGGGCTCGCGAACCTTGGCAAAATCGAGGACATCTTGGCTCAGGTGGGTCAGCCGGTCCACGCATTCCAGGATCTTGCGGCAGTGATGCCGGATCTTGTGATCCTCGGTGGACAGCTCAAGCAGGTCCGCGTGGCCGCGCAGGACGAACAGTCCGTTCTTGAAGTCATGCACGATGGAACTCGCGACCTGGCCCACGGTGGCCAGCACCTGGCTGCGGAGGTTCTCTTCGAAGAGCCGGGTTCGTTCAATGGCGATGGTGCAGAGGGCCATGATGGCCTCGAAAGTCTCCCGGTCAGGCGGTTCGGTGATGGGCCGCCGACTGTCGAGATAGACCACGCCCAGCCTCTGTCCCTGGAGGACCAGGGGCAGGCAGAGGATGGTCTTCAATTCGAGCCGCTGGATCGAATGCTGGCTGAGAAGAAGGTGATCCTCGGCCACGTTGAGGATCCAGACGGGATCGCCTGTTTCGAACACTTTGTGGACACTGGACAGGGACAGCTGGATGTTGCCCTCGAGCTCCTGGCCGAGGTTCCGCTGCACCCGGGGGGTGAGCTCGCCGTTCTCCAGCAGCATCAGGAAGCCTCGGTCCGTGCCGGAGATGGAGAGGAGCTTGTCCAGCGACTGCTCCAGGAGGTCTTCGAGGTCCACCTCCTTCGCCAGCAGTTGGGCTGTCTCCAGGATGGCCTGTAGGTGGAGCTCTGAACTGCTCTGATCAGAACTCAGCAGGGTGAGGGTGTAGGCGCCATCCGCCAGGCTAAGCGGCGTCTCCGGCTGCCAGGCCACGCGCCCGAGCTGCTGGTTTTGGTAGAAACTGCCGTGGGTGGTCTGCAGGTCCTCGGCCCACCAGATGTCGTCGCGGAGTTCGAGTCGCAGGTGGTTGCGACTGATCATGCTGTCCGAGAGCACCACGTCGCAGAGGCTCTGCCGCCCCAACGTGACCGAGCGGGTGAGCGGCACGGTGCGCTCGAACCCATGGCGGTCTCGGATGAGGAGCTGGTAGCGCTGGGCCACAGCATCTCCAAGGCACAGGAGGAGGAGGAAGGTGGGGGGTGAACTGCGTGAACCCAAGATTATCCGGCCATCGGCTGGACACAAGTGGAAGTCCTATGAGGAAATAGAGGACATGCACCGACATCCCGACCTCGATCCCACCAGCGGCACCGAGGATCCAGCCGAATTCTCACTGAGGCCGCAGCGGCTCCAGGAATATATCGGCCAAACCAAGGTGAAGGCGCGGTTAGAGATCGCCCTCCAGGCGGCCACCAAGCGTGGGGAAGTGCTGGATCATGTGCTGCTCTTCGGCCCTCCAGGGCTTGGCAAGACCACACTGGCGCATGTGCTGGCCAACGAGATGGGCGCCTCGTGCAAGGTCATCCAGGCCCCGGCGCTGGAAAAGAAGGGCGACCTCGCGGCCATCCTCACCAACCTGGAGTCCGGCGAGTTCCTCTTCATCGACGAGATCCACCGGCTCTCCGCGCCCATCGAGGAGATGCTCTACTCGGCCATGGAAGACCGGAAGCTGGACATTCTTATTGGCCAGGGGCCCAGCGCCCAGACCCTGCGGGTGGACCTGAGGCCCTTCACGCTGGTCGGCGCCACCACGCGGGCTGGGCTCATCTCCAAGCCGCTCCACGACCGGTTCGGCATGGTCCATCGGCTGGAGTTCTACACCCGGGCCGACCTGGCCATCATCGCCCGGCGGTCGGCCGATCTGCTGGGCATCCATCTCGCTGAGGAAGGCTCGGAGGCCATCGCTCGCCGCAGTCGAGGGACGCCGCGCGTCTGCAACCGCCTGCTGCGGCGTTGCCGGGATTACGCCGAGGTGAAGGGCGACGGTACTATCACGATCCAGTCTGCGGAAGCCTGCCTGAAATTGCATGAGGTGGATGACCTGGGTCTCGATGGGCTGGACCGGGACTACCTCTACGCCCTCTGCCACAAGCATCGCGGTGGCCCAGTGGGCCTGCGCACCCTGGCCGCGGCCCTGGGGGAGGATGAAGGGGCACTGGAGGACCTGGTTGAGCCCTACCTGATGCAGGTGGGATTTTTGGATCGCACGCCCCAGGGCCGGAAAGCCACCGATGCGGCCTACGCCTACCTGGGCGTGAACGGGGATCCGGGGCCGCTGTTCCGGTAGCCCGGCCGGTCAGCGTTTGACGTCGGTCTTGCGGTGATCAGGATCGGGGACCTTGGGGGTCGGCAGGGATCCGCCTTTGGCTACCCCGTTGGTGTCCAGCTTCCCGGCCTGATCCTTGCGGACGCAGACGCCCTGGAGGGTGCCGCCTTCATCCACGACCAGGGATCCCACTTCCACGTCGCCCTCGACGTAGCCGGTGCCGTGGATCTCCAGGCAATCTGTAATCTTCATGATGCCTTCGGCCCGTCCGGTGACGACCAGGTGCTTGGCGAAGATGGTGCCCTTCACCAGGCCGCCGGACGCGATGGATACCTCACCCGTGGAATGGATGATGCCCTCCACGATGCCCTCCACGCGGAAACTCTTGGCCCCGGTATGAACCTCCCCTTTGATCGTGATGTCCTTGCCCAACAGAGAGTGGATGGCAGGCGCAGGTTCGGGTTTGGGTTTGCTGCTGCGAAAGACGGCCATGGGTTACTCCTTCAAGAGGACTTGCCGAGGGCCTGGAGCCATTGGCGCTGGAGTCGAAGGTAAGGTTGGGGGTTGACGGGTTTCCCGTTCCGGCGGACCTCATAGTGGAGGTGGACGCCGGTGGCATTGCCCGAGCGCCCCATCGTTCCCAGGATATCCCCTCGCGACACCTTCTGCCCCGCTTTCACCGCGAGGTGTTCCATGTGGGCGTAAAGGGTTTCCTGGTCCTCGGTGTGACGGATCCGCACGCCCCAACCGTAGCGGTCCATCCAGCCCGCCTCCACGACCTCGCCATTGGCCGTGGCCTGGATGGGGGTATCGAGGGCATTGCTGATGTCGATGCCAGTGTGGTATCCGAGCAATCCGTCACCGGCTTCGTTGGCGCGGGAGAAGGGGCTGAGCCGCACGCCGAAACCGGAGCTGAGGTAGCCGGCGGTGGGTGGAATCGAAGGCGTGTGGCTCCAGGCCCGGATCACGGGTTCCATGCGCGCCCGCACCACCGCGGCCTGCTTGGACGTGTAGTCCAGGTCCTGTTTGAGCCGCGAAAGACGCTCCTGGGTGCCTGGCGGTAGGGGTGCGGCATTCGGCTGGCCCGGCGGGGCGGGCAGGGGGGAACCCGCCGGGGCCTTGGGGTCGAGCAACTTCAGCAACTCCGTGTGCTGCTGCCGCAAGGTGGCCACTTCAGTCTCCAGGGTTTGGGCCTGGTCGAGGGAGGAGCGCAGCTGCTCTTGTTGCTCCAGGGTCTCCTTCTGGAGTCGGCCGAAGCTCATGATCTTCTTGGTGGCCCAGAAGCCATAGCCGGACCCGATCATGGCGAGGGCCGAGAAACCCATGACCCCGCCGACCACCCACACCATCATTCGCCGGGTGAGGGACCACCGAAAGGTGCGGTGGCTAAAGACGACCATCACCGTCAACCAGCGCACGGAATCGGGGCGGCTGGACCGCACTGCGCGGCGTCGTTCGTGCTGAGGAGTGGCCATGGTCCCTCACCATACCTTGGAAACCCTGAGCGAGCGACTCGCCTTCTTACAACGAACGATCTAGAGAGGCGCCAGAAGAGTGTGTGATAGCCACCATTCCATGGCATGACCTGTGAAAAACACGAGTCCGATTAGGCTATTCAAAGTGAAGAAGGCTTGATCGATCTGGGAGAGATCTCCGCGCCGCACCAGCCACTGCTCCCGGCCCAGCATGACCGCAACCGCACCCCAGGATGCCCAGGGCCAAAGATGGCCACCCATCTGATGGTTGAAGATCCCCCAGCACAGAAGCGCGAGGAGGTGGAGGGCCCTGGAAAGCAGCAGCGCCCGGTTGGTACCGAATCTTGCGGGAATTGAGTGGAGGCCCCTCGATCGGTCGAACCCTTCGTCCTGAAGGGCGTAGAGGATATCGAAACCGGCCGTCCAGGCCAGCACGCCCCCCGACAACCACAGGGCGGGCATCTCGATTCGTCCCGCGACGGCGATCCAGGCCCCCAGGGGCGCGCCGGAGAGGGATAGTCCCAGGACCACATGGGCCCAGGCCGTGTAGCGCTTGCACAGGGAGTAACCCAGGATGATGACCAGAGCGAGAGGCGAGAGAGCCCATGTGAGGGGCCCCAGGGCACCAGCGGCGACGCCGAAGAGAACAATGCCTGCGCCCATGAGGGCCATCGCGCCCAACTTCGACACCCGGCCCATCGGCAGAGCCCGGCCTGCGGTGCGGGGGTTCTCCGCATCCACGTCCGCATCCACCAGCCGATTGAAGGTCATGGCAGCGGTGCGGGCGCCCACCATCGCCGCCAGGATCCAGAGGGCGGTCCGCGTCGGCGGCAGGCCCTGGGCCGCACCCAGCGCGCCGAGGAGGGCAAAGGGCAAGGCGAACACCGTGTGTTCGAACTTGATCATATCCAAGAGTTCTTTGGATTGATTGAAATAGCTTCGTTTAGCCATGTCCAATTCTAGAGGGTTGATCACATGCGAACCCTTTATCGAATCACTCGTTGATGGCTTCTCCATCCCCGAATCCGGGGGGGCGTCCTCGATTGAGGGTGGCTCGGGGGCTTGGGTGGGGTTATTCGTCATGCTGTCCATTGAAAACATGATCCGGTGATTTGGGATCGATGTCTCTCGTCTGATTCCGAAAGACCCAACTTTTGTCCGGGTCGGAAGGCTCGAAATTGACCGTTATCTAAGCCGTCGTAATAAAACAACCCTTCTCGAAAATGGCGAGAACGGCATAAGACATCATGCTCCTGCGGGGCGCCACGTGGCATGAAAGCCCGAGGGGCATTCATGTCAGGGGCCGTAACGGAATGGTTCAATCAACCAAAGATATTCCGTAACGGCCCCTAATCTTCCATCCTCAACCTGTAACCTACGCCAGGCTCGGTTTGTAGATACCGGGGACGGGAAGGGTCCTCTTCTAGTTTGTGTCGTAGTTGGGCCATATACACGCGGAGGTAGAGGGGCTGGGCTCCCGCGACGCCACCCCAGACTTCCTTCAGGAGCTGGCGCTGGGTAACCAACTTCCCGGCGTGACGGATCAGGGTGGTGAAGAGCCCGTATTCAAGCGGGGTGAGGTGGACCTCCTTGCCGTCCACCAGGACTTGGCGCTTGGCCAGGTCTACGTGCCAGCGGCCGAGAACGAATACGGGGTCTTCCGTCGCTTGAGGATCGGCATGGCGTAGCGCCACCCGGATGCGGGCCAGGAGTTCGCCCGTGCCAAAGGGCTTGGTCAGGTAGTCATCGGCGCCCACATCCAGCGCGCCAATTTTGTCAGTTTCCTGGCCACGGGCGGAGATGACGATGACCGGCGTCTGGCTCCATTCACGGAGCCGCGTCATGAGGTCGAGGCCATCCATGTCAGGCAGTCCCAGGTCGAGCAGAATCACGTCGGGCCGATGCTGGACAGCCAGCGCCAGCCCCTCTTCCCCTGTGGAAGCTTCAAGGTAGCGGTAGCTGCTGCCCTCCAGGGCCACCCGAAGGAAGCGGCGCATCTGTGGCTCGTCCTCCACCAAGAGGATCAGGGGGCCCGGGTTGTTCATGGAGCCTCCACGGGCATCGAAGGAGGTGTGCCCAGGGGCAGGGTCACCAGGAATTGGGCCCCGCCTTGAGGGTGATTGACCGCCTGGATCCTGCCACCGTGGGCGGTGACGATGCCTTTGCAGATGGCCAGCCCCAGGCCCGCACCCGGGCGGCTGGCGGCGGCTTTCCCCCGGGCGAGTTTTTCGAAAATCCGCTCCTCCTCCCCTGGCGCGATGCCGGGCCCCTGGTCGGTGACTGAGAAGGTAAGGGACCTCCCGGCGGCCCAGGCTTTGATGTCCACGAGGGATTCCAGTGGGGAATACTTCAGCGCATTGTCGAGGAGATTGACCAGCACCTGCTCCATCAGGACCGGGTCCATGGCCACCGGGGGCAGGTTTTCGGGCAGGTGGGTCCGCACCCGTGCGGTCTCAGACCCAAATTCTCGGCGGTTCAGGGCCGCCCCCACCACTTCCTCTACTGGGATCCATTCGGTGTGCAGCTCCAGGGCCCCGGCCTCCAGTCGCGTGAAATCCAGCAGGTTGCTGACGAGACGGTGCAGGTGCTGGGCCTCCTCCTGGGCGGAGATCAGGAGGTCGCGCCGAGTGCTGTCCGAGATGTCGGGGGTTTCCAGGGCGGTGCTTACCGCCCCCGTGATGACGCCCAGGGGCGTCCTGAGGTCGTGGGAGACGGAGCTGAGCAGGGCGTTCCGAAGCCGCTCTTCGTCGGCATGCCGGCGATCCGCGATGCTTTGTTCGGCCAAGAGCGCACGTTCCAGGGCCAGCGCGGTCTGATTGGTGAAGGCATCCAGCAGCTGACGCTGGTCCGGTTCCACCCACTGGGGGGCGCCATCCGGAAGCAACCCGATGACACCCATATTCCCCTTCGAGCCCTTGAGCGGCAGGTAAGTGGCGCGGGCGCCGGGAAGGGTGAGCGTACCCAGCCCGGCCGGTTCACCATGCTCGAACACCCACTGGGCCACCCCCCGTTCCTGTTCATTGAGGGGGAAGGCGAGTTGATGGGTCGGCATCTCCAGTCGTCCAGTGATATCCGGCAGGAGCACCACCGCATGGCTCCGGAACTGGGTAGCCACATTTTGGGCGGCAGAGGCCACCAGGGCGGTCGACCCCGCGCTCCGGGCCAACTCCTGGCCAAGATGGAACAGGGCCTGGGTTCGGTGCTCCCGGGCTCGGGCAAGACGCGCCTGGGCTCGGATGCGTTCGGTGAGGTTGCCGATGACCACTCCCACCAAGAGCATCACCGAGAAGGTGCCCACGTGACGAAGGTCCCTCACCGCGAAGGTGAAGTAGGGCGGCACGAAGATGAAGTCGAAGGCCGCCACGCTCAGTAGAGAAGCCATCAGGGAGGGGCCACGGCCAAAGCGGGTGGCAACAATGAGGATGCCGAGCAGGTAGATCATCACGATGTCCGCCAGTTCGGTGCGGCGGAAGAGCAGGGCTGCGACGGCGGTGGAGAGGGCCACCATGAGGATGCTGAGCAGGTAGTTCCGTAGTGGGCTCGTGATCCGAGATCGGATGCTTGGCGGGGCAGCCTTCTTCGTGGTCCCGCCGGTGATGACGTAGATATCAATGTCACCGCTGTGGCGGATGAGGTCGTCCACCGGAGATCCAAGGAAGATGTCGATCCATCTGGACCGGGTTGGTTTGCCCACCACGATCTTGGTGACGTTGCGATCTTGGGCGAAGGCCAGGATGTCCTCGTCGGTTCGCCCACCCCCCTCGATGACGGCAGTCTCACCCCCAAGTTTCTCGGCCAGGCGCAGGTTCTCCTCGACTTGGCTGCGCTCTTCTTCGCTGAATCTGAAGTGCCGGGGCGACTCCACGTAGAGGGCGACCCAGGGGGCGCCCAGAGACCCAGCCATGCGGCGGGTGGCGCGGATGAGACGCTCGGAAAGTCCGTCCGGCCCCACACACACCAGCAGGCGATCACCCGCGGCCCAGGTCTTCCGGATGCCCTCCGACTCCATGTAGCGGCGCATCTGGGCATCGACGTTCTCGGCCGTGTGACGCAAAGCCAATTCGCGTAGGGCGAGGAGGTTGCCCTTGCGGAAGAAGTGGTCGCGGGCATGGCGGGCCTGATCGGGAAGGTAGACCTTCCCCTCCTTGAGCCGCAACAGCAGATCGTCCGGGGACAGGTCCACCAGCTCAACCTCGTCAGCTCGCTCCATGACGGTGTCCGGTACGTTTTCCCGGACGATGACTTCGGTGATCTGGGCGACGACATCCTTGAGGCTTTCCAGGTGCTGGACGTTCATCGTGGTGTAGACATCGATGCCCGCGTCCAGCAGCTCCATCACGTCCTGCCAGCGCTTGGCGTGACGGGAGCCTTTCACATTGGTGTGGGCCAGTTCGTCCATGAGGATGAGTCCCGGGCGGCGCGCCAGAGCCTCATCCAGATCGAACTCCCGAATGAATTGGCCCGCGTAGGCCAGCTCCTTTCTCGGCAGGATTTCCAAGCCCTCGGTCAGGGCAGCGGTTTCGCTCCGACCGTGGGTTTCAACCACCCCGACCACCAGGTCAATGCCTTCGGCCCTGCGTTCGCGGGCCTCGGAGAGCATGGCGTAGGTCTTGCCGACTCCTGGGGCGGCACCAAAGAAGACTTTCAATTTGGCCCGATGCTGGATGGCTTCCGCCTTCTGCACCTTCCGGAGCAACGCGTCAGGGTCAGGTCGCTGGGGTTCGCGCACAGAGCTAGCCTAGCGCAGCAGAGCCAAGGCGAAATTCAACTTCAACACGTTCACCCTGGTCCACCGAGGAAGCCCCACAGGGAACCCTCAGTATGCTGGGCCACCAGTTCCAGTAACTTGGCCACCTTCACGCTCCGCGCCCGTTCCAGAAGGCTTCCGGAGGCCGATCGACAACCCAGAATGGTTTTGAGAAGCGTTAAGGCGCCGTGAGGAGTTCGGGCAGGACCGTTAAAGTGTCGTTGGGATCGCACCCGTCCCATTTCCTAACGCCTTCTTAACGCCGGTCCTGGTCACCCTGTAGGGTTGGCGGGCCTTCGAAGCATGCATATCGAGGGGCCCTCCCGGCATTCCCAGTTGGTCCCAGTCAGGCCAACCACTCAACCAGGAACCTCAAGCCATGCGTAATTACCGAACCCTGCTCCTGGGGCGGTGCCTCTCCAACGAAGAGAGCCACGAAACCAAAATCAGCAATCCGATTGCCCTGGCGGTGTTCAGCTCGGATGCGCTGTCCTCCGTGGCCTATGGCACCCAGGAAATTATGATCCCCCTCACGGCGGGCGTGGCCATCTTCGGCCCGGGCGTCCTCGGTTGGTCCTGGCTGGTGGCCCTGGGCATCGTGGGCCTGCTGCTTGTTCTGAACGTGAGCTATCGCCAGACCATTCATGCCTACCCCAGCGGCGGTGGTGCCTACCTGGTGGCCAAGGACAACCTGGGTGAGACTGCGGCCCAAACGGCAGGCGCCTCCCTGCTCATCGACTACATTCTCACCGTGGCTGTGTCGATTTCCGCCGGCGTGTCCGCCATTACCTCGGCCTTCCCCTCGCTGGAATCCCATCGCGTGTTCTTGGCGTTGGCCATCATCGCGTTCATCGCGCTCATGAATCTGCGGGGTGTCAAGGAGAGCGGAATTGTGTTCTCGGTGCCGACCTACGGTTTTGTGATGTGCATCGTGGCCCTTCTGATCAAAGGATTCTGGAACGTGGCCGTCGGCCATGACCTGGCCGTCGTTCGCATCGCCACCATCCATATGGAAGGCACCTCCCGCCTTGCGATGGTGTGGCTCTTCGCCCGGGCCTACAGCGCGGGGTGCACGGCCCTGACCGGCGTGGAGGCCATCAGCAATGGCGTCACGGCCTTCAAGGAGCCCGCTTCCCACAACGCGTCGAAGACCATGACCTGGATGGTGGTGATCCTGGGGACCATGTTCCTGGGCATCACCTACCTGACTAATCACTACGGCCTTACCTACCATCCGGATTCGCCGGAGACCCTGCTGTCCCAGTTGACGAGGGTCATCCTGGGCGGGGCGGAACACGGGTTTACCAGGCTGGTCTACCTCACCACCACGGGCTTCACCATGGCCATTCTGGCCTTGGCGGCCAATACGGCCTATGCGGACTTCCCCCGCCTAGCGGCGCTCCATGCCCGGGATGGCTTCCTGCCCCGTCAGTTCACCTGCCAGGGGGACCGGCTCGTCTTTTCCAACGGGATCTTCATCCTGTCGGTGGCTGCGGGAATCCTGGTGGTGCTCTTCGGGGCAAAAGAGGACCATCTCATGCCCCTCTATGCCGTGGGCGTGTTCCTGGGGTTCACCATCAGCCAGACCGGCATGGTGCGGCGCTGGTTCCGTCTCAAGGGCAAGGCATGGCAGCTGAAGGCGCTCATCAACGGCCTGGGCGCGGTGACCACGCTCATCGTCATGCTGGTGATTGCCGTGACGCGGTTTACCCATGGGGCTTGGATTGTCATCGTGCTCGTGCCGCTGATGGTGATCACCTTCTTTGGCATCCACCGGCACTACATCCGCATTAGGTCCATCCTGGCGGCGAGCCGCGTGGACTTCATCGGCCCCCGCCGGAACCGCGTGGTGGTGCTGGTTTCCGGAATTCACGCCGGCGTGGTGCAGGCCTTGAATTACGCGAAGGTCATCGCCGAGCATGGCGAGGTGGAGGCCCTCACTGTTGACTTCCCCGATGAAAAGGGCCGGGACAGCGCCGCCCTGGAGAAACTCCGGTCCGATTGGCCGAAGTACTGCGAAGGGATCCCCCTTCGGGCCATCCGCAGTCCCTATCGGAAGGTCGTCGAGCCCATCGTGAACGATTTAATCCGCATGCGGAAGGGCGAGCCGGAATACACCATTACCGTGATCCTCCCCGAATTCATCACCGGGCACTGGTGGGCGAATCTGCTGCACAACCAGACCGCCTGGAGAATCAAGGGCACCCTGCTCTTAATGCCCAAGGTCATCGTGATCTCCATCCCCTATCACCTAGAACCCCTGATCGAGTAGGCCTCCTTCCAGGGTGAGGGCGAGCCGGAACCTTCCTCCGAGGCGCCCCGAAAGACCACGCCCAGAAGAGGCCGGGGAAAAGCAACCAGGAAGTTCCTGCTGACTAAGAAGGATCCGGATCCTATTCTGAAGGTTCGTTTCAGAGAGGTGAACCATGACCCGAGTGCTCTTCCAGACCAACAAGGGCGACATCAACGCCGAGCTGTTTCCCAAGGAGGCCCCGGGCACCGTGGCGAACTTTGTGAAGCTCATCGAAGACGGCTTCTACGACGGCCTGGCCTTCCATCGCGTGATTCCGGACTTCGTCATCCAGGGCGGCTGCCCCAACACCCGCGCCAGCGCCTCGGGCTCACCCGGCACTGGCGGACCCGGCTGGAAGATCAAGTGCGAGACTGCCGGCAATCCCCACAAGCACAAGCTGGGGGCCCTCTCCATGGCCCATGCGGGGAAGGATACCGGCGGCAGCCAATTCTTTATCTGCAACGGCAGCAGCCCCAGCCACCTCGATGGCGTGCACACGGTCTTCGGCCAGTGTGTTGCTGACGCCGACCTCAAGGTCGTCCAAGCCATCAAGGCCAATGACCGGATCATCAAGGCCACGGTCATCGAGGCCTGAACCGTCGCGGTGGCGCAGA
>JANYAS010000052.1 GCA_025361205.1 Holophagaceae bacterium
ACCGCGTTGCACTATCAGTGGAAGCAGGGCACGACCAATGTCGGGACCGATGCAGCGACCTACACCATTGCTGCAACCGCAGCCGGCGATGCGGGCAGCTATACCGTGATCGTATCGAATGCCTTTGGAAGCCCCGTGACCAGCAGCGTTGCCACGCTGACGGTGAATACGGGTCCCGCCATCACCACCCAGCCTGTCAGTGCAATTGTGACGACCGGTGATCCTGCTTCCTTCACGGTGGTGGCCACGGGCACCGCGTTGCACTACCAGTGGAAGCAGGGCTCGACCAGTGTTGGGACCGATGCGGCGACCTACAGCCTTCCTGTAGTCGCGTCCGTCGACGCGGGCAGCTACACCGTGACCGTATCGAATGGCTCGGGAACCCCGGTGACCAGCAGTGTCGCAACCCTGACGGTGGTCGCCGCCCCTAGCATTACCAGCTTCACAAATGCTGGCCTCGATCTCAATGGGAATAACGCGACCCTCACGGCAACGTTCACTGTTGACTCAGGTGGGACGGTTATTGTGAGCAATGGCATCGGAACCATCGTGTCCCTCAGTTCTCCCTTAACCCTGAACTTAGCTGGCCCTATCACGACAAATCAGGCCTACACGCTAACCGTCACCAATTCGGCAGGCAAGTCCGTCCAAGCCACGACCACTGTGGCGGCGCTGCCGGTGTTCACCACGAATCCAGCCCCACAGTTGCTGGTGGTTGGCAGCACTGCCACCTTCGGACCCGTGACAGCCGGTTCCCCTGCCGCGATCAGCGGCTACACCTGGCAGCGCAGCAATGATCGTGGTGCCACCTGGGTTGCGATCCCCAGTGCAACGGGTACCTCCTACACCACGCCAACCCTCGCTCTTTCGGACAACGGCGCACTGTTCCAAGCCATAGCCTTAAACACCAATGGTTCGACCGCGAGCATGGCTGCGGGGGTGAATGTGGCTCTGAATGTAACGGCCGGCACCACGTCATTCGACCTGGTCCTGATGCCACCGGGATCCTTCACCATGGGCGAAACGGAAACGGTTATCGGCTCATCGGCATTTGCCAAACCCACGCACGGGGTGACCATCAGCAAGGCCTTCTATATGGCTCAGATCCCCTGCACCCAGGCCCAGTGGCTGGCCATCATGAGCAGCAACCCGTCGGATTTCACCCAGGTCCGTGGAATGCCCGACAATGACCTCACGCGGCCTGTGGAAAGAGTGTCATTCGGCGACATCACCGCTGCCTCGACCGGCTTCCTGGCCATGTTGAATGGAGCAACCACCCTCACCAGGCCTGCGGGCAGCATCTTCCGCTTGCCCACGGAAGCGGAATACGAATACGCCGTACGTGCCGGCAGCACCGGGACGAACAATTTCCATTTCGGCTCCTATGACCCCAATGACTCAGCGGAGAAAGCGGTCATCGGCCTCTATGGCTGGTTTGTCCACAATAGCGCAAGCACTACCCACCCCGTGAAGCTAAAGCTGCCCAATGCCTGGGGCTTGTACGACATGATCGGCAACATATGGGAGGTTTGCCAGGATGATTGGCACACAAATTATGGCGCCACGGGAACAGGCATTCCGGTCCGCCCGGATGATGGCACGGCCTGGTTGGATACTCCGTCTGGAACCCTGAAGGTGTACCGGGGTGGTTCTTGGGTGCATGACCTTCATTTTGGCCAGTCCAAGATGCGCGGACCTTATCCGAAAGATTCCAGCGTGCCCGACACCGGCTTCGGCCTCTCCCCCAACAATGTCGAAGGCTTCCGCGTGGTCCTCGAGTTGCCTTGATCCTCCACCCACCGACCCCGGCACCATGACTCCACGGCCGGTCCTGGTCTGAGGCGGTTCCCGAATACCTGATCCCCGTTCGTTCCCGGTCCCATCACTTGGGCCGGGGCGAGTGGGGATTAGCGGTGTGCCGCAGGCATGCTTGGCTAGGTGAGCACAGCCAAGCCCTGTTTCATTACGGTCGCTACTGAAGCAAACCCAGATTGGCCCAAATGGCCGGTAGGGTTGTCCCCTTCCCTTAGATGCTCAAGTCTGTCCCACGGTGCTCAAGGTCCAGGGCGACAGGTCCGTTGACGCCCGTCACGCTGACATATTGTCCCCGGGTCGGGTCGAAGGCAAAGACCTCGCCAGTCTCGATCTTGTAGACCCAGGCGTGCAGGTGAAGCATGCCGCTGGCCATGGCCTTGGCCACCGCAGGGTGGCTGCGCAGGTTTTCCAACTGCACAAGGACGTTCTCCTCGACAGTGGCGTGTAAGAGCTCATGGCCTTTGAGGTGCCCGTAGCTTTCCCATATGATTCGCTCAGTGGCGCGCGCGTGGGCCAGCCAGGCCCGGGTGGCGGGCAGTTCTCCAAGTTGTTCCGGTTCCAGCAGGGCACGCATGGCGCCGCAGTTCGAGTGGCCGCAGATGATGATGTCCTTCACCTGGAGGCTGGTGACTGCGAATTCGATGCCCGCAGCCATCCCGCCCATGCTCTCGTAGGGCGGAATCAGGTTCCCGACGTTCCGCAGGATGAAGAGTTCCCCAGGCTGAGTCTGGGTAATCAGGTTCGGACTGATGCGGGAATCCGAGCAGGTAATGAAGAGCGTTTCGGGCGTCTGGTCTTGCCGGTCCAGGCGTTCGAACAGCTCGCGATGGGTGCTGAAGATCTGAGTCTGGAACTGATGGATGCCTTGAACGAGTTTCTGCATCCACCCAGTCTACCCAAAGTCAGCGCTGAGAATCAGAGGCTCAAACGGGCCAGGTGCTCTTCGGGGGTGATGGGGGTGTTCGGCTCGTCGTGGATGATCTTGCCGTCCCGCAGCTTGACGATCCGGTGAGCATGGCGGGCGATGTCCTCCTCATGCGTGACGAGAATGATGGTGTTGCCCTTCTGAAACAGCTCCTCGAAAAGAGCCATGATTTCGATGCTGGTCTTGGTGTCAAGGGCACCGGTGGGTTCGTCCGCCAATAGGATGGAGGGATCGTTCACGAGGGCCCGGGCGATCGCCACGCGTTGCCTTTGTCCGCCGGAGAGCTGGTTGGGCATGTGGTCGCTGCGGGTGCCAAGACCCACGTTCTCCAAGGCCTTCTGGGCCATTTCATGCCGCTCGGCGGGCGTCTTGCCCGCGTAGATCAAGGGTAGTTCGACATTCTGCAAAGACGTAGTGCGGGCCAGGAGGTTGAAGGTCTGAAACACGAAGCCGATTTCCTCGTTGCGGATCTGAGCCAGATTATCGTCGCTCATGGCCGAGGCCAGCTTCCCGTTCAACTCATAGGTGCCGTTGGTGGGCGTATCGAGACATCCGATGACGTTCATCATTGTGGACTTGCCCGACCCGGAGGGGCCCATGATGGCCACGTACTCGCCGCGCTGGATCTCCATGGACACACCATCCAGGGCCCGCACTTCCATATCACCCATCTGATAAACCTTGGTGATATCGGTGAGACGGATCAGGGGGGCATCAATCATAGGAACCTCGAAGGACCCCGTTGGGTCCTGTGTCATCTTCGCAGATGTTGAAGCATCGGTTTAGGGCCTGGTCGTGATTCTCGCTCCATTCCCGGATTCGTCCCCATTCCGGTCCAAAGATATCGGGGAGGCCCTTGCCCGCACCTTTTGGGACGGGGTGACGACTGGCTAGCTTTCGGTCTGGATGAGCAGAGCCAGTCCCAAGCCACCGCCTATGCCCAGGGTGGCCACTCCCAGCCCGCCGCCTCGCTGCCTCAGCTGGTGGAGGAGGGTACAGACGATGCGGGAACCCGTGGCACCGATGGGATGCCCCAGGGCCACGCCGCCTCCGGCCACGTTCAGTCGGTCGGACGGAATCCCGAGCTGCCGTTGGCACACCAGAAGTTGCGCGGAGAAGGCTTCGTTCAGCTCCCACAGGTCGATATCGGCCACCGTCATTCCATGGGCGGCGAGTAGGCGTCGCACGGCCGGTACCGGTGCCTCGCCCATGTCCAAGGGGTCCACCCCCGCCTCGCTCCAGCCCAGGATCCGGGCCATGGGGTAAGCCTCCTGGGCCTGGTCTCGCCGGGCCAGAAGCAGAGCGGCAGCACCGTCCGACAGGGCGGAGGCGTTCCCTGCGGTGACTTGGCCCTCGGGGTCGAAGACCGGTGCGAGCCGCCCCAGGGTCTCGACCGAGATCTCGGGCCGGATGCACTCATCGTGGTTGAGGTTCGGATGCCACACACGTTCTGCGCGGAAGTCGGCCCGGGCCGCTCGGTGGTGGCTTTCGGCGGCCCAGCCATCGGCCTCAAGCCGTGTTACGCCCCGCTTTGCGGCGAGTTGTTCGATGGTCTCCCCCATGAGCAGGCCCGTGACTGGGCAGAGCAAACCGTCTTGGTGCATGACGTCCGGAAGGCTGCGGTGGCCCATGCGGAAGCCCCAGCGCAACCCTGGAACCAGATGGGGCGTGTCGGACATGGCCTCGCTGCCACCCGCCAGAACAGGCGCCTCGGCACCACCCTGCAGACGCTGGGCCGCGAGGATGATCGCCTCGAGGCTGGACCCGCAGGCCATATTCAGCGTGAAGGCGGGCGTGTCATGGGGCAGCCCAGCCTTCAACGCCAGGGTGCGAGCCGGATTCATACCCTGGGTGTGGCTTCGGGCCATGCCCCAGAGCAGGCTCCCTGGAAGGGGCAGGGCGGGGGTCGCGGTGATGCCTTGGATGGCCGCGAGACCGAGGTTGATGGAACCGAGTCCCGCCAGGCTCGCGCCGTAGCGACCCTGGGGCAGCCGCTGGGCCGCGAGGATGACCACATCCTGGGGGTGCTTCATCGAGTGGGACCCCAATCGTCAGGGGTGGGTTCCCTGGGGCCAAGGCGCGTATCCGGCGGGAACCAGACGTCCCAGAGAGCCAAGTGCCGGGCGATGTACTCCCGGGTCCAGAATCGGAGGCGGCTATTCCAGGGGCGATTGTCCGTTCGGGCGGGGACGCCCCAGGCTTGAAGGCCCATATGATCCGCCAAATAGAGGGCCCTGGGCAGGTGAAAGTCCGAAGTCACGATGACGACCTGCCGCTGGCCGAACACCACCTGCGCGCGCCGGAGGCTGTCCCAGGTGCGAAGCCCCGCATAGTCACTGATGATGAGGGTGGGCGGCACACCCTGTTTGACGAGCCAGCGACGCATGGCTTGGGGTTCATTGTAGTTGGATTGACGATTGTCCCCGGATACCAGGAACCACCGGACCTTGCCCCCTCGGTAGAGATCCATGGCGGTACGGAGTCGGCCCTCCAGGATCGAAGTGGGCTCTCCATCCCCGAATACCCCCGCCCCAAGCACCAGCACAGGGCCGCCAACAACCGGAAGGTGGTCTGCGGGGTAGATTTGGAGGTGATGCATGGCAGGGAACCTTCCCAGGGTCCAGAGCAGATCTCCGAGGAGGACCAGCGTTGGGATCAGGATCAGGAGCCACCGGCGCTGCCGGCAGCGATGAAGGAAGGCGGAGATGGACATCGTGAGTTAGCATAGACCTTTCGTCCGCTCAGACCCACGGACCTCCGTCCCATTCGAGACTTTCAAACGAGACTTTTTAATGACCATGAGCCTTGACCCCGTCCTTGCCACCCTTCGGAACCCCCTCACCGGCATCCTGCGGGTCTTGGCGCCCCTAGCCCTGGTGTTGGTAGCCGGCGGTGTGGGGTGTTTTCGCACCACAGGTGTGGCCCGTCCTGCGGTGGCCGTGGAAGAGATTCCGGCCTCAGGAGGGGATCGGGTTGCGGGTCTGAAGGCGACCGCAGGACCTGGCGACTTTTTCGTGGGCAACGACTCGGTCCAATTGGCCATTGATGGCGCGGCCTTCGGTGACCGGGAGGGTCAATTCGGGGCTCCATCGGGCGGAGCCATCCTGGATGTGGGCTTCATCTCTCTGGATCAGAGCTTCCATCGGGTGTCCATGCCCGCTGACCTGTTGGAGCGGCTCGGGCCCGTGGTGAACCAGGATCCAACCCTGTCCCTGGTCTTTGACCGCTACACACCTGGCACCGGCGTGAATTCCGTCTATTTGGAGATGCAGGGCTACCTGTTGGATCCCCTGGGGAAACTCGGCGTGCCCACGGACCCCCAGGGTCGAGTGGCCGGTGCGGCCGTACTCCACCGGATTTCCCTGAACAAGGGCGAGAACTTTTTCACCCTTGAGACGACCTTGACCAACGGGAGCGGTTCGACCCTCCCTGTGAGAAATATAGGTGACTTCCTTTCTCAGCGCGGGGGCGGGTTCCGGTTCGTGGTGCCGGCCGTGTCCACCTTCGCTGGCGCTCCCCTCAATACCTGGGGCGTGGAAATCCCTGGGTCCGATTTTAATGCCCCTTTGACCACCAGCGTGGTCGCCCCCATGGTGGCGTTCATGGGGGGTGAAACCGCCGGCAACACGTTGGACACCCACGCCTCGCTGGGGATCCTCCCCCTGGATGTGGAATCGGTCCTGGTGGCGTCCGACCCGCAGCATGCCCTTTCGGAGAGTCGCCCACGCTTCCCGGGTCGATTGGTGGTGGGAAGCCCTGCCGTAGCCAATGTACCGAGCGGCCAGGCGATCACCTACCGCCGTCGGCTCTATATTCAGGGCGGGCCGAGCTTTTCCTCTACCTTCCCGGCCCAGGGCACCGTCGTTTTCAACCAGATGGCGCAGGCCCGTGGGGGCTTCAAGGGCGAAGATATCGGAGTCTTGGCCTACAGTTCATTCGGGACCGCCATTCGCAACGGCCCGCTGCAGACCGAGTTCAAGTTTGAGCGGTACACCTATACCGGGTCCGAGGCCTTTGACCTCAGTGTGTCGACCAATCCCGCGAACCAGCCCGAGAATTGGCGCCTGGAGCGGGTGGAATGGCTGGAGCCGACTGACATCGCCTCGGGCGGCGGTCCCTATGCCTTGGTTCTGCCGGTGATTCCCAATCCCGTGACAGGACTGTCCCAGCGCTACCGGCTCACGGCTCGGAACCGGATTCAGCAGAGCGCGCCGCTTTACCTTGGATCGAACGCCCTGGATGCACTCCGCCCCCTCCTGCCCACGCCCATTACGCCCTCCAAGACCCAGATCTGGGTGGTAAACGAAGCCCTGAGTCCCGAGCGGGCAGATGTGCTCGACCCCTCCGGAAACGTGATCAAGCAGAAGATGACCATCCATGGATTCTCGGCCCGGCAAGCGGGCACCCTGGAATTTGGCGGTCTCAATCCCTTGCGTCTTACCTTCCAGGGAATCGGCGTCCCTGATCCAAACCAGCAGCGGTCGCGGCGGTTGTCCAGCATTTTCAGCCAAGTCTATAAGACCAAGACTGGTGCGGGAATCAACTTCGGCGCCTACCAATACACGGCCGGGAACCAGGTGTTTGGAACGGCCTTCGGAGCCACGGCTTCCACTGCCCCGATGTATTTCCCCCCTGGGGACTATGTGGCCTATGCCACCCGTGGCCCCATGTCCTATTTGGACTCGCTGCCAGTGAAGGCCTACGACGGCCAGACGGACATCTCTCACGGATTCGTGGTGGTTCCGCCCACCCTGCCCACGGGTTGGACAAGTTTCGACGCGCCGGGTCCGACCCAGGCCACCACCGGCGGCTTCAACCCCGGGGAGATGCTGAGTTGTGCCGTGGCCGAAGGGATTCAGGTGGTCGCCCGTACCGAAGAGGACGTCCTCACGGACCCGTCGGGCCTGCGGGCGGAGTTCAGGGAAGAGATCGACATTCCTGCGGTCACCGATGCTCAGCGCGCCCCCCTCGGTAGCGATCCGTTCGTGGTGGGCGCCCGCAGCGCCGCCCTCGGTGACGGCTTCGTCACTGCCCTCTTCACGCCAGCTCCCACCACGGACCGCAATGGCGGGGCCCGGCCCTCCAAAGGTTGGACCCTGGCCGATTTCATCACCCAGGCCGAGGGTGGCTATACCGTCATTCATCAGCCCCGGGGGCCCAATGGCCTCTTCACCCTTCGCGGGTTTGACCGCGCCGTGGCCTTGGGTGCGGGTGTCAATGCCTGGTGGACCCAGACGGGACCTGCCTCCCTTGGGAAGCGGATGGGGGATTTCGATGCCCTTGAATTGATCCGGGCCGAGGGCTGCGACCCCTTGGATCCGAGTGCCTGGTATGCGGAGTTCACGCGTTTGCGGGATGACTGGTTTGCCATTCTGAACCAGCAGACCCCCACCGCCTTCACCAAGGGTCTGGGGCTCTCCTCCGCGCGCTACAGCCTGGACACGCCTGTCGGCCTGGCCAGGACCTTCCTGAAGGTTGGTTCAGCCATCGATCAGAACACCCTGGGCCCCGTGTTGGCGGCCCTCCGCAGCGGTGCCGCCGTGGCCTCCACCGGACCTCTGTTGGATGTGTCGGTGAATGGCGTCGGCCCAGGTGGGCTGGTGCCCGGGATTGCCACCAGCGTCACGCTCACCATCTCGCTCTACGCGCCGGACTGGGTTCCGGTGGATGAAGTCCGGGTCGTGGTGAACGGTGCCGCTCCCATCCCGGTGCCCCTGGCCACTTTCACGGCCTCGACCACCGACTTCCGGCTCAGGACAGCCACTGTGACGGTGCCCATGCCCGTCAGTGGTAAGGATGCCTGGCTGGTGGTGGAGGCGGGCGTGGCGAGGAGCCAGACGGGTCCGTATCAGGTCGGGACGCCCTGGACCAAGATCATGAAGGGCATCTATCCCATCGCCGTGACCAACCCTATTTTCGTGGATGCGAACAGCGGCGGGTACACTCCTCCAGGACTCTGATTAGGTTCCGTAATGAATGAACCGATGCCTTGTTGGTTTTTTCATTACGGCCTCTCAGGTCACCCCGCCGATTTTGATGGCAGGGTCATTTCGGTGGTGCGATTCAACAGGGGTGCGTGATGGCAGACTGGCTTCCGGAACGGCTTCCGGAAGATATTGACGCAGAACGGTCGTTCCTGGCGACCTGCTGCGCCCCGGGCGCGGGTTTCGTGGCCAGTGAGGCCGTGTTCACGTTATCGGAGGAGGACTTCGTCCATCCTGCCCACCGGGCCGTCTTCCGGGCCCTGCGGACCCTGATCGAGGCCCAGGTGGAGGTCAATTCTCTCACACTAAAGGATGCCCTCGACCAGGACGACAGCCTGAACAAGGTGGGTGGCTACCCCGGTCTGGTGGAACTCCTGGCGGGCGAGGATGTGGAACGCCCCCAGGTGCTCGCGGACGTGATCCGCCGCAAGGCCAAGTTTCGGCGGCTCGTCCACCTCGGTGCCCAGCTGGTGCGTCAAGCAGCAGAGGAAGATGAGGCACCGGAAGTGCTGGTGGACCAGACGGCCCAGAGTCTCTTCCATCTGGCGCAGGGTGATGCCAAAGCCAAAGGCCTGATGTCCATCCAGGCCGTGGCGGATGACGCCATGGAGCATCTCGCCGAACGGATGCAGGGCCGGCTCTCGCCAGGCGTGAGGGTGGGATTCAGCCGCTTCGACGAACTCACCCAAGGGTTTCAGCCCGGAAACCTCATCGTGCTGGCCGCGCGCCCGGGCATCGGAAAAACGGCCCTGGCGCTGAACTGGGTCCTGCGGGCCGCCCAGGAGCGCGATGGCCGACCCGGCCACTGCGGCGCCTTCTTCAGCCTTGAGATGAGCCACGAAGAGGTTTTCCTGCGCCTCCTCGCGGCCCAAAGCCAGACGAACATGAAGGATCTGCAGTCCGGCAGGGCCACGGATCGACTGGATCACGTGATGCGGTGCCGGGACGAGCTGGTCCAGATGCCGCTCTACATCTGCGACCGGGCTTCAATCACGGTGCCCCAGATCCAGAACATGGTCGTGAAGCAGGGCAGCCAGAGCAACCGCCGCGTCGAGTTTGTGATCGTGGACTACCTGCAGCTCATCAGCAGCCCCGAGGGGAGCCGCGGTCTGAAGCAGAACGAGGCCGTGCGCATCGGCGAGATCAGCCGTGGCCTCAAGATCATGGCCAAGGAGTTCGGCATTCCCGTGGTGGTGCTGTCTCAGCTGAATCGCGAAGTGGAGCACCGCACCGGTGGCCGTCCTCAGCTGAGCGACCTGCGCGATTCAGGCGCCATCGAGCAGGACGCTGACATGGTGGCCTTCATTCACCGGAAGATGATCCCGTCGGCCAATGAAGAGCCTGACAACTCGGCGGAGCTGATTGTGGCGAAGCACCGCAACGGTCCCACAGCCATCATCCAGCTGCATTTTCAGGGTGAGCACGCCATGTACCGAGAGATGGTGCGAGAAACGGCGAGCTACGGGTAGGTGTAGGGTCAGGGAGTCCTGAAGTCAGAAGGGGCGGCCACCGGCCGCCCCTTCTGACCATGCCACAGGCTCAGCTACTCCAGTCCAAAGGTCGAAGTCTCCAATTCCTTCTTCGCGAAAGCCATGAACAGGTCGCCGGTGGCGCCGTCGACGATCCGGTGGTCGAAGCCAAGGCTGCTGAACATCATCTGGCGAATGGCGATGAAGTCGGTGCCGTCGGGACCGGTGATGACGACGGGGCGCTTCACGATGGCGCCCACGCCCTGGATGGCCACCTGCGGCTGGTTGATGATGGGCAGGCCGAAGGTATCGCCATAGACGCCGGGATTGGTGATGGTGAACGTGCCACCGCCAATCTCATCGGGCTTGAGCTGCTTCGTGCGGGCGCGCTCCGCCAGGTCGTTGAGGCTGCGGGCCAGGCCGCCCAGGTTCATCATGTCGGCGTTCTTCACCACGGGCACGATGAGGCCCCAATCCAGGCTCACGGCGATGCCGAGGTTGATGTCCTGCTTGTAGATGATGTTGTCGCCGTCCACGGAGGTGTTGACCACGGGGTAGGCTCGCAGGGCCTTGCACGCGGCCATCATCACGAAGGGCAGGAAGCTCAGCTTGGTGCCGAATTGGGCCTCGAAGGCCTTCTTGTGCTTGTTGCGCAGCTGGGCTACGTGGGTCATATCGATCTCGAAGACCGTGTAGACGTGGGCTGAGGTGCGGCGGCTGGCCACCATGTTCTCGGCGATGATCTTCCGCATGCGGCTCATGGGCTCGACCTTCACGCGTTCGCCCGCGGCGAAAACGGGCGTGACGGGCGCCGGGGGCACGGCCAGGGCAGGGGTGAGACCCATAGTCGGGGCCGAGGGATCATGCACGGCCGGCAGGACCGGGGCGATGCCGGCGGCGGAAGGCACAGTTGACGGCCCTTTGGCGAGGTGGGCTTCCAGATCCTCCTTGGTGACGCGACCGGCCTGGCCGGATCCCTCGACCCTGGCGAGGTCGATGCCATGCTGCCGGGCCATCTCGCGCACCAGGGGGCTGCTTTTGGTCCTCAGTCGGCCCTCAAGGCTGTTCTCATCCTCGGGGGCGGTTGGTTGAGCGGGTTCTGCCACTGACGAGTCTGCTTGGGCCGCAGCGACGGTTAAGGGGGGAATCGCCGCGGAGGGAGCCGCGCCTCCGCCTGCCTTTTCGGAGGCGTCACCGATGCGGGCCACCACCGTGCCCACGGGGACCGTGAGGTTCACGTCCACCAAAATCTCGATCAAGGTGCCCGCAGCCGGGGCGGGGATTTCCGCATCCACTTTGTCGGTGCTGATCTCGTAGAGAGTCTCGTCCTTGGCGATGACATCTCCCACCTGCTTGTGCCACTTCAACACGGTGGCTTCGGCGATGCTTTCCCCCATCTGGGGCATGACAACATCAAAGGCCATGGTTCACTCCTGTGCGGCAAGCGGTGGGGAGGCGACGTGGTGATGGGTCAACGACTGGAAAGCATGGGCCGTCTCCAGCAGCATGACATCCGAAAAGGCCGGTCCGATGAGTTGGATGCCGACGGGCATGCCCGCGGTGAACCCCGCCGGCATGGAAAGGCAGGGGAGCCCAGCCAGCGAGGTCGGCACCGTGAAAGCGTCGGCCAGATACATGGCCATGGGGTCGTCGGTCCTGGCGCCGAAGGGGAACGCGATGCCCGGGCTGACGGGTGTGGCGAGGATGTCTACCGATTCGAAGGCCCGGTCGAAATCTCTGGCGACGAGGGTGCGGGCCTTCAAGGCCTTCATATAAAAGGCTTCGTAGTAGCCCTTGGACAGGCAGAAGGCCCCGAGCAGGATCCGGCGCTTGACCTCGTTGCCCAACCCGTTGTCGCGCGTCTCGGCGATCAGTCCCGGCAGACTTCCGGCCTCGACGCGGTGCCCATAGCGGACGCCGTCGAAACGACTGAGGTTGCTGGATACCTCGCTGGTGCACAGCAGGTAGTAGGTATCGATGGCGTAGTGCGTGTGGGGAAGGCTCACTTCCCGGATCTCGGCACCCTGATCCACGAGGACCTGGATGGCCTTTTCAACGAGATCTCGGACGCCCGCTTCGAGGCCCTCTCCGAAGTACTCCGTCGGTACCCCGATACGAAGCCCTTTCAGGGGTGCAGGGCGGAGCGGGACCAGACGCTCCACCCCGGGCAGGTCGGTCGAGGTGCTGTCCAGGGGATCGAGGCCTGTCATGGCGCGGAGGGCCAGGGCGATATCGGCCGCAGAACCAGCGATGGGCCCCACTTGATCAAGGCTGGAGGCCATGGCGCTCAGGCCGTAGCGGCTCAGGACTCCATAGGTGGGCCGCAGGGCAGTCACACCGCAGAAGGCGGCCGGCAGGCGCACCGAACCGCCCGTGTCGCTGCCCAAGGCCAGGGGCGCATAACCTGCGGAGACCGCGACCACGGACCCGCTGCTACTGCCTCCAGGCACCCGGTCTGTGTCCCAGGGGTTACGGGTCGGCCCGAAGGCGCTGTACTCACCGCTGGAGCCCATGGCGAACTCGTCCATATTGGCCTTGGCGACAGGCACCGCTCCGGCCGCGAGCAGCCGTTCGACCACGGTGGCATCGTAGGGGGACCGGTAGCTTTCCAGGATGCGTGAGCCGCAAGACATCGGGAGGCCAGTCCAGTTCAGGTTGTCCTTGATGACGATGGGCAGGCCGAGCACGGGAGACCGGTCACCAGCCCGCAGCCGGGCATCAGCTTTCCGGGCGAGGTGGAGGCTCCGGTCCTCGTCGGTGGCGAGAATGGCGTGGAGCCGGTCGTCCAAGTGCCTGATGCGTTCGAAGGAGGCTCGGACCAGGGATTCGGAGGACAAGTCGCCGGCATCGAGGCCTTCTCGCCAACCCACCGCTGTGCCTACCACCATACCTGCGCCTCCAGGACCTTCTACTGTGCCATCGAGGCCCGGTCCCTTCCAGTCCTGGTCGCGGGAATTCGGGCAGCTTCGGGAGAGAAACAACCTTCTTTAGATGCACAGGGTCTGCACTCAGGATGGAAATAGGCTACCATCCTGTGCTCAAGCCCTCTCCTTCCATCCCGTTCGATGAGCTGGCCGCGGGCTGTTCCTGGAACCTCATGAACCCATTCAATGTGCTGGAAATACCACCCGATGCCTCACCCGAGGACATCAAGGCCGCCTACCATCGGTTGGCCAAGCGGTGGCATCCAGACCGTTTCACGGGAGATGAAAAGGTCGAGGCCGAATCCCGGTTCCGTGAGTTGGCCGAAGCCTTCAGCATTCTCAAGGATCCGGCCAAGCGGCTCACCTTGCAGCAGCAGATGCCCAAGGCCCAGCCTGCCGCTTCCGTCGCGGCTGCCATCGAGCAGGAATCGGCTCAGGAGCGCACGCCGGAAGATTGGGCGGCCATGGCGAAGTCTGCTTTCGACGAGGGGAAAATAGATCAGGCTCGGGCGTTAATCTATTACGCGATCCGACTCGATGGGAATAAACACCAGTATCACGCACTGCTGGCCTCCATCCTGGAACGGGAAGGGGGAGACCTTCGCGCCGTGGTGAAGGCCCTCGAAACAGCTGTTCGCCTTGATCCCAGGGACGTGGAGAGTCACATCCGCTTGTACCATCATTTCCAGACCCTCGGGATGGCGGCCAGGGCCCAACGACACCTTCAGATCGCTCAGGAGATATCGCCCAATCACCCCAAGCTTCGGACCCCCTCTCCCAAGCACACCAAGGGGGCAAAGGGCTCCGCCACTGCTGGTCAAAAGGGAAAGGTTCCCCTCTCTGAGCCCCCGGGCCTGGTGGATCAACTTAAGCAGCTGTGGGACCGATTGACGGGAAAGGGCTGATCATGGGGATCCGCGCAGTGGGCGTTACCGATGTGGGTTGTGTCCGGAAACACAACGAGGACAGCCTTCTGGCTGATCCCGATTTGGGCCTGTTTGTGGTGGCCGATGGGTTGGGTGGCCATGCTGCGGGCGAAGTGGCCAGCCAGATTGTGGTAGAGACCGTGGGGCGTGTCGTCGGGGAGACCCTAGAGAAGGATCGCACCTGGCCGATGGAGTACGATCCGTCGCTCAGCTACGACGGAAACCGCTTGAAGGTAGCCCTTCTGCTCTCTGACCAAGCTATCGCGGAGGATATCCGGCGCAATCCAGAGCGGGAGACCATGGGTTCCACCGTGGTCGCGGGCCTTTTCCATGGATCAAAGGTCACCCTCGCCCATGTGGGGGATAGCCGCGCCTACCTCCTGGGGCCGGATGGCATCCGCCAGGTGACGCGGGATCATAGCTGGGTGGCCGAGCAGGTGGCCAACGGCATCCTGACTCCGTCTGAAGCAAGGGTCCACCCCTTCCGGAACGTCATCACTCAGGCGCTGGGCAATGGGGGCGACCTGGACGTGGAGATTCAGGAATTCGATCTTTCGAAAACGGAGCGACTCTTGCTTTGCTCCGATGGCCT
>JANYAS010000087.1 GCA_025361205.1 Holophagaceae bacterium
ACGCGGAGCCCAAACATGCGCGGATCCCTCGTAACCGGCCTCAAGGACAAGGAGAGCCTGTCGCGGTCACGCGACAGGCTCCTAAGTGAACGGCATTAACCCCGGGGGGCGCCCTTTGGATTTCTGGTCGGGGCGAGAGGATTCGAACCTCCGACCTCTCGGTCCCGAACCGAGCGCTCTACCAGGCTGAGCCACGCCCCGACGAAGGTTCGACTGTACTCGAATCGTGGGGTGCCGTCCAGCGTGCGGCTATTCAGACTCGAGGCCGAGGCGGATCCGCTCTTGGCGGCGGGCTTCGAGCAGGAGCATGGCTCGACGGAGGGGATCGGGATCCTTGGGCACCGTTGGAGTCTCGACGGGTGGGTCGCAGGGCACGATCTGGAGGCCGGTGAGGCTCAGGCCCAGGGCGCGGTGGATGCGGTCCCGCATCTGGGGCCAGACCGCGGTGGCGGCTTCGCGCAGGGGGGCGATACGGGTGAGTTCCCAGCAGCCCATGACAAGGATGTTCCGTTCGACGCGCAAGGGGCGTGTGCAATCGGCGAGGGCGGGGCCGACGACAAACCGCCAGGCTTGACGCAGCCGGGCCTCGGCCTTCTGGTTCGGCAGGCGGGCCCCGATCGGGACCAGGCGCAGGTTCCGTTTCATGGCTTTCGGCGGGGGGGCGGCAGGGAGGCGCAGGCGCGCTCGCCGTTGATCAACACAGGGGTGGCCAGGGTGGGGACCACGGTGTTGGATCCCACCTCGAAAAGGGGTTGCAGCAGGTTGTGGAGTTCGCCGCTCTTGCGGAACAGCACCTCGTCCACGCTGCGCACGCGGCTGGCAGGGATGCCGTTGGCTTCGCACACGGCGAGCACATCTTCCACGGTGCTGGCTTGGGTGCGGGCTTCGATGAGGGTGACGATGGCCTCCCGGTCTTTCACTCGGCCCCGATTCTTCTTCCATTCGGGGTGGGGCACCAGGTCCAGGCCCAGCCACATGGCCAGCACCTCGAATTGCCGGTCGCTTCCTACGGCAATGGCCACGTCTCCGTCGCGGCAGAGGAAGGACTGATAGGGCACGATCTGGGGGTGGGCGTTGCCCCAGCGTTTCGGCGTTTTGCCGGTCATCAGGGCACCGGCGGCGACGTTCACCAGGCCGGCGAGCGCCGCCTCCATCAGCGGCACCTCAATGTGGACGGCTTCGGCGGTGCGTTCGCGGTGGAGCAGGGCGGCCTGGATGCCGTTGGCGCAGTAGAGGCCGGCGAGGACGTCCACCAGGGCGGCGCCCACCTTCATGGGGCGCCCTTCGGGTTCGCCGGTGATGGCCATCCAGCCGCTTTCAGCCTGGATGAGTAAGTCGTAGCCGGCCCGCCGGGAGGCGGTGACGTCCGAGGCGAAACCGCGCACCGACGCCAGGATGAGCTTCGGGAATTGTGCGTGAAGGCGTTTCCAGCCCAGGCCCAGGCGGTCGGCGGAATCGGCGCGGAAGTTCTCCACGAGCACGTCGGCGTCCTTCAGTAGGTCGAACAGGGTCTCCTTGCCAGCCTCGGTGTGCAGGTCGATGATACGGCTGCGCTTGCCCCGGTTGGCGCAGCGAAAATAGGCACTCTCGCCAGCATCGCCGTCCTCGAAAGGCGGGCCCCAGCCTCGGGTGGGGTCGCCTTCGGGGGGCTCCAGTTTCTGCACTTCGGCGCCAAAATCCGCCAGCAACTGGGTCGCGAAGGGGCCCGCGAGCACACAGGACAGGTCCACGATCCTGAAGTGGGCGAGGGGCTTGAGCATGCGTGATCTCCGACCCTCAGCCTACTTCATGTCCCTTAGGTAGCGGTTTCAGTGAGCCGCGATGGTCTGGCGGTAGGCGGCGCCGAGAGCAGCGGCGATATCCTCGGGGCTGTGGCCCAGGAAATCCTGACGACTCATGAGGTGGACCAACTGGCCGTCCTTCAGGATGGCGGCCTGGGGGCTGGTGGGCATGGCGCCCTCGAAATACTCCCGTGCCTGGGCCGTGGCGTCTTTTTCCATCCCGGCAAAGACCGTGACCAGGTGGTCGAAACGCAGGCCCTGGGAGCGCAGGGCCTCAGTCACGCCAGGCCGGGCACCGGCCGCCGCGCACCCGCAGACACTGTTCACCACCAGCAGAGTGGTGCCGGGCCGCTGCAGGGCCTCCTCCACCTGGGTTGGAGTCAGCAGCTGCTGAAAGCCCGCCTGGACCAGTTCCTCGCGCATCGGGGCGACCATATATTCAGGGTAATTCGACAAGGGAATCCTCCTTGGATGAAAAAGTTTACCAATCAAGTCAAGATTGATCCAGGTCACAAATCCAAGGAGGAGTCATGCAACTGGTCCTGATGGGTGGAAGTCTCCGCTCCGCCTCACTGAACACCCGCCTAATGCGGCACCTTGCCCAGCGACTGGAGAGCCTTGGGCATCAGGTTTCTGTCTTTGCCGGAGAGGCCCTTCGCCTGCCGCTCTATGAGGATGGCACTGCCCCTGCCCCTGAAACTCTGGCCCTGCATCAGGCCCTGCTCGAAGCCCAGGGGCTGGTTATCGTGTCGCCGGAGTACAACGCAGGCATCCCCGGCCACCTGAAGAACGCTGTGGATTGGCTGAGCACCATGAAACCCAGCCCCTGGCCTGGACTGCCCGTGCTGCTCTGTGCCGCGAGTCCAGGGGCGTTCGGGGGTGCCCGTGGCCATATGGCTTGGCGGGCGACGCTGGCCAACATGGGTGCCATGGCCCTCCCGGAGGCACTAACGGTGCCCCACGCCGACCAGCAACTGGATGCGGAGGGGGCTCCCACCGACGCCCGGACGGCGGCCGCCGTGCCGAAAATCCTTGAGGGATTTCTTTCCCTGGCGACGCGGCTGCATGCGAAATCCTGAGTTTGTGTAATCCTGAATCGATGTTTTCGGAGCTGTCATGAAGGATTTCTTCAAGAGTTTCTTCGCCGCACTCTTGGCGCTGATCGTGGCCGGGGGTGTTGCCTTCGTGCTGTTCTTAGGCGTACTGGCGGCCATTGGATCCTCGGGCAAACCCACCGTGCCAAGCAAGGCCGTGCTGGTCTTCGATATGGATATGACCCTGTCCGATGGGGAGCGGGAGCCTGAACCCAGCGAGGTTGTCAACGAAGCCATGGGGGGGCGCGGCAGCCACAGCCAGGCCCTGCCGGCGGCCATCGAGGCCCTGGACCGCGCAGCCTCGGATTCCCGGATCACGGCCCTGTTCCTCACGGGGAACCTTCGCGCCGCAGGTCCCGCCCAGCTACGGGAGCTGCGGGAGGCCATTCAGCGGTTCAAGGCGAAGAAACCTGTGCTGGCGTACAACCTGGGCTGGAGCAAGGGCGACTACTACCTCGCCGCCGGTGCCACGACGGTGTTCATGAATCCCTTTGGCGAAATGGAGGTGAACGGCCTGGCCAGTGAACCCATGTTCTTCGGCGAGGCCTTCAAGAAATACGGCGTGGAAGTGCAGGTCACCCGCGTAGGCAAGTACAAGAGCGCCGTGGAGCCCTTCATCACGGACCGCATGAGTGAACCGAACCGTGAGCAGATCCAGAAGCTGCTCGATGATATCTGGGGCGAGTGGAAGGACACGGTCGCCAAGGATCGCAAGAAGGCGCCTTCTGACCTTCAGGAAATCGCGGACGAGAGGGGGCTTTTGGAGGCTGAGGATGCCAAAAAACTTGGCCTGGTGGACCGCATCGCGCCCTATGACGAAGTGCTCGATGAGCTGAAGAAACTGGCCGGCAAGCAGGCCAAGGACAAGGACTTCCCGCAGATCACACTGGCGACCTACGCCGGCATTGCTGGCGAAGCGAAGACGGGGAAGACCCGGATCGCCGTGGTGGTGGCGGAAGGTGAGATCGTGGATGGCGAAGGCAAGTCGAGCCAGGTTGGCGGGGAGCGGCTCAGCCGCGAGCTGCGGCACCTGCGCCTGGACGACCGCATCAAGGCCGTCGTGCTGCGCGTGAACAGCCCCGGCGGCAGCGCCTCGGCCTCCGAGCTCATCCAGCGGGAAGTGGTCCTGACCAAGAAGGTGAAGCCCCTGGTCGTATCCATGGGCCACCTCGCGGCCTCCGGTGGCTACTGGATCAGCACCTACGGCGATCGCATCTTCGCTGAACCCAGCACCATCACGGGTTCCATCGGCGTCTTCGGGCTGCTGCCCAACATCAAAAAACTGGCCAACGAACACGGCATCACCTGGGACAGCGTGCAGACGGCCAAGCTGGCCAACCCCATGACCCTCACGCGCCCCAAGAACGATTTTGAACTGAATCGGATCCAGGGGCTGGTGGATCACATCTACGAGCAGTTCATCACCAAGGTGGCGGATAGCCGGAAGATGAAGAAGGAGGCCGTCCATGAGATCGCTCAGGGCCGGGTCTGGTCGGGCCAGGAGGCCGTGAAACTGGGCCTTGTGGACGAGATCGGCGGCCTGGGTACCGCCGTAAAATACGCCGCCAACATGGCCAAGGCCGAGAACGATTTCTACGTCGTGGGTCCCGAGCACGAACCCGATGCGATCAAGGACCTGCTGAAGAGCCTCGGCCAGGGCAAGTCCCGGAAGCTGGCCAAGCCTGGGCCGGTGGACATCCTGACGGAATCCTTCAAGGCCCAGATGGATCGGTTAGCGGCCCTGAACGATCCCCAGGGGATCTACACCCGGATGCCTTTCGAGATCGAGCTCAAATAGCTGCGATGGATTCGTCCTCTTTCATCTCGGCCATCGTCCTGCTGGTCCTGGTCACGGATCCCCTGGGCAACATCCCGCTGTTCATCGGGCTGCTGCGTCAGGTGGATCCGGCCCGGCGCCGGCGGATCATCATCCGGGAGGTGCTGTTTGCCTTTGCCATCCTGGTCTTCTTCGCGCTCTTCGGCCAGCGGGTGCTGCGGCTCATGCACCTCACGGAGACCTCCCTCCGCATCGTCGGCGGGGTGATCCTGTTCCTCATCGCGTTGAAGATGGTCTTCCCGCACCCCGAAGGCCGTGCCGACCATCCGCTCCACGGCGAGCCCTTTCTCGTGCCGCTGGCGATCCCCTTCATCGCAGGCCCCTCGGCCATCGCCACGGTGCTTCTGCTGGTCAGCCGGGAGCCCCACCGCCTCTGGGAATGGCTCGGCGCACTGTCGATCGCCATGGCCATCTCGGCCGTGGTCCTCGGCTTCGCAGAGAAAATCGCCGATTTCCTGGGCGAGCAGGTCATCCTGGCCTTCGAGCGGCTCATGGGCCTGGTGCTGACGGCCATCGCCATTGAGATGCTCCTGGCGGGCATCGAGAAATTTGTGCACCAGCTGCGGGCGGCCTGATCGTTGGTTCCTACAGGAACTCATTGGAATAAAAACGGAACACAGAGGACACAGGGATCCCACAGAGGGGCACAGAGAAAAAAAAGGCTAAGGGCAGTTCTCTGTTCCCCCTGCTGGCAGGTTGAGGACATGGGCCACCCTGCCGCAGTGCATCAGCTGCATAAAAATTTTCGATCCACCGCTGTGAGCCGCGGCAGCAATCTTTTTCCATC
>JANYAS010000102.1 GCA_025361205.1 Holophagaceae bacterium
CTGGTGGAGGCTTTCGTGCCTGAACTCCGGCGGGAAACCGGGGCGGACCTGGTGGTGGTCAACGGCGAGAACGCGGCCCATGGCCATGGCATCACGGAGTCCATGGCCCGCGAGTGGTTCGACCGGTATGGCGTGGATGTCATCACCACCGGCAACCATGCTTTCGACGTGAAGGGCATCGAAGCCTATTTCCGGCAGGAGCCCCGCCTCCTGCGGCCCGCCAACCATCCCCCGGACACGCCTGGCAACGGCTGGGTGAAGTTGCATACGCCTTCGGGCGCGGAGGTGCTCATCGTTAACCTCATGGGCCGGGTCCACATGCCCACCTGCGACTGCCCGTTCCGCTGCGTGGACGCGCTCCTGCAGAAGGAGCGGGCCGACCTGGTGTTCGTGGACATGCACGCGGAGGCCACCAGCGAGGCCCAGGCCATGGGGCACCACCTGGATGGACGGGCCGCAGCCGTGCTGGGCACCCATACACATGTGCCGACCCTCGATGCCAAAGTTCTGCCCGGCGGCACCGCCTACGTGACCGACATCGGCATGACCGGGCCCTACGACGGCGTCATCGGCATGAAGAAGGAAGCCAGTATCGGGCGCTTCCTCAAGGTTCTGCGTCCCCGGTACGAAGTCACCGGCGGCGACCTCCAGTTGCACGCCGTCCTGGTCACCACCGAAGGCCGCAAAGCTACCCGCATCGAACGGATCCTGCGAACGCTGTGAGTCTTTCCCCTATCTGAAATCGCGAAGCGATTTCAGCGACTATACCGCCTGAGCATCCGCATGTTCCGCCGGTAGGCCACGCCCCGGGTGAAGTTGATGGCCACCTGCCGGGGAAACCGAGTGATGGCACTGGCGAGGGAAATGAAGACGCGCACGGTCCGGGCTGGGCCCCGGCCCAGACGGCTGGCGTTGTCGTAGTAGACCATCAGGGCCTGCCGCATCGTCGCGCGGGGCAGGTTGAAGAGGCCATAGCTTTCGATCACATCGTGGTTGATACGGCGGGTACCGTCCTGCTCGGTGACGATGAGGTCCTCGGGGCGGATCTCCTGCGACATGGCGACTCCTCGGATCAACAGTGTATCGGCTCATTCCGCGGTTTGAGTGAGTGAGGAACGAGCCTGCGGAATAGGAGCGTGGGAAAGGTCTTCCCTTGGCTCAGAACCGCATGGCGTTTCCGACCGTGAACTGCCGCCGAGACTGGTAGGGCTCGCGGTTCAGGGGTACGGCCACACTGATGAGGATCACGCGTCCAATCGAGCTTTTCAGGTTACCCAAGCGCAGGCCGACGCCCACATCTGTATACGTCTTGGACCAACCATGCCCGTCCAACCGGTGGATGGATCCCATATCGACAAAGGCGCTATACCCCAGCCTCACGATCCCCCAATAGCGCTGTTCGGTCAGCAGCCGGTAATCGAAGGAAGCGGTCCAGCGGGCATCCCCGGGGTGGAGCTGGTTCGGGAATCCCCTCAGCCCCTGGTCGCCCCCGAGGTAGTACCAGTTCTCGGGCTCCGAACGCTGGGCCCGATCCGCGGTCACCATGCCGGCAAGGATCTGGTTCTCGGTCAGCTTGTGATATCGCGTCAGGGCGAGGGCCAGATGACTATCTTCCAGACCGGTGGCGGGCCTCCGACCATCCCAGGAGGCCGTAAACAGGGTGAGATTATCGTCGGAGGAGGACCAGCCCTTGCCCACTTGAATCCGAAAGAAAGGGGCGGTCATTGAGGAGCCGAAGGCCCGGCTGTAGGTCCCAAGTTCCATATCTCCGGTCCAGGCCAGGTTGTAGTCCTCTGGACTGTCCATGCCCTGCAGATTCTCGAAGACGTCGAAGGCGTCTTCCTGGGTGGAGAAGGTGAGGGCTGGGCCCCGGAGCCGCCGGCCGGTAAGCGCGGGCGGGGACAAGGACCCCGAGGGACCGGTCTGGGTGATGAGCCCGTAGCTGGTGTCCTGCCGCTTGAAGAGGAGGCCCCCCCGCCAGACCCGGTTCCCCGATTCGTGAAGGATCTTGGCGCCTCCCAAGCGGACCTCATCCTGAATAAAGGGGGCGTGGTAAACCTGGACCCCCCCATCGTAGAGCGAAAGGCTGGAGTGCCGCTGCGCCAGGGCCGTGGCGATCGACCAAGGCGTGTCCAGGGCGAAGAAGGGCCGTTGCACCTGGAGGCTCCGCACGAACCCATCGGTGGTGTACTGGGTGTGGGCTTGCAGAGTCCAGCGGCTACCGAAGAGCTGCGGATCCCCAAAGGAAAGGCCCCAGACGCTTCGTTCATGGTCTTTCGACCAATCGTAGGCCACGCTTTTCCCCGAACCCAAAAAGTTCTTTTCATCGACCGAGAAGTTCATGGATTTCTGGCCACCCACCTGTGAGTAGCCTGCATTTACTTGGGTCGTCCAGGCATCCCGGACCCAGACCCTGGCCACCAGGCTGCCATCGGGCTCAATGACCGGATCGATGCGCGCGTTCTTCACAAACGGGAGCGCGCGCAGGAGGCGCTCCGTTTCGTAGATGCGCCGTTCCCGCACCAGACTGCCCTCGGCAAACAAGAGCACCCTGCGGATCACCACCTCTCGGGTGGAAGCGTGGAGGTGGTTGGCCGTCCGGCCGATCCAGATGTTTTCTTTGGGGTTGGCCAGATCGAACACATCGCCGACCACCACCTCGATCTTTCCAATGGTGGCCTTGCGAGCCTCCAGGGCTTGCCAAGGTTTGGCGACGGGTCGGGCAGCAGTAGCGGCAGCAGCAAAAGCCAGCGACGAGACCAGCAGCAGGATCGCGAGGCAGGTTCCATGTTTTCGCAGGCCACTCAAAGGAGCTCCCAAGCTGAGTGGCATCGGAATCGAGCGGGTCCTGTCTGGCAGGAGTGAAGGCTACAAATGGTTTGCATGTCCGTTCTGCTATCCCAAGGAGTCCCCTCGTTCCGGAGGAAAACCTGTCGAGTTCTATGCAGTTTTCAAGCCATAGTTTAATGATATATTTTACCAATAGTTACAACCAATCGAATCTTCTGAATGCTTGGTTATGTCAGTCAATTTGATGTATCCCCCCCTCCGGCTATCGAAACGACCATCGCCGCACCCAGCAGGAGGACTCAAGAACGTGCATCAGGAGAGCCGGGCCCAGCCGTCGAGATATGTCTGGAAGATCGGGTCTGCGAGGGCCTTTTGTTGGACCAGGGCCCGGATCTGCGCCTCCTCGCCTTCCATCTGTTCTGGCGTGAGGTGGCCCGACAGGGTCATGGCCCGCAGCCAGACCAGGAAGGTGGTCAGGGCGTCAAACTGGTTGTAGCGGACGATGCCAGCCACATCCCCGGCCCGCCAGAGGTCGATGACGCTCTTCCCGTCCGTGCCCAGCTTGCCGGGAATCCCGCAGGCCGTGGCCAGCTCGTGCAGGGTGGAGGAGGCCTTGCCCCAGGCGCCGGTGATCTCGCGGAGGTCGATGTGCTGGTTGCCGTAGCGATCGAAGAAATCGCCCGCCGCCCACTTCTCTGAGCTACGGCCCAAGCCCGGGATGGACAGCCGGTGGACCATGGCCCGCTGCACCAAAATCGGCAGGTCCGAATCCCGGGAATTGAAGCCCACCAGCTGGGGTTTCTTGTCCCCGATGGCCAGCAGGAAGCGGCGCAGCAGATCATCCTCCGGCAAAGCCTCCGGGCCGTCCGGCAGAGCAAAGAGCCGGTGCTGCACTTCGCCAGCCTTCACAGTGCGGATCACCGCCGCAATGGACACCACGCGACAGAGGATGGTCTTCAGGTAGGGCCGCGGCTCCGCCTCGGTGGCGCCCCCGTAGATAAACATCCGGGCGATCACGTCATCGTCGGGCATCTCTTTCGGCAGGTCCAGGACGCGCCGGCCCGTGGCCGGATCCGGCACCCACTCGGCGTCGAAGGCGAAGATCTGGTGATGGGGGGGTCTCAGCATGATGCGCCTACCTTTCCAGGGCCCACTTGCCCCCGCCGCCGAGGGCGCAGGCCAGGCCGACCAGGAGGCGGAACAGGCCGCCCAGATTCGACAGCAGGCCCGCCCCGTGCAGCCAGTCATGCACCAAGGGCCAGCCCAGCAGGGCCGCCAGGAGCCCGCCCGCCAGGGGCACCCAGATGCCGAGGAGGATAAGGGCTCCGCAGACCAGTTCGCCCAGGGCCAGGCCCCAGGTCGAAGCATGGGCCATGGAGATCGCGCCGTGGGCATGGCGCAGGACGGCGAAAGCTTGCACCGCTGCCATACCGCCCACAGCGAGGCGGAGCAGGAGAAGGGCCCAGTCGGTGCGTGTCTTGGATGCGGCCATGGAATCCTCAGGATGTCCCATTGTAGACGTGGTGACGGATTCCGCAGGGCGGTCCCGGTAAGCTTGGGGATTGGAGGAATCTCCTATGTGCATCCAGACCATCGGTGTCATCGGCGCAGGCCAGATGGGCAACGGCATCGCCCATGTCTTTGCCCAGGCTGGCTTCAGCGTCCAGATGCAGGACATCAGTGAAGCCTTCGCTGCCAAGGGCGTGGCCACCATCGACAAGAACCTTCAGCGCGGGGTTGATAAGGGCAAGCTGACGGTCGAGGAGAAGGCTGCCGTCCTGGGCCGCATCCGCACCACGACGAAACTGGAGGATCTCGCCGCCTGCGACATCGTCATCGAGGCCGCCACGGAAAAGTGGGAGGTCAAGAAGCAGATCTTTGAAACCCTCGCCGCTGTGTGCAAACCCAGCGCCATCCTGGCCTCCAACACCAGTAGCATCTCCATCACCAAGTTGGCCGCCATCACCAAGCGCCCCGGGGCCTTCATCGGCATGCACTTCATGAACCCGGTGCCGATCATGCAGCTCATCGAGGTGATCCGCGGCCTGGTCACCAGTGACGCCACCTTCGAGGCCGTGATGGACCTCTCGAAGCAGCTGGGCAAGACTCCCATCGCCTGCAACGACTTCCCGGGCTTCGTAAGCAACCGCGTGCTGTTGCCCATGATCAACGAGGCCATCTACGCCCTGTATGAAGGCGTGGCCACCGTCGAGAGCATCGATGGGATCATGAAGCTGGGCATGAACCATCCCATGGGGCCCCTGGCCCTGGCAGACTTCATCGGACTGGACACCTGCCTCTTCATCCTGAACGTGCTGCAAGAAGGTCTCGGCGATCCCAAGTACCGCCCCTGCCCCCTGCTCATCAAGTACGTGGATGCCGGCTGGCTGGGCAAGAAGAGCGGCCGTGGTTTCTACGACTACACGAAGATTTGATCGCGGGATACAATCAACTGTTTTCCCCAAGGAGGTTTGTTATGTCCACTGCCAGAGTGCGTGAAATCCTGTCCTGGTACAGTTCCGAGAATCCCGGCGTGAAGGCCAATCTGGCCCGAATGATGAACACAGGCCGCCTGGCCGGTACCGGCAAGTTTGTGATTCTGCCCGTGGACCAGGGCTTTGAGCATGGCCCGTCCCGCAGCTTCGGGCCCAATCCCGCCGGCTACGATCCCCGCTACCACGTGGAACTGGCCATCGAGGCCGGTTGCAATGCCTACGCCGCCCCCCTGGGCTTTATCGAGCACATCGCCTCGGACTACGCCGGCGAGATCCCCCTCATCCTCAAGCTCAACAACAGCGACAGCCTGAGCAAGGGCCTGGAGCCCTGCAGCGCCATCACCGGCAGCGTCGAGGACGCCCTGCGCCTGGGCTGCGCCGCCATCGGCTTCACCATCTACCCCGGCAGCGGCGCCCGCAACGAGCAGTACGAGGCCCTGCGGGAACTGATCCTCGAAGCCAAGGCCGTGGGTCTGCCCACGGTGCTGTGGGCTTATCCCCGGGGCGCGGGTCTGTCCAAGGAAGGCGAAACGGCTGTCGATGTGGCCGGCTACGCGGCTCAGATCGCCGCCCAGCTGGGCGCCCAGATCATCAAGATCAAACCCCCCACGGCCCATCTCGAGGGGGCCGAGGCCAAGAAGGCCTTCGAGAAGTACGCCATCCCCATGGCCACGCTGACGGAGCGGGTGGCCCATGTGGTGCAGAGCGCCTTCAACGGCCGCCGCATTGTGATCTTCAGCGGCGGCGAGGCCAAGGGCACCGAAGCGGTGCTCAAGGAAGTGGTCGAGATCGCCGCGGGTGGCGCGTTCGGCTCCATCATGGGCCGCAACGCCTTCCAGCGCCCCAAGGCCGAGGCCATCCAGTTGCTGCACACCGTCATGGATATCTACAAGAATGCGAAGTAGGCGGCGCCTAGGAACGCTGCGCGTTCCTCGATAGGAGAAGCGGCGCGAAAGCGTCGCTTCTTTCTTATTTGGGGGGATGGACCAGGAAGGTCAGGTCCGGGCACTTCTCGGCGGTGGTCCGGCGCTGCCAGTCGTTTTCGAAGAGGATGGCGGGGTTGCCCTCGGTGTCCTCCACCAGTTCGCCCCAGTAGCGGCTGGGTTCGGGCCAGCCGCCCTCGATCCAGCGGGCCATCTGGAAGCCGCGGGTTTCCAGTAACACCGGGCAGGCGTACTCGTCCTTGAGGCGGTGCTGGAGCACCTCGAACTGCAGGCGGCCGATGGCACCGAGGATGGGCAGGGGTGCGCCGCCCTTGGGCCAGAAAACTTGAACTACGCCCTCTTCGGCGATCTGGCCCAGGCCCTTCAGGAAGCCCTTGCGCGCGCCCGGGTCCGCCAGCCGCACGGAGGCGAACTGCTCCGGCGCGAAGCGGGGCACGGCGTGGAATTCCACGGGTCCGGAGGCGCTCAGGACATCGCCGATGCGGAAGAGGCCCGGGTTGATGAGGCCCAGGATATCGCCGGGGTAGGCCACATCCACTATCTGCCGCTCGCGGCCGAAGAACATGTGGGGGTAGTTCAGCTTGATGGACTTCTTTTCGCGCACATGGAGGGCGTCCATGCCCCGCTCGAATTTTCCGGACACGATGCGGGCGAAGGCCACGCGGTCCCGATGGGCCTTGTTCATATTGGCCTGCACCTTGAACACGAAGGCGGTGAACGGTTGTTCAGGGTCCACCGCACCACCGTTCATGAGGGGCCGGGGACCGGGCGACGGCGCCAGATCCAGGAACTCCTCCAGGAACTCGGCGACGCCGAAGTTGTTCACGGCGGAGCCGAAGAACATGGGGGACTGTTCCCCGCGCAGGAAGGCCTCGCGGTCGAAGGCCGGCAGCACGTGGACCATGAGGTCCACGTCATCCTTGAGCTGCTGCAGCTCTGCGGGCGTCAGGAGGGCCGCGATCTCCGGATCATCCAGTCCGCCCTGCCCCACCACCCGCGCCTTTTTGCCGGCCTTGGCCCGTTCGAAGACCTGGATCTGACCCGTGGCACGAATGTAGACGCCCTTGAAATCAGGGCCGGAACCGATGGGCCAGGTCATGGGCACGGCGTGGAGGCCGAACAACTCTTCCACTTCGTCGATCAGTTCCACGGGGTCGCGGCCCGGCCGGTCCAGCTTGTTCACGAAGGTGAAGATGGGCAACTTGCGCTCGCTGGCCACCCGGAAGAGCTTCTTGGTCTGCTCTTCCACGCCCTTGGCGCAATCCAACAGCATGACGACGGAATCCGCCGCCGTGAGCGCCCGGTAGGTGTCCTCGCTGAAGTCCTGGTGGCCAGGCGTGTCCAGCAGGTTGATGGCCCGGCCCTGGTACTCGAACTGCATGGCCGCCGAGGTGACGCTGATGCCGCGCTCCTGCTCAATGCTCATCCAGTCGGAATGGGCTGCCGCCCCGCCCTCCCGGGCCTTGACGCTGCCCGCCCGGTCGATGGCACCACCATAGAGCAGCAGCTTCTCCGTCAGCGTGGTCTTGCCCGCATCGGGGTGGCTGATGATGGCGAACGTGCGCCGCCGCTGGATTTCTTCAGAAAGGGACATGGGGTTCCGGACATAGAAAGGCGCGGCAGTGTTTGGCCGCGCCTTTCCATTATCCCGGGTCCGGGCCCCGGACTCAAGGCTGGTTGAGGATGGCCAGGCGCACCTGAATCTCGGCCGCGTCCACATCCTCGATGTGGGTAGCGATCCACCAGTTGTTGCCCCAGGGATCCTGCACACCCGCGCTGCGGTCCCCGTAGAACTGGTCCGAAGGCTCGATCAGGGAGGCCCCACCTGCTTCAATGGCGGCCTTGTAGGTGCCATCGGTATCGGGCACATAGAGGTAGAGTCCTGTGGGCATGGGCTTCCAGGGTTCCCTGGCCTGGGCCACCATCACGATGGAGTCGCCGATGCGCAGGGCGGCATTGGCGATGGTCCCGTCGGGACGGACCGAGCGGCTGAGTTCCTCCGCCTGAAAGGCCGTGCGGAGAAAGGTGATGAACCCCTCCCCATCCGGCACAACCACGTAGGGCGTGACCGTGTGGTACCCCGCAGGAACCGGTGCAACCATGACTCCTCCCCTTTTTTGCTATCTCCAGAGGACGCAATTGCACCCTTGGGAGCCCTAAACGGCTACTTGATAATTCCAACCTGGTGCAGCATCCAGGCTGTTTCAAAGGCCTTGTCCTTCAGCGCGTCGTAGCGGCCGGAGGCGCCACCGTGGCCGGCGGGATCCATCTTGATCTTCAGCAGCAGGGGATTGCTGTTGGTCTTGAGGGTACGGAGCTTGGCCACATATTTAGCGGGCTCCCAGTACATCACCTGGCTGTCATTGAAGCTGCTGGTGACGAGGATGGCCGGATAGGCCTTCTTGGCGAGGTTGTCATAGGGACTGTAGGCCCGCATGTAGTCGAAGGCAGCCTTCTCGGTGGGGTTGCCCCATTCGAGGTACTCGCCCACGGTGAGCGGAAGGCTGGCGTCCATCATGGTGTTCATCACATCGACGAAGGGCACGGCGCTGTGAACCGCCTTGAAGAGGTCGGGACGCAGGTTGGTGACGGCCCCCATGAGCAGGCCACCGGCGCTGCCGCCTTCAATGACGAGGCGGTCCTTGGCGGTCCACTGCTCCTTCACCAGGAAGTCGGCGGAATCGATGAAGTCGTTAAAGGTGTTCATCTTCTTCAGGAGCATGCCGTCGTCGTGCCAGCCCTCGCCCATCTCGTTGCCGCCGCGGATGTGGGCGATGACAAAGACCATGCCGCGATCCAGCAGGCTGAGGCGCGGGATGGAGAAGGTGGCCGACTGGCCGTAGCCGTAGGAGCCGTAGGCATAGAGTAAAAGCGGCGCGCTGCCATTCCGCTTCACGCCCTTCTTGTAGACCACGGACAGCGGCACCTTAGCGCCATCCCGGGCCGGGGCCCACAGGCGCTCCGTGACGTATTGGGTCTTGTCGTACCCACCCAATACCTCGATCTGCTTCAGCAGCGTCTGGGTGCCTGAGGCCATGTCGCAATCGTAGATGCTCTGGGGCGTGACCATGGACTGGTAGACGAACCGGAAGGCCTTGGAGGTGTACTCGGGCGTTCCGCCGGGGGAGGCGGCATAGACGCTTTCGGGGAAGGTGGCGTCCTTCCAGGTTCCGGTCTTGGTGTCCTGGATCCGGAAGTGCTCCAGTCCCTGGCTCTTCTCGGCCACCACCAGGAAGTCGCGGAAGGGTTCGATCCCTTCGAGTAGAACGTCGGCACGGTGGGGGATGAAGGTCTTCCAGTGCTTGGGGTCCGGCGTGGCCAGGGGGGCCGTGACGAGACGGAAGTTCTTGGCGTCCTTGTTGGTGCGGATGTAGAAGGTACCTTCGCGGTGTTCGACGTCGTATTTGTGGCCCTTTTCGCGGGGCAGCAGCACCTTAAAGTCCCCCAAGGGCTTGGAGGTGGCCAGATAGCGGGTCTCCCAGGTATCCGTGGACTGGATTTCCACCATGAGGTACTTGCGGTCCTTTGTGCGGTATACGTGGGTACCGTACAGTTCGTCCTTCTCCTCAAAGATCCGCTCCGGCTTGCCGCTCTTCAGGTCCAGGCGCCACAGCAGGTTGGACCGCTTCGTGACATCATCCTCCGTCACGAAGAAGACGTGGCGACTGTCGCTCGCCCAGGCGAAGGAGGTCACCCGTTCCGCGAGGGGGGCGCTCACCTTGCCCGAGATCAGGTCCTTGGTGAAGAGCTTGTACTGCCGGAAGCCGGTCGTATCCGTGCTGAAGACCAAGGTGTGGTCGTCGTCACTGACGGCCATGCCACCCAGTCCCAGGAACTTTAGGCCCTTGGCCATCTCGTTCTGGTCCAGGAGCACTTCTTCGACCGCGTTGCCATCGTAGCCACCGCCCTTGTCCGCTTTGCGGCGGGACTGGATGGGGTACTGCTTCCCCTCCTCGGTGCGGGAGTAGTAGTAGTAGGCTCCCCGCCGCACCGGAACGCTGAGGTCCGTCTGCTTGATGCGACCCAGCATTTCCTTGTAGAGGGCCTCCGAAAAGGGCTTGAGGTCAGACGTCATGGCCTCGGTGTAGGTATTTTCGGCGTTCAGGTAGGACACCACGTCGGGGTTGGTCTTCTCCCGCAGCCAGAACCAGGAATCGTTCACCTTTTCACCGTGCCAGACGGAGAGGTGCTCGACCTGCTTGGCCGCAGGGGGCGTGGGAGTCTGGGCGGCGAGGCCCAGGGTGGCGCTCACGAGGGCCACCAGGCCAGCGAGGCGGAGGGGACGGGAAGACATGCAAGGCTCCTGTAAGACATGACGTCCAACGTACCACGAACGAACAGGCCCCTCGGTTGAGGGGCCTGTTCGTTAAATCTTTGTCAGGTTTGCTGAAGCAACCTACTTGAACTCCGCGTCGGGAATGCGCATGCCGTAG
>JANYAS010000055.1 GCA_025361205.1 Holophagaceae bacterium
CCTCGCCCCGTTCGAGGAAGGGCAGCAGGATGTCCTGCTGGGCCCGGTTGAAGCGGTGGATCTCATCCAGGAACACCACCGGCGGCACGCTGCGGAAGAGCGGCATGTTCTTACTGTCTTGCAGAAACTTCTTCAGCTCGGCCGCGCTGCCGCTGGCGCCCGAAAACTCCATGAAGCCGTGGCCCGTGGCCTCGGCCAGGATCCGCGCCAGAGTGGTCTTGCCGGTGCCGGGCGGGCCCCACATCACCATGGAGGGCAGCCGCCCCCCGGCCGTAAGCCGCGTCAGCGCCCCCTTCGGCCCCAGCAGATGGGCCTGGCCCACCACCTCGTTGAGGGTGGCAGGGCGGAGGCGTTCGGGCAGGGGGATGTGGGACATGGGGATTCCAGCCTAGCGTGTCCCGGTCTAGCGCGGTGGCCCAGGCCAATCCCACCATGGGCAGACCCTCATGGAGGGTGGACGCTGGCCTGGAGACCAATTTGATTAGCCAGGATGGAGGGGATGCAGGGGATGCCGAAAGGACATCTTTATCCCGTTCATCCCCTTCATCCTGGCTATCTGATCATCCGGGGTCGGCCTCGCTGCTAGGCTTTGGGCATGCTAACCGCCTACGAACGCGACGCCTTCGCCGCCTCGCTCGAGACCCGCCTCCTGCGCTGCGGCGAGGAGAAGGGCCGACCCTTCATCGTCCTGGAGGACACGGTCTTCTACCCCGAGGGAGGTGGCCAGCCCTGCGACCAGGGCACCGTGAACGGCACCGCAGTACTGGACGTGCAGAAGCGGGAAGGGGAGATCCGTCACTTCGTCGCATCGCCGCTGTCCGAGGGCCCCGCCTCGCTGCACCTGGATTGGGACCGCCGCTTCGATCACATGCAGCAGCACACGGGCCAGCACCTGCTCACGGCCGTGGCGCAGGATCACTTTGGATGGGGGACCACGGCCTTCCACCTGGGAGGCACCATTTGCGACATCGAGCTGGACGCGCCGACGATCACTCCGGCTGAACTGGACCGTCTCGAAGAGGCCGTGGCCGCCGAAATCCGCGCCCGGCGCGAGATCACCGCCCGCTGGGTGAATCGCGAGGCCTACGCCCAGGAAGCCGTGCGTTCCAGGGGGCTCCCTGACGGGCACAGCGGCGACATCCGCCTGGTGCAAATCGTGGGCGTGGATCTGAACACCTGCGGTGGCACGCACCTGCGCCACACGGGCGAGATCGAGGCTCTGAAGCTGCTTGGCACCGAAAGCATCCGGGGCGGCATGCGGCTCTTCTATGTGGCTGGCACCCGCGCCCGGCGTCGCCTGGGGGCCCACGAAGAGCGCAACGCGATACTGCGCACGCTCCTGGGCGCCCCCGATGAGGACCTGATTCCCGCGTTGCAGACCAAGCTGGACCAGCTGCTGGCCTTGGATCGGCGCACCCGGAAACTCGAAGAGGAACTGGCCGAACACATGGCCGTGACCTTGGCTGCACGGCCCGGGACGCTGGTGGATGCCCACCTGGAGGGCAAGGATGCCAGCTTCCTCCAGAAGCTGGCCCGGGGCATCCTGGCGGTGGATCCCGCAAAGGCCGTGTTCCTCACCACTGAGGCCAGCGGCCAGGGGCTCTTCCTTCTGACCGCCGGTGCAGAGTCCACGATGGATGTACCCACCGCCGGCAAGGCCGTGGCCGCCGCGCTGGGCGCCAAGGGCGGTGGGTCGGGGAAGAGCTTCCAGGGCAAGGCGCCGAGTTTGGTGGCACGGGAGCAGGCCGTGGCCAGTGTTCGAGTCATCCTTTCAGGCGCGTGAAGGCGGCCAAAGACCTCGATCTCAGTTTGGAAGCGTGGTTTGGCTTTTATCACCGTCCATCACCGTTCATCACCGGCAAAAGGCCTTTTCAACCAGTGATGAACAGTGATGAACGGTGATAAAGCAGAGGAACCGATTGGCCCCTGGTTCCAACCCACCATTCAAGCCAACGCCCAGTGGCTGAGGTCCATTCCGAGGTGGGATGGAAATAGGGGGTTTGAATTCCCCATCCACATCCAGCCACCCCAACGGCACCATTAACACTCCATATCCGAGTCAAGCTCTCGCTCTGGATCTACCACGGCGCTGAAGTGCGGCGATGATGGGTTCATGGACTTGACCTACCTCGACCACAACGCCACCACGCCGCTGGATCCCGAGGCCTTCGAGGCCATGCGGCCCTGGTTCATGGAGCGCTTTGGCAATGCCAGCGCGGCCTACGCGCTGGGGCACCTGTCGGATGGGGCCGTGTTGGCGGCGCGGGAGCAGGTGGCGGCCCTGGTGGGTTGCACGCCCGCGGAGATTGTGTTCACGTCCGGCGGTACGGAAAGCCTGAACCATGCCTTTCGGGGCGTGTGGGAAGCCTTTCCGACCAAGCGTCACCTGGTGACCACGGCGGTGGAACATCCCGCAGTGCGCGCCCTGGTGCAGTGGTGGCGGGGCATGGGTGGCGAAGCCACGGACGTGGGCGTGGACGGCGAAGGCCGCCTGGATCTGGCTGCCCTGGAGGCCGCCCTGCGCCCGGACACGGCCCTGGTGGCCGTCATGGCCGCCAACAACGAATCCGGCGTTATCTTCCCGGTGGCCGAGGCTGCGCGCCTCGCCAAGGCGAAGGGCGCCCTCTTCCTGGTGGACGCCACCCAGGCCATGGGCAAGGTGCCCGTGGATGCCGCCGCCTGGGGCGCGGACCTGCTCTGCCTCAGCGGCCACAAGTTCCACGGGCCGAAAGGCACGGGCCTGCTCATGATCCGCCGGGGGGTGCGCCTGAAGCCCTTGATGCTGGGCGGTTCCCAGGAGCGGGGTCGGCGCGGGGGTACCGAGAACGTACCGGGCCTGGTGGGCCTGGGCAAGGCGGCGGAACGGGCCCTGGCGCGGCTGCCGGAGATGGATCGGGTTCGAGGCCTCCGCGACGCCCTGGAGGCGCGCATCCTGGTGGAGATCCCTGGGGTCCGCATCCACGGCGCCATGGCCGATCGCCTGCCCAACACCTGCCTTCTGGGCTTCGCCGGCCTGGAAGGGGAGGCACTCCAACTGAAGCTGGCGGAGCACGGCGTCTGTGTCTCCACCGGCAGCGCCTGCAGCACGGGCATGCGCGAACCCAGCCATGTGTTGCGGGCCATGCAGGTGCCGGAGGAGTTCGCCCGGGGCACCATCCGCATCAGCCTTGGACGGGATACCACGGTCGGAGCCATGGACCGGGTCCTGGGCCTTTTGCCAGGTCTGGTGACCGGCTTGCGGGAAGGCCGCGTATTTTTGAAACAATAGCGATTATATCCAATTCGAATCCAGCGAATATAGGCCTAATGGACCTGGAATTATTTAGCCATCGTCCGATACTGGTCCCTGCCTGCCTGCCTGCCTCCTTCATCCAGTCCGTTGGAAAGGGATTTTATGGTTCTGGAACGGTTGAAGCGCTTCGCTAACGGGATCCGAGCTGGCCGGCCAGAGAGCGCAATCCAGTGGCGCACACCGGCGATCCTGGATCGGGGCCTCCTGGGGGAGGCCTGCCTCGCTGTGGATCGGCTGGGTCATGGAATGGTCCTCTGGGAGAACCACGGAGGGCTTTGGAGCATGCCCGTCGGTCCCCATTCTGCCGCTGCGCTCGTGCACCTTCCCCTTGGAGACGGAACGACTCCGCGCATCCTGCTGAACCCCGATGGGCGCGGCATCGCCCTTTGGCTGGAAGAGGTGGCTGGCGAGCGACAAATCGTGGGGAAGGTCATCGGCAGCGGGGAGAATTTGGCCCATGTGGTCTTCCGCACGCTCGGGCAGGTAAAGCACCTGCAGGCAGCCGTGGACAGGCGGGGGAACGCCTTGATGGTCTGGCTCCACGAGAAGGATGGGCTGTTTGAAGTGATGGCCCAGTCCTTCGATGCCCGGGGGATGGTGGAATGGGAGCAGACACCCACCAGCCTGGGCCTCCATTCAACTCAGGCTATGGAACCCCGGTTGGCGGTGAACTACCGGGAACACGCCATGGTGCTTTGGGAGGTGCGGGATTCGTTCTTCGAGGGGCTCGTGGCCAGTCACTTCTGGCCTTCGGACCGAATCTGGTCCGATCGGCCCGTGCCCGTGGTGTCCCACGCCACCCACCAGCACCAGGTGGTCATGGACGACCAGGGGAACGCCCTGGCCCTTTGGATCCGCCCCTCGGAGGGACAGCGGAGCCGCCTCGAAGCCAGTTTCTATGATGGGCTCAGCGGCGAATGGGAGACGCCCGTGCCCCTTGGCAGCGCCCGCACCTTCTCTTCACCCCGGCTCGTCATGTCCGGGGAAGGGGAGGCGCTCGCCGCCTGGTGCCAGGGAGAAGATCGCGGGACTGCTCGGCTGTTCGCCAAGGCCTTCGTGAAGGGGAAGTGGGAGGTGGAACGGCACAGCCTGGACCCTGGCCAGGGCCCCATCACGGACTTGGCCCTTGCCCTCGGCACCGATGGCCAAGCGGGGATCCTCAGCGTCCACCACGGACCCGATGGGGACGGCGTAACCATCCACCTCCGACGCTCGGAATGGACCGCTCCCGCAGTCTTGGGAGCCCATTCCGACCTCACCCGGTCTGCGCCTCAACTCAGGATCTGTGCCGAGGGGGCCTTTGCGCTCTGGATTCAGGGCGAGGGCGAAGCAAAGGCTCTGGTGCTGGCCAAGACCAGCTGATCGGCCCCTTCACTTGAGGCTCAGACCACGGAAGCCGCGAGCAGTTCCTTGGCGTAGTGATCCACGGCGTAGGGCAGCCAGCGATGGCCAGGCAGGTCCCGGCTGAGGTAGCCCATGTGGCCACCGTGGGGTTCCAGGTGCAGGTGGACGGCAGGCGATGGGTTGGCCGCCGCCGCGTCCTGCCAGGGGATGAAGGGATCGTCCTGGGCCATGAGGATGACGGTGGGAACCGTGATCTTCGACAAGTGGTGGCGGGCGGAGCAGCGGGCGTAGTAGTCGTCCGCATCGCGGAAACCGGAAGCCTTCGTGGTGTAGGCGTCGTCGAATTCACGCAGGCTCATGAGGGGCCAGGTTGGATAGATGTCGGGGATCAGGCCATCCTCGATGCGCTGGCGGATGGCATCGCGGCAGCGCTTGATAAAACGCAGCTCGTAGAGCCGACTGAGACCGCCGTGAATGGTGCTAGAGCAGGCGCCCAGGTCCACGGGTGGGTTCACGGCGATGGCGGCGTCCGGCCGGGCGGCGGGTTCCGCAAGGCCCCCGCCCAGGTTCAGCAGCAGGGCATTGGCGGAGAGGGAGTAGGCCACGGCCAGCTGGCGCAGGCCCGGGTGGGTCGCCCGGGCCGCGGCGAAGACGGCCCCCAGGTCAGCCCCCGAGCCGCTATGGTAGGGGCGCTTCGCCAACCCTCGGCCCTCGCCGCAGCCCCTATGATTCACGGTCCAGACATGGTGGCCCAGCTTCCGGGCCAGGGCGACGGTGCGCCGCACGTAGTGGGCCTGGTCATCCCCCCCCAAGCCGTGAAACACGAGCACCAGCACATCGGTCTCACCGGGATAGTGACGTCCCGAAAGCTGGTCGCCATCCGGCAGGAGAATACGGAAGGGGCTGGAGGGATGCGTAGGGGATGCCCCGGGCAGGAAGTTGCCCAGGATGGTCTGGAGGTGCCCGCCATTAGCCCACCAGGGGGCGCGGCAGGGGAGGGGCGGCGGGGCCAGCTTGCGCATCCGCCTAGTTTGACCTAGGAGCGTGTCCAAGTAATCGATAGGGGCTGCGCTGGGGCGCCAGCCGAGGGAGGCAAGGAAGGCGACGAAGGCTCCAGCTCCGCGAGCCAAAGGCGAGTGGGAGGCACGCACCGCGTGCCGTCAGTTGGAGGCCTTGGTGGTTCCAAGGACGAGGAGCCTGACGCAGCATACCGACGGCTGCCGCCCCAGCCCGAAGGCTTGATGGCAAAGGGCCCCCATGCTGCGTCACTGCGCTTGAACGGTGAACTCACCGCCCTGCGCGCACTTCCTTGCCTGGAGGCCCGTTGCCATCAACGCAGCCCCTATCGATTACTTGGACACGCTCCTAATCATTTCGTTTGAAGACCAGCTTGTAGGTGAACGGGTTGTCGAGCTTGGGATTGCTGTAGGTCACCTGGAGGGCCAGGGAGTTGCCGTCTTTCCGCATGGAGTAGGTGTGTTTCAGCGTGTAGCCATCGCCCGTGAGCGTCTGGATCATGGTCGGACCTTCCTTGGTCAGCGTGGCCTTGAACACCACGTCGTCGCTGCGCTTCCAGTCGCTTTCGGTGCCATCGGCGGACGTGTCCACAGGCCGTTCCTTGCCCATGGTCACGGAAAAACTGTCCCCGGCCAGGATGTCGAGCTTATTGAAGCTCCGGCAGGCGGACTGGAGCTTCTTCTTCCAGAGGAGCTTTATGGCGAAGTTGAGGTCCTTGACGTGGGCGTCGATCTGCTCGTCAATCTTGTCACTTTGTGAAGCATGGAGGGTCCATTCGCCGTCCCAGTCCACCTTGGTTGCCTTCGGGGACTCCACCGCCTTGGCGGGTGCCTTGGCTTTCTGGGCGGTCGCGGGAAGGGCGAGCAGGCAGGTCAGCAGCAGCAGCAGGGCGCGCATGGAGTCTCCGGGGATCGATGGATGGAGCCTACTCGCAGGGGTTCACTTCCGGAAGGATTCCGTGTGATCGGTGCAACAAACCCATGGATTGATGACCTTCCTGGGAAGATCGAATGTGACGCGGTGTAAGCTGGGGGAAATCAGCCCAAATAAGAGGGCACTCAATCCAGGGAGTGTGGTCATGACACGCAAGCAGGAAGCGCTCGATTACCATTCGCAGGGACGCAAGGGCAAGATCGAAGTAGTGGCTACCAAGCCCTGCTCCACTGCCCGGGATCTCTCCAATGCCTACTCCCCGGGGGTGGCGGAACCCTGCCTGGAGATCGAGAAGAATCCTGAGCTGGCCTATGAATACACCGCCAAGGGCAACCTGGTCGCGGTACTATCCAACGGCACGGCCGTGCTGGGACTCGGCAACCTCGGCGCCCTGGCTGGCAAGCCTGTCATGGAAGGCAAGGGCGTGCTCTTCAAGCGCTTCGCCGACATTGACGTATTCGATATCGAAGTGGACGAGACCGATATCGACCGCTTCTGCATGGTGGCCCGCGCCCTGGAGCCCACCTTCGGCGGCATCAACCTCGAGGATATCAAGGCCCCCGAGTGCTTCGAGATCGAAGCCCGCCTGAAGAAGGAAATGAATATTCCCGTCTTCCACGACGACCAGCACGGCACAGCCATCATCAGCACAGCTGCGCTGATGAACGCCTGCGAGATCACCGGCAAGAAGATGCCCGACATGAAGGTGGTGTTCTCCG
>JANYAS010000160.1 GCA_025361205.1 Holophagaceae bacterium
CGCCACACTGGAGGAGGCGGACGCGGCCATCTTTGGCTACATGGTGATGAACGACTGGAGCGCCCGCATGCTCCAGATGGAGGAGATGAAGCTGTCCCTGGGCCCCTGCAAGGGCAAGGACTTCGCCACCAGCCTGGGCCCCTGGCTGGTGACCCGGGATGAACTAAAGCTGGACAAAACCCCCACCGGTGAAATCCTCCATGCCCGCATGACCTGCACGGTGAATGGACATCTGCTGTCGGACGGGAACGCTGACTGCATGAACTGGACCTTCGCCCAGATCCTCCAGCGCACCAGCTACGGCATCCAGATGCACCCCGGCGAGGTCATCGGCAGCGGTACCGTGGGAACGGGCTGCCTGCTGGAGCTGAATGGCTCAAAGATCACCGACAACCTCTGGCTCAAGCCCGGGGACGAGGTGGTCATGGAGATCGAGGGCCTGGGCCGCCTGGTGAACACCATCGTCCACGTCCCCGAGCGGCTGGTGGGCATGCCCCCGCACCTGGTGGGGGGAACCCTCCCCGACCTCTATGCCGGCACGCCCGGCGGCGAAGCTGGGGACTGACTAGACTGGGTGTCGCACCCCGGAGTTCCCATGTGTCGCATCCTTCTGGCCCTGCTCGCCACGCTGACTCTGGCCGCCCAGGCCCCTGTCCTTATCCGGGCTGGGCGCCTGCTGGATGTCCGCACCGGGAAGGTACTGGCGGACCAGGGGCTGCTCATGAAGGAGGGCCGCATTGCAGCGACTGGACCCTGGGCCCAGGTATCGGCCGCTGCCCCGAAGGACGCCGCCTTGCTGGATCTCTCCGGCCAGTTCGTGCTGCCCGGCCTGATCGAGGCCCACACCCACGTCCTGCTGCAGGGCAACCGCTTCAGCCAGGACTATGCGGACCAGATTCTCAAGGAGAGCGTGCCCTACCGGACCCTGCGGGCGGCTGCCGCGGCCAAGGCCGCCTTGAACTGGGGCTTCACGGCGATGCGGGACCTGGGCAGCGAGGGGGCGGGCTACGCCGACGTGGACCTGAAGAGGGCCATCGAGGCGGGCGTGGTGCCCGGTCCCCGGCTTTTCGTGGCGGGCCGGGCCTTCTCAGCCACGGGCACCTATCCGCTGCAGGCCTACGCCTGGGAGCTGGAGCTGCCCTCCGGCGTGCGGGTGGTGGACGGGGTGGACGCCATCCGCGTGGCCGTGCGCGACGAGGTGCGCCACGGCGCGGACTGGGTGAAGGTCTACGTGGACCGGGGCGCCTATCTGGGCACCGACGGTCGCCTGCGCTCCCTGACCAACTACCGTCCCGAGGAACTGAAGGCCTTCGTGGACGAGGCGAAGCGCCTGGGCAAGCGCACCGCGGCCCACGTGAAGGGCTGGGATGGCATCGATGCGGCCCTCAGCGCCGGCTTCGACACCCTGGAACATGCCGACGGCTTTACCGACGACCTGCTCGACCGCGCCGTCAAGCAAGGCACCTTCTGGTGCCCCACCCTCTACGCCGGCTTCTGGGTGGCCGAGGGGCGCGGACCCCTGGGCCGCAAGTATCCGGAGATGCTGGCGATCGCCTTCAAGAAGGGACTGGCCAAGGGCGTGAAGATCGCCCTGGGCAGCGATATTGGGGCCTTCCCATGGACCGAGAACCCCGCGAAGGAATTGGCCCTGATGGTCGAGCGCGGCATGACGCCCCTCCAGGCCCTCCAGGCCGCCACGAGGGTGGCCGCCGACCTGCTGGGCGTCCGCGATCTGGGCACGCTGGAACCCGGTGCCCACGCGGATCTCGTGGCCCTCTCCGAGGATCCCCTGAAGGACATCACCGCGCTTCAGCGGCTCCGGGTCGTCATCAAGGGCGGCGTGGTGGTGCGCCAGGAGCCCTGAGTCTCGCCTCGTTGTTTAACCCTTTCCCGGTCAGTACTGAGACGATTCCTTCCCCCCCGAGGTTCCCATGCGCCGCGTCCTGATCCCGCTCCTCGCCTCTCTCCTCGGAAGCCTCCCGACCCTGGCCCAGAAACCCCCACCGCCCACGCTGCGAGCCTATTTCGAGGACAAGGCGACCCTCCGCGAGGGGGGCGTGAAGGTCATCCCCATCCAGACGCCAAAGGGGACTTTCAAGGTCTGGACCAAGCGCTTCGGGAACAACCCCCGCATCAAACTGCTGCTGCTCCACGGCGGGCCCGGCTTCACCCACGAGTACTTCGAAGCGCTGGAGGGCTACCTCCCGGCCGAGGGCATCGAGTTCATCTACTACGACCAGCTGGGCAGCGCCTTCTCGGACCAGCCCAAGGATAAGGACCTCTGGACCACCGAGCGGTTCGTGGAGGAGGTCGAGCAGGTCCGCCGGGCCCTGGGCCTGACCAAGGACAACTTCTACCTGCTGGGCCACTCCTGGGGCGGCATCCTGGCCGCGGAGTACGCCTTGAAGTACGGCGCGAACCTGAAGGGTCTGATCATCTCGAACATGATGATGAGCATCCCCGACTACAACCGCTATGCGGAAGACGTGCTGGCCAAGGGCATGGACCCCGCCGTGGTGAAGGAGGTGAAGGCGCTCGAAGCCAAGGGCCAGTACGAAAGCCCCCGCTACATGGAACTCCTGATTCCGAACTTCTACGCCCAGCACCTCTGCCGCCTGCCCGAATGGCCCGATGCCTTCAACCGCGCCGCCGCCCGGGTCAACAAGGAGATCTACGTGCTGATGCAGGGCCCCAGCGAATTCGGCGCCTCCGGCCGGCTGGAGAAGTGGGATCGGAAGGCCGACTTGCCGAAGCTCGCCATGCCCACCTTAGTCATCGGCGGGGCCCACGACACCATGGATCCGGCCCACATGAAGTGGATCGCCACCCAAGTTCAGCACGGCAGCTACCTGCACTGCCCCAACGGCAGCCATATGGCCATGTGGGATGACCAGCGCACCTACAACCTGGGGCTCATCCGGTTCCTGAAGGAAACCGATGCCGGGAAGCAAACGGTGCGGTTCGGCCAGCCATGAGCGTTCGCACCCTCCTGCCCGGGGATCTGAGCCCCATCGAGACCAACGCCCTGCTCTGCGGCGGCGTGGCACCGCGCCCCATCGCCCTGGCCAGCACCATCAGTGCCGCAGGCGTGCGGAACCTGTCGCCCTTCAGCTTCTTCAACGCCTTTGGCTCGAACCCGCCCACGGTGGCGTTCGCCCCCAACCGGCGGGGCCGGGACGGCACCGTGAAGCACACCTACCTGAACGCCGTGGCCACCGGCGAGTTCGTCATCGCCGCGGTGAGCTTCGCCATGCTGCATCCCATGAACGTGGCCAGCGCCGAATGGCCCGAGGGCGTGGACGAATTCCCCAAGAGCGGGCTCACCCCTACGCCGGGCCGCTTTGTGAAGCCCGCCCTGGTGGCGGAAAGCCCCTTCCAGATGGAGTGCCGGCTGCAGCAGGTGGTGGAGCTGGGCAGCGGACCGGGCTCGGGTCTCATGCTCATCGGCGAAGTGCTCGCCTTCCACGTGCGGGAAGACTGCTTCGTGGAGGGCCTCCTCCATCCCGACGCCCTCGACCTGGTGGGCCGCAACGGCGGCGCCTTCTACACCCGGGCCAGCGGCACGGCCGTGTTCCAGGTGCCCAAGCCCGCCGGCCGGCCCCTGGGCTACGACGCCCTGCCGGACGTGCTGAAGGAGAGCCACATCCTCACGGCCAATGACCTCGGCTTGCTGGCCAACAGCCCGGGCCTGCCCGATCTGGCGGCCATGACCCGGCGGCCCGGCGACCCGCCCGCAATCGCGGACCTGGACCACGCCATCCGGCGGGCCCTGGCGGCCGGCGACCTGGACGAAGCCTGGCGCCTGGTGGGCCTTCGCCTCCGGGCGTGACCCGGCGGCTGAGAGCCCGCAGCTGGGATTCCGGGACTCTATGAGATCGGTCGATAGGCGGGAAGGAGTTTCTGAGGCCCCATGTCCCAAACCACCCCCCGATCCATGCGCATGCACCCCATCCTCCTGGTGCTGCTGGCCGTGTGTCCGGCCTTGGCCATCATTCTCCTGGCGGGGCCGGGGCAGCAGCCGCTCCCTGCACGCCTGGCCCTGGCCGGACTGGCCCTGAGCCTCGCAATGGCAGTGGGCTGGTTCCTGGGCCACCGCCCCCTGGAGGGGGCCCTTCAAGCTAGGGGTGACAACGATCGAACCGAGGAGGCCTCCCGCAACCTGTTCGACGCCGTGAACGACGCCGAGGAGGCCTCCCGGGACGTGGAGGAACGCTACCTCGGCCTCTACCTGAATTCGCCCGATGCCATTTTCTGGATCGGCATTCCGGAGGAGGGCCCCTTCCTGCTGGAGAGCATCAATCCTGCCCAGGAAGCGATCCTGGGCCGTCCCAGCCGCGAGGTGGTCGGCAAGCCCCTGGAGGACTGGCTTCCGGCAGAACTGGCGGCCCAGTTCAACGCCAACTACCGCCGGTGCCTGGAGGCGGGTCGGCCGATCTCCTACGATGAGGTGGCGGATGGGGGCTCGGGACCCAGGACCGTCCAGACGCTCCTCGTGCCCATCCGGAGCCCGGCAGGTCGCTTCCACCGGATCGTGGGCATCAGCTCCGATATCACGGAACGTCGCAAGTCCGCAGAGCAGCGCCAGGAGCAGGAGCGGCTGTTCCGCCTGCTCTTCGAGCGGTCAGGAGATGCCAACCTCCTCATCGAAGGCAACCGCTTTGTGGACTGCAACCAGGCCACGGTGGAGATTCTGGGCGCGAGCGACAAGGCCTCGGTGCTTTGGACCCACCCCTCCGAACTTTCTCCGCCGTTCCAACCGGACGGGCGCCCTTCGAAGGAGAAGGCGGACGAATTCATCGCCCTGGCCTTCCAGAAGGGCAGCTACCACTTCGAGTGGATCCATCGGAAATTGGACGGGACCGATTTCCCCGTGGAAGTCCTGCTCACCGCCATTCCCTGGAAGGGCAAGCAGATTCTCCACACCACCTGGCGGGATCGCACCCAGACCAGGCGGGCCGAAGAGCAGCGGCGGAACCTGGAGACCCAGTTCCAGCAGGCCCAAAGGCTCGAAAGCCTGGGGGTTCTCGCTGGGGGCATCGCCCACGACTTCAACAACCTGCTCACGGCCATCCTCGGGAACCTGAACCTGGCCCAATTCAACCTCAGCCCGGAATCGCCCGCGACCCCCTATCTGGAGAATGCGGAAAAGACCGTCCTGAAGGCTTCGGACCTCACCAAGCAGATGCTGGCCTACTCGGGGAGGGGCCGGTTCGAGGTGAAGCTCCACGACCTCAACGAAGTCGTTTCAGAGATGACCCACCTCCTGCAGGTATCCATCTCCAAGAAGGCCATCCTCCGGCTGAACCTGGCAGAGGGGTTGCCGCCCATCGAGGCGGACGGCGCTCAGCTCCAACAGGTGGTGATGAACCTCGTCACCAACGCCTCCGAGGCCCTCGGGGACCGGGAGGGCACCATCGGCATCACCACGGGGCTCGCCGACCTGGACGCCCCTTTTATCGCCGCGACCTTCCCCGCCCAACCCATGGTCCCGGGACGCTATGCGACCCTGGAGGTGAGCGATACGGGCCAGGGCATGAGCCCCGAGGTCATGGCGCGCATCTTCGATCCCTTCTTCAGCACCAAGCCCACGGGCCGAGGCCTGGGTCTCTCCGCCATGCTGGGCATCCTCCGCAGCCACCAGGCCGGACTGAAGATCTTCAGCGAGGTGGGCCGGGGCTCCACCTTCAAGGCCTTCTTCCTGGCGGCGCCCGGCCATGCCAGCCACGCACCCGCCGCGGAAACGACCAGCGAGACGGCCCTGGCGGGCACGATCCTCCTAGTGGACGACGAATCGGTCATCTTGAACACCATCGGCCCCGCCCTGGAGGCCATGGGGTTCCAAGTGCTCTTGGCCCGGGATGGCGTCGAGGCCGTCGAATGCGTCCGCTCGGCACCGGATTCCATCGACCTGGTGCTCATGGACCTGACCATGCCCCGCATGGATGGCCGGGAGGCCTGCCAGTCCATGCGCCGGATCCGCCCCGAGGTGCGGGTGATCCTCAGCAGCGGCTACAACGAGCAGGAGTCGATCCAGCCGTTCGCTGACAAGGACCTGGCGGGCTTCCTCCAGAAGCCCTACACCCTCGAGAGCCTGCGGGCTGCCCTCAGGAAGGCCCTTCGCTAGGTGAAATACCGCTGCGGTGATGGACCACCTGCTGCGGGAAGGGGATCTCGATACCGGCCTCGCGGAAGGCCAGGAGGATCCGGCGGCGCAGTTCCCGGGCCACTTCCCATTGCGCACCCGGGGCGGTCTTGGTGAGGGTGCGGATGCTGAACCCGCTGGGTCCGAGGGCCTCGATCCCCTTCACCTCCAGCGGTTCCACGGCCTGGTTCGGCCGCTCATCGTGCAACCTCCGGCCCACCGCCAGCAACACCTCGAAGGCCCGGTCGGGATCCGTGCCGTACCCCACCTCTACCTCCACCAGGGCCCGGGCGAAGTCCTTGGAGAGCACCACCAACCGGACGATGGAACCGTTGGGAATGAAGTGCGTGCGGCCTTCAGCATCCCGCAGCTGGGTGATGCGCAGGGTCATGCGCTCCACCGTGCCGGTGTGCTGGTCATCCACACTGACGATGTCGCCCACGCCGAACTGGTTCTCCATCAGCAGGAAGAACCCGCTGATGACGTCTTTCACCAGGCTCTGGGCCCCAAAGCCCAGCGCTACGCCCGCCACGCCGGCACCCGCCAGCAAGGGCCCGATGTTCACGCCGAATTCCTGCAGCGTCATCAGCAGGAAGAAACCCACCACGAGCACCCAGGCCGAGTGGGTGAGGACGGAGCCCAGGGTTTCCGCCCGCCGTTCGGCATCCGAGGTCACCTCGTCGTTCCCATTGTCCACGGCCCGACGGACGGCGCGGGTGACGAGCTTCACCGCGCCCAATATGGCCAAGCAGGCGGCTGCCACCAGCAGCAGGTGGGCCAAGCGGGACCAGCCGGTGCGCCCCATCCAGCTGAGGAATCCCCGCCCTTCACCTGAGGGCTGTAGCATTCCTGACAAGGCAATGAACCGTTCCATGGCGCGTCTCCACCCCAAGCCTACCAAGGGCTCAGTCAGGTCCTGTTGTCCCCAAGGCGAGTCGGCGCCCATGAGTGCCATCTGTGGAATCTGCGGGTTCGCCCCTTGCTCCTGAAAACCAACAGGCGGAGCAGCATCGATGAATGAATCTTGCAAAATTTTAATGTCTTTTTTTCCTAACTCACCCTTGCCCTTAGATGCGAACGCGCCATCATGGGTACACGTCCAAATATCCAGGAGATCCCAATGGCGAGTTCCACCGCCGCCCACCTCGACCGCCGTAAGCACCGCGGACCCTTGCGGTTCCTGTACATGGATTTGAAAACCTTCTTGCGTCGCTGCTTCGGCTTGGGCTAGCGTCCCGCTACTTCCAGCTCGCCCAGTAGTTGAGATTCTCCATCAACTCCGCCGCCGGCGTGGCCTGGAGCGGGCGGGCGGTATCCACCATGACGGCCACCTCGTCGGTGCGGTCCTTGGTGCGGCTGAGGGGGATGGCCTTGGGGTGGGGCCCATGGTGGATGCCCTGGGGATGCCAGGTCATCATGCCGGCGCCGATGCCATCGCGGCTGAAGAAGTGGCCCGCGGAGTAGAACAGCACTTCGTCGTAGTCGATGTTGCTGTGGAAAAAGGGCACGCGCATGGCGCCCTCTTCCTCCTCGAAGGGCCGGGGCAGGAAGGAGCAGATGACAAAGTTGTTCGCGATGAAGGTGCTGTGGGCCGATGGCGGCAGATGGTAGCGGGCGCTGACGATGGGCCGGATGTCCTTCACGTTGATGCGCCACACGGTGAGATCGCCCTTCCAGCCCACCACGTCCAGAGGATTGAAGGGGTAAAACACCTTGGTGATCTGGTGCTCGCGCTTGATATGGACGGCCCACTCCCGGGGCGTGGCGTCGTAGGGTTCCAGTTCCGGCGTGTCCACCATGGCGGGGTCGAAGATGGCATTGGGCCCCAGCTGGTTGCGGTCGGGGATGGTGACTTCGCTGAAGCTCTCAATGAGCAGGTAGCGCTGGTCCCCCGACTCGGGAAGGAAACGGTAGGTCGTGCCCCGGGGGATCACCAGGTAGTCGCCGGTGGCGTAGGTGAGCGCGCCGAAGGTGGTCTCCAGCTTCCCGGCGCCGGCGTGAATGTAGTAGACATCGTCGCCGTCGGCATTGCGGTAGAAGAAGTCCATGGTGTCGGGCGCCACCCAGTGCAGGGCCACGTCGCTGTTGTGCAGGAGACAGATGGGCGCGAAGCCGGCTTCGGTGGAGCCGAACATGGACAGGCGAATGGCCTCCTCCGCCGAGGGCTTCAGGGGGTTCAGGTCGTAGCAGTGGGGCCGCAGGGGGCCTTCAATGCGCGTCCAGTCCGTGACCGGATGCAGGCGATAAAGGTGCGTGGTGCGGCCATAGAAGCCCTGCCGCGCATGCTCCTCCTCGAAGGTGCCCGGGGGCAGGTCCACATGCGCCTGCCGCGTGTGGAGGCCCTTACGCAGGGGGAAGAGCGGCGTTTCCTTCTTGGACATGGGGACCTCGGAGGGGCTCCATTATCTCCAAAATGGGACTCAGTGTTGGAATCACATCCCCGGGGACGAGGCCAGCC
>JANYAS010000171.1 GCA_025361205.1 Holophagaceae bacterium
CACTAAACAGAACCCTCAAAGGCTTCCTATCTTCTATCCGGTTTTCAAAGACGCCCCCATGCTTTCCGCATGGTCCAGGATCACCTCTCGGCCATCCCTGGCTCCTGGCAGCCTCAACTGCGCAGGACAATCAGACTAACAAAAACCGCCAGTGACGCAAGAAAAAATTTACGCAAAGGCCCTCACACCCTCATCCCCATACAAACCTTCGGTCATCATGGGCCATTGGAGAGGCCATGAAGCTGCTTCGCAAAGCTGTCATTCCCGTCGCGGGGCTGGGCACGCGTTTCCTGCCGGCCACCAAGGCACAACCCAAGGAAATGCTGCCCCTTGTTGACACCCCCGTCATTCAGTACGTCGTGGAGGAGGCCATCCGCGCGGGCATCGAGAGTCTCGTACTGGTCACCGGGCGCGGGAAGGCCGCCATCGAGAATCATTTCGATGTCTCCTTTGAACTGGAGGACACCCTTCGGCGGCGGGGCAAGCAGGAGGACCTTGATCTGATCCAGGACATCAGCCACCTCGCCCAGTTTGCTTACGTGCGCCAGGGCGAACCCTTGGGCCTCGGCCACGCTGTGCTCTGCGCGCAGCACGCCGTCGGGGACGAACCCTTCGCCTTGCTCCTTGGCGATGATGTGTTCGACTCGGGAGATTCAGCGCTGGACGCCCTCATCGCCGCGTACCAGAAAACCGGAAAATCAGTGGTGGGCGTGCAGGAGGTGCCCTTGGAGCACGTCTCCAGATACGGCATCGTCAACGCTCCCTCCGACCATCAAGATGAATGGGATGTGACAGCCATTGTCGAAAAGCCTGACCCCAGTGTGGCCCCCAGCCGATGGGCCGTGGTGGGTCGCTATGTGTTGGAACCCCGGATTTTCGACCATCTGGCCGCCCTTGAACCGGGCGTGGGGGGGGAGTACCAGCTCACCGACGCCCTGGCCGCCCTAGCGCGGGAAGGCCGGCTGGTGGCCGCACCCATTCCCGCCAAGCGCTACGACACCGGCAACAAGCTGGACTACCTGAAGGCCAATGTGGAATTCGCCCTCAAGCGCGAGGATCTGCGTAGGGAATTCGCGGCCTACCTGAAGGACCTGGCGCAGACGCTCTAGCGTCGGAGCCGAAGCGCATTGAGCACCACCGTCAGGGAGCTCAACCCCATGGCCACCCCCGCCAGCATGGGTCCCCCGAAGCGTTCCAACTGGCCGAAGGCCGCCAGCGGGATCAGCACCAGGTTGTAGCCGAAGGCCCAGGCCAAATTCTGCCGGATCACGCGATGGGTGCGCAGGGCCAGGCGCCGTGCCGCGAGGATTGGCTCGAGCCCGGGGCGCAGCAGCACCAAGGGGGCCGCGGCCATGGCGGCACCGGTGCCCTGCTCGCCCGCGCCGGAACCCATGGCAATGCCGCAATCGGCCTGGGCCAAGGCGGGCGCATCGTTCACCCCATCCCCCACGAACCCGACCACGGCGCCCGCCGTCTGGAGCGCCTTCAGGTGGGCGAGTTTGCCCTCGGGACGGACCTCGGCGACCACCTCCGTGATCCCCACGGCTGTGGCCATGGCGCGGGCCGGTGCGACTCGATCTCCCGTCAGCAAGTGGAGCCTCAGTCCCTGACGTTGAAGTTCCCCCACCACCGTGGCGGCCTCCCCCCGGAGTCGATCTCCCAGGATGAATACCGCCTGGAGCCCGGCCTCGTCCGCCAACCCAACGGCCGTGGCGTCCTCATCTCCTGGCGGGAAAGAGGCGGCTAAGAAGGTTTCGCTGCCCAGGCGCCAGGCGGTCCCCGCCACTCCGCCCGTGATGCCGCCGCCGGGATGGGCCCGGAAATTTTGTACGGGCAGGCTCTCGCCCCCAAACGCGGCGCGGATCCCCCGGGCGATGGGATGTTCGGAATCCCGTTCCAGGCTCGCCGCCACCGCCAGGACTTCGGCCTCGTTCCTGGATCCGAAGGGCACCACCCGCCGCAGCCTTGGCCGGCCCTCGGTCAGGGTTCCCGTTTTGTCGAACACGAGATCCGTGGCCTGGCCCAGGGCCTCCAGGGCGGCGGCATCGCGCACGAGCACACCCATCCGCGCCGCCGCCCCGAGCCCCACCATCACCGCCACCGGGGTCGCCAGTCCTAGCGCGCACGGGCACGCGATGACCAGCAGCGTCACCGCCGGACGCCAGGCCTGGGCGAGGTCTCCCGTGAACCACCACCAGCCCGCGAAGGTCGCCACGGACAAGACGAGGATGACGGGCACGAACACGGCGCTGATGCGGTCGGCGAGGTCCTGGACGGGCGCCTTGGAACCCTGGGCCTGGGCCACCATGGCCGCCATTCGAGCCAATTGCGTATCGGCCCCCACGGCGAGGATCTCCATCTCCAGGACCGAACCATGGACCACAGTGCCTGCCACCAGGGCATCCCCCGGTCCCTTGGGCACGGGGAGGGGCTCCCCCGTCAGCATGGCTTCGTCCACTTCCGCCTGCCCCGAGCTCACGCGGCCATCGGCGGGTACGGCCTGCCCGGGCAGCACCCGGGCCCGGTCGCCGGGGTGCAGCGCAGCCACCGGCACCTCCAGCACGGAGCCATCGGCCTCGAGCCGCAGCGCCGTGGGGGGGGCCAGGGACAGCAGGGCTTGCAGTGCGTCGGTGGCGCGGGACTGGGCCCGGGCCTCGAGGTACTTCCCGGTCAGGAGAAAGGCCACCAGGGCCGAGGCGGTTTCGAAACTGAGGTGATGGGCCCCGCGGCCCCACTCCCCCATGGCGAAGGCCCAGGCGATGCCCGAACCGAGGGCGATGAGCGTATCCATGGAGGCTTGGCCGTGGAGGGCCTGGCGCCCGGCCCGCCGGAAGAAGCCCAGCCCCGCCCCGAACACCACGGGCGTGGCCAGCAGGGCCTGCACCCACCCAGGAAGATGCCACCCGAGGCCGGGGATCATGGCTGCAAGCATGGGCGCAGTGAGGATGAGAGCGAAGGTCATCCGGCGGCGGGCGGGACTCAGATCCTCGCCTCCGGTCGCATCCGGTTCAACTAGGGCCAGGCCGTAGCCGGCCGCCTCGATCTGCCTGGCCATGGCCTCGAAGGAAGCCGTCCCCTCCACCGTCACCTTGTTGGTGGCGAGGTTCACCGCGGCCACGGCCACCCCAGGGGTGGCTGCCAGGGCCTTTTCCACATGACGGACGCAGGACGCGCAGGTCATGCCCGTGACGGTGAAGGTCTGCTGGCTCACCCTGGCTCCTTGGGGTCCGGTGTTCAGGCCGGGCCGGCCAATTCGTAGCCAGCCGCCGCCACGCTGGCAGCCATGGCCTCGAAGGTGGCACGACCTTCGACGGTAGCGATGCCCTTGGCTACGTCCATGGCCACGCCCGTCACGCCGACCACCGAGCGGAGGGCCGTTTCCACATGCTTCGCGCATCCGCCACAAGTCATGCCGTTGACGCGATAGATCTTGGTTTCCATCAGAGCCTCCATGGGTTGAGAGTGTCAGGCTTCAGGCCATTGACCCCGGGCGACATCGCGAGCACTGCGAGCAGACGGTTCCCCCGCGCCGAAATGGTCGGCCAGAGCTGGCAGGCGCGCCGCCTCCACCAGCAGGGTTTCCATGAGGTTGCAGCCCAGCTCGCTGCTGTGGCCGTCGGGGGTGCCCAGTGTGACCCGCAAGATGTCCACCAGCAGCTTGATCTCTCCCAGTTTGAGCTCCAGGGCTTGGAGCCTACCGCCCAAAGCCTCCCGCACCTGCTCGCAGGGCGCGCTGTCCTGCCGCAGGACCCGCAGCAGTCCCTGGACCTCCTCCAGCGTGAACCCGGCGGCCTGCGCGGCCCTCAAAATCCGAACCCACTGGATCGCCTCGGGGGGAAAGAGCCGGTAGCCTTTTTGGGATCGGGGAAGGTCCCCGAACACGCCGCCATCCGCGTAGAAGCGCAGGTTGCGGGCTGTGAGGCCCGAGCGGGAGGCCAGTTGGCCGATCCTGAGCATTTTGACCGTGGCGCCAGGGGTGAAGGCTGGAGCATCTTGCACTGTCGTCATGGGAACCTCCCGATTCAGAACCTCCCAAGAGTAAGATTCCAGTTCCATGGAAGGTCAAGGATAAAAATTACAATTTGGTTATATATTCCGATGGCGATGAATCAGCAAATGCAGGAGCGTCACCGCCGCAGGGGTGATCCCGGGAATCCGACTGGCTTGGCCGAGGGTTTCAGGACGATGCAACACCAGTTTTTCTAGGACTTCCTTGGAAATGCCGTGCAGGTGCTCCACGCGCAGGTCCGAGGGAATTCGTACATGGTCCCAGCCCCTCTGGCCCTCCAGCAGCTTGGCTTCGCGCTCCCGGTAGGGGGCGTATCGAAGGTCGAAGAGCAGCAGATCCCGCTCCAGCGATGGAACCCAGCCCGATGGGTCATGGTTCCACCCTTCCAGAAGCGCCAGGCAATCATCCGCATCGGCGGGACCGATGTGCTGCCGCCGGAACAGGTCCGACAGGCTCATGCCCGCATCCAGGCGGAGGCCGGCCCGGGCCGCAATGGGACCGAAGGGGCTGGTCTGGGTCACCCAGGCCTCGTCGCAGCGCGCCTTGATGCGTTCCCGCTTGGCCACCCGGGCTTCCACCTGGGCCAAGTCCTCTGGCCTTAGAGCACCCACCTCCCGGGCCACGCCCAGCAGCCGACCGTCCGCCAGGTCGCAGGCCAGGCCCAGCCGGTGCTCGGCCCGGGCCGTGAGCATGCGGTAGGGTTCGTCGGTGCCCTTGGTGACGAGGTCATCCACCATCACGCCCAGGTAGGCCTGGTCTCGGCCGAGGACAACCGGTTCCTGCTCCCGCAGCCAGCGGACGGCGTTGATCCCCGCCAAGAGTCCCTGGCCCGCCGCTTCTTCATAGCCCGTGGTGCCGTTGATCTGACCCGCGAACCAGACCCCCTCCAGGCCCTCCACCGATAGGTCCTGGCGCAGTTGCAGGGGGTCGAAACTGTCGTACTCGATGGCATATCCCGGGCGCAAGATCTCCGCCGCCGCGAACCCTGGCAGGCTTCGCACCATGCCGAGCTGCACGTCGGGGGGCATGGAGGTGGAGAGGCCCGCCAGGTAGATTTCCTCCGTTTCGAGGCTTTCGGGTTCAACGAAGATCTGGTGCCTTCCCTTGTCCGGGAACTTCACGAACTTGTCCTCGATGGAGGGGCAGTAGCGGGGGCCCACCCCTTCGATGTGGCCCCCGTAGAGGCTCGATTTCGGCAGGTTCGCCAGGACGATGGCCTCAGTTTCCGCCGTGGTGTGGACGATGTGGCAGGGCACCTGGGGCTGCGGAATCCGGGTGCTGAAGAAGCTGAAGGGTCTGGGTGGGTCGTCCCCGAGCTGAACCTGGAGCTGGCTAAAATCGATGGTGGCCTTGGCCAGGCGCGGGCTGGTACCCGTCTTCAGCCGCCGGTGGCGCAGGCCCAAGGCCCGAAGCTGTTCGGCCAAGTGGGTACTGGCGGGCTCGCCGGCGCGTCCCGCTTCCAGCCGTCGGTCGCCGATGAGGATGCGACCATTGAGGAAGGTGCCGCTGGTCACCACCACGGCGTCGCAGGGCAGCATGGATCCATCGAGCAGTTCCACGCCGCGAAGCCCGCGGGTGCCGGCCTGCCACAGTAGGCCTGCCGCGGTGCCCTGCCGCAGTTTCAGGTGCTCGGTGTGTTCAAGCAGCCGCCGGGCGGCGCTGCGGTACTTCACCTTGTCGGCCTGGGCCCGGGGGCCCCGAACCGCCACGCCGCGGCTTTCGTTGAGGATGCGGAAATGGATGCCCGTGGCGTCGATGAGCCGCCCCATGGCGCCACCAAGGGCATCCAGTTCGCGCACCATGTGGCCCTTGCCCACGCCGCCAATGCTGGGGTTGCAGCTCATCTGGCCGATCTGGTCGAGGTTCATGGTGAGCAGGGTCGTGGCCATGCCCATGCGGGCGGCGATGTGCGCCGCCTCGATCCCGGCATGCCCGCCGCCGATGACCACCACGTGCTTCATGGCACCACCCTGATGCTCGGCTTCGTCTGGGGGATCGAGGCCTCCCTCCTATCGCGGGCGACATCAAGTCGCCCACTCCCGCGCCCCGCTTCGCGGGCGCGCGGAGTCGGGACGATCCCGGCATGCCCGCCGCCGATGACCACTACGTGCTTCAACCGAACCTCCGAAGGGTGTCAGGATACCCTCCGCTTCCCGGAACCTCCTCGCGAGCGGTGGATGTGAGAAGCTGAGCTGATGCGACCCCGTCTTAGTCCTGAACAACGTCGTGACCGGCGGCGGCGCGTCATGCGCCGGTCCATGTTCGTACTGCCTTCCAGCATCACCATGGCCTCGATCCTCTGCGGGTTCTCCAGCGTGGTCATGTCCATCAATGCCGCGGGCGCCACGCCGGAACGCTACTTCCTGTGGGCCGCAGGGCTGCTGGTTCTGGCGGGCGTCTTCGACGGACTGGACGGGCGCGTGGCCCGGGCCACGAACACCGCCACGGAATTTGGCGTGCAGCTGGACAGCCTGGCGGACGTGATCAGCTTCGGCATGGCGCCCGCGATCCTGGCCTACCGGTACGGGTTCTTCCAACTCGGCATCCAGGATTCCCACCTGCGGGCCATGGGCTGGGCCGCCTGCTTCGTGTTCACCGCCTGCGGGGCCCTGCGACTGGCCCGCTTCAATATTCAGGTGGGCTCGGTGGACTCCCGCTACTTCGTGGGGCTGCCCATCCCCGCCGGCGCCGCCTGCGTGGCCGCCGTGATCATCTGGCATCCCGCCCCACCCACCACCGCCGCGAGTGCCTATGGGTTTGCCACGGAACTCTTCCTGCTGGGCCTGCTGATGGTATCGACCATCCGCTTCCCGAGTTTCAAGAGGCGCACCGCCAACCCGCGGACGACCATGATCACCAGCATGGGCATCGTCTTCATTTTCGCCCTGATGATCCTCTCCCAGCGTCGCTTCTTTGTGGGCTTCTTCGCCGCCTACCTCGCCCTCACCCTGGTCATGAACCTGGCCTGGAAAGCCGGCTGGCGGGGCATCGAGCCCCCCCACGATGGGCACGATGATGCGGAAATTGTCCATTAAATAATGTAGACATTACATAAAATTCTCCAGAGCTCCGCTAAAGTTTCCCAGGGGGTTCCATGGCGGTCATTCAGGCTCGGGGCGTGGGCAGGCGGTTCGGTTCCCGCTGGGTGCTCCGAGCCCTGGACCTGGACCTGGAGCCCGGGGAGCGGGTCGCCCTTTTGGGTCCCTCGGGATGCGGCAAGACCACCTTCCTCAATCTGTTGGGGGGATTGGACCGCCCGGACGAGGGGACCATCCTCCTCGACGGCGAACCGCTCCACCGGGCCACCCCGGTCCGGCTCGCCGCCCTGAGGCGGGCGCGGCTGGGCACCGTGTTCCAGTTCTTCCACCTCATCCCCACCCTCACTGCGGTGGAGAACATCGAACTCCCCCTAAGGATGCTGAAGTGGCCGGAAGCCGCCATCCGCACGC
>JANYAS010000068.1 GCA_025361205.1 Holophagaceae bacterium
GATGGCTGAGGGAGGCCTGATCGCCGATATCGTGGCGGCCATCGGCACCCTGGACATCGTGCTCGGCGAGATCGACCGCTAGCCGACGAGGATTCCCAGCCATGCCGATTCCGACCCTGACCCAGTCCGTTGTGATCACCCTCATCCAGTGCTTGCTGGTGGTGATCTTTGTCTTCGTCGTCGTGCCCCTGACCGTGTTCGCCGAGCGCAAGGTGCTCGGCCACATCCAGCAGCGGCTGGGCTCCACCCGCGTGGCCAGCGGCCACATCGGCGTTACCGGTTGGATGAACCGGGGCATGTGGAAGTGGGGCCGCATTCCCATCCTCTCCTACTGGCGCGGCATCCCCGGCCTCGTGGCCGACGTGCTGAAGCTGATCCTCAAGGAAGACATCATCCCGGCAAAGGCCGACAAGTTCGTGTTCTTCATCGCGCCAGCCATCAGCATGGTGTCCGCCGTGGTGGTCTTCGCGGCCATCTCCTTCGTGCCGGGAACCTTCTTCACCTTCCCCACCTGGTTCCCCTACCTGGGTGGGCTTCCCGTCTCGGGGGGGATCGCCGACATCAACGTGGGCCTGCTCTGGATCCTGGGCGTGGCGAGCGTCGGGGTCTACGGCATCGTCCTAGCCGGCTGGGCCTCCAACTCCAAGTACCCCCTGCTGGGCGGCCTGCGCAGCGCGGCCCAGATGGTGAGCTACGAAGTGCCCCTGGCCATGAGCCTCCTCGCACCGGTGGTGCTGACTGGCAGCCTCAACTTCGGCGATATGTCGGCGCGCATGGCCACGGGCCTGCCCGCCTGGGGTCTGGCGCCCCAGATCCTCGGGTTCCTGATCTACCTCACCTGCGGCTTCGCGGAGACCAACCGTCTCCCCTTCGATATGCCCGAGGCGGAGAACGAACTGGTGGCCGGATTCCACACCGAGTATTCGGGCATGAAGTTCGGGTTCTTCTACCTGGCCGAGTACATCAACATGACCGTCGTGAGCGCCCTGGCCGCCGGCTTCTTCCTTGGCGGGCCCTGGCTCTTGCCCTTTGGCCTGCAGGGATTGCTGAATCCCTACCTGCCTTCGCTGCTTTCGTGGTTTGGCCAACCCCACGCCATCTTCTTCGTGGCCAAGATCATCTTCCTGCTCTTCACCTACATCTGGGTCCGCGGCACCATCCCCCGCTACCGGTATGACCAGGTCATGAGCGTGGCGTGGAAGTATTTGATCCCCATGGCCCTGTTCAACCTTCTGCTGGCGGCCCTTGTCCGCTGCTTCGCGGTCTGAGGGGCCACCCATGAACAAGATCCTGAGGACCCTCATCCCCTTCGACATTGCCAAGGGACTGGCCATCACCGGCAAGCACTTTGCGAAGGTCTTTTTCACCGCCAACCGGCGCAAGGTGCGCTACCACATCGTGTCCGAGTACCCCGAGGTGGTGGCCAAGATCCAGCCCCGGTTCCGGGGCCGTCTCACCTTGCTGAAGGACGAGCAGGGCGAGATCAAGTGCGTGTGCTGCCTGGCCTGCGAAAAGATCTGCCCCACCCAGGTGATCACCATCGAGAAGGGCAAAAAGGAGGGGCGCAAGATGCCCTTTCCCGTGCGCTACGACTTCGAGATGGAGCGCTGCATCTTCTGCGAATTCTGCGTGGAGAGCTGCGGCTTCGATTCCATCATCCTGAACCACCAGTTCGAGCTGGCCGCCTACAACCGGGAGGACTTCTCGCTGGGCATGGAGGGTCTGGGGCAAAACATGTTCGAGCCCTCGCCCGTGGGCAAGTTCAGCGTGGCTGACGACTGACCCCGATCCCTTCGCGCATCTCCGAGGACGCCCCATGGAACATCTACTCGAAACGATCGGCCGGAACCTGTTCGCCATTTTCGGCGTCATGGCCCTGGGCAGCGCTGCTTTCATGGTCGCCTCCAGGAGCGCCGTGCACAGCGTCCTGGGCTTCCTCTTCACCATGCTCTGCATCGCCGGCTGCTTCCTTTCCCTGGAGGCGGAGTTCATCGGCATGGCCCAGATCCTGGTCTATGCGGGCGGCATCGTGGTTCTGTTCCTCTTCGTGGTCATGCTCGTGGAAATGAGCAAGGCCAAGGAGAAGGAGGTCTTTCAACTCCAGTCCCGGTATGCGATCGTCGCGGTCCTGACGGTTGCAGCGGCCTTCGTTGGCCTGTTCCGCAAGGTCATCTTCGGGTCCGCCTCCCCCGACGCGCTGGTGCTCCGGCCGGAGCTGGCCAGGGGGCTGAACGTGGCCCAGCAGAACGCCCAGGCGGTAAGCCGCGGGTTGTTCGCGGACTACCTGCTGCCCTTCGAGATCCTCAGCGTGGTCCTCCTGGTGGCGCTCGTCGGTGCGGTGGTGCTGGCAAAGAAGGAGCGGGTGTGATGGTCAGTCTCAATCTGGTGCTCCTGGTCTCCTTCCTCCTCTTCTCCATCGGCATCATCGGCGTGCTGATCCGCCGCAACGCGCTGGTGATCCTCATGTGCGTGGAGCTCATGCTCAACGCCGCCAACCTGAACTTCATCGCCTTTGCCCGCCACAGCGGGTCCGTCTCCGGCCAGGCCTTTGCCCTGCTGGTGATGGGCTTCGCCGCGGCCGAAGTGGCCGTGGGCCTCGCGTTGGTGGTGGCCCTCTACCGCAAACGCGACACCGTCCAGGTGGACGACATCAACCTGCTGAAGGGATGACGACGCTCATGATTGCCGACATGACCCTAGCGCACGGCGCATCTGCCTTGAGCCACGCCGCCGCCACCACCGCCGCCTCCCAGCCGAGCACCCTGCTCTGGCTGATCCCCTTCCTGCCCCTCTTCGGCTTTCTCATCAACGGCCTCAGCGGGCGCAAGCTCCGCAACAACGCCGTCGTGGACTTCTTCGCCCTCGGCAGCGTGGGCGTAGCCTTCCTCCTCACCCTCTGGCACTTCGCCCAGCTCATGGGCCTGCCCGCCGAGGGTCGCTCCCTCCACCAGAGCCTCTGGACCTGGTTCAACGTGGGCGGCGCCCATGTGTTGGGCGGGCTCACCACCTACAAGGTCGAGTGGGCCTACAAGTTCGACGCGCTCAGCGGCTGCATGGCCCTGCTGGTCACCGGCGCGAGCTTCCTCATCCACCTGTTCAGCACCGGCTACATGGCCGAGGAACGCAACGACGGCCGCTACTACCGTTTCATGGCCTACATGAACCTCTTCGTGTTCAGCATGCTGAACCTGGTGCTGGGCTCCAACATCCTGATGATGTTCCTGGGCTGGGAGGGCGTGGGCCTCTGCTCCTACCTGCTCATCGGCTTCTATTTTGAAAAGGAATACGCCGCTGCCGCAGGCAAGAAGGCCTTCGTCACCAACCGCATCGGCGACTTCGGCTTCATGATCGGCTTCTTCCTGATCTTCCAGGTCTTCGGCAGCCTCGACTTTGACACCCTGATGGGCTCGGTCCGCGAGATCGCGAACATGCCAGCCATCACCCTCTATGGCCACACCGCGAGCCCCACCTGGTGGTTCAACCTCATCGGCTGCTGCCTCTTCGTGGGTGCCATGGGCAAGTCTGCCCAGATCCCCCTGTATGTCTGGCTGCCCGACGCCATGGCGGGTCCCACCCCCGTGTCCGCCTTGATCCACGCCGCCACCATGGTGACCAGCGGCCTCTACATGATCACCCGGATGAACTTCATCTACGTGAACGCGCCGATGGCCCTGGCCTTGGTACTGGCGGTCGGGGCGCTCACCGCCTTCGTGGCGGCGAGCATGGGTCTGGCCCAGTACGACATCAAGAAAGTGCTGGCCTATTCGACGGTGTCGCAGCTGGGCTTCATGTTCATGGGCCTGGGCGCAGGCGCCTTCGCCGCCGGCATGTTCCACGTCTTCACCCATGCGGCCTTCAAGGCCTGCCTCTTCCTCGGGGCCGGGTCCGTTATCGTCGCCTGCCACCACGAACAGGACATGCGGAACATGGGCGGCCTGAGGAAGTTCATGCCCTGGACCTTCCTCTCCATGGGCCTGGCGACCCTGGCCATCGCAGGGATCTTCCCCTTCTCTGGATTCTTTTCGAAGGACGAGATCCTGTGGAAGGTCTTCGAAGGCTGGTACCACCACGGCGCCTACGACGGTCCCATCCTCAGCCTGGTGGCGTGGATCCTGGGCATGCTGGGCGCCTTCATGACCGCCTTCTACATGACCCGCCTCATGATCATGACCTTCTACGGCGAGTACCGCGGAGCCGGTCACGACCCCCATGGTTTGACGGTGCCTTCGGAGGCCCACCACGGCCATGCCACCCACCACGAGGACCCCCATGAGGTGGCCTGGAACATGTGGGTGCCGGTGTTTATCTTCGCGGCCCTCGCCGTGGTCTTGGGCGTCCTGAACCTGCCCCACAGCCTGGAGACCCTGGGCAAGGTGTTCGGTAACGACCACTTCTCCAAGTGGATTGAGCCCCTGCTCTACCAGGTCTCGGCCCCTGAGCATGGCCACGTAGCCGCCCCTGCCATCGAGTACGCCCTGATGTTCTGGGCCACCCTCGTCTGGGCCCCCGGCGCGATCCTGCTGGCGGTCTGGATGTACGGGGTTGACCCGAGCTGGTCCAGGGCCAAGGCTTTCGTCACCCGCTTCCCGAACCTGTTCCGCTGGGTGAACGCCAATTACTACGTGGACGAGTTCTACGATGCCGCGATCATCGAGCCCATCAAGCGCTTCTCCGCCCAGCTCTGGAGTTTCGACACCTGGGTGGTGGACGGCACGGTGAACGGTGCCGCCCGAGTCACCCTCATCTGGGCCGAACTTTCGAACTGGGTGGACCAGAAGCTGGTGGATGGCGCGGTCAACTTCATTGCCTGGATGGTGGCGGAGACCAGCGGCGTGTTCCGCGGCCTCCAGAGTGGCCGGGTGCAGCACTACGCCTTCGTCATGTTCATCGGCTTCCTCGTCTTCGCCTTCTGGAAATTCATCGCCTAGCCCTTATTGGTTGGAGTCCTCATGTTCACCGCAAACACCACCCTGCTTCTGGTGACCACCCTGCTGCCCCTCATCGGGGCGCTGGTGCTGGTCCTCGTGCCCAGGGACCAGCGCAAGGTCTTCGAATGGGGTTCCCTGGCGATCATGATCGTCAGTTTCCTGCTCAGCATGACGTTTTGGTTTGCCTATGATCGCAGCAGTGATGCGGTCCAGTGGGCCCGGGCCTGGGAGTGGATCCCGTCCCTTGGCGTGAAGTTCAGCGTCGGCATGGACGGCATCAGCCTCCTCCTGTGGCTGCTGACGACCTTCATCGGCCCCATCATCATTGCCTGCTCCTTCACCGCCATCACCGAGCGGCACAAGGAGTACTACATCTGGCTGCTGGTGCTCCAGACCTCACTTCTTGGCGTGCTGATCGCCCAGGATGTCTTCCTGTTCTACCTGTTCTGGGAAGTCATGCTGGTGCCCATGTATTTCCTCATCGGCATCTGGGGCGGGCCCCAGAAGCTCTACGCCGCCATCAAACTGTTCCTATACACCCTTGCCGGCTCCGTGCTGATGCTGGTGGCCATCCTGGCCATCTACTTCCTGCAGCACCAGACGACCGGCGTCTACGATTTCTCCATCGCCGGCTTCCAGGCCATGGCGCCCGTCATCGCCCAGCAGACCAAGACCTTCCAGATCCTGGTGGCCCTGGCCTTCTTCGTGGGCTTCGCCATCAAAGTGCCCATGTTCCCGTTCCACACCTGGCTGCCGGACGCCCATGTGCAGGCGCCCACGGCCGGTTCGGTGGTCCTGGCCTCCATCATGCTGAAGATGGGCACCTACGGTTTCGTGCGGTTCCTGCTCCCCGTGGCCCCGGACGCCACCAAGCTGCTCATGCCTTGGTTCATCGGGCTGGCCCTCATCGGCATCATCTACGGCGCCCTGGTGGCCATGATCCAGAAGGACATGAAAAAACTGGTGGCCTACTCCTCTGTGAGCCACCTCGGCCTTTGCATGCTCGGCATGTTCGCCCTGAACCCTTACGGCATCAAGGGCAGCCTCTTCCAGATGATCAACCACGGCATCAGCACGGGGGGCCTCTTCCTCGTGGTGGGTATCGTTTACGAGCGGCGGCACACGCGCATGATCGCCGACTACAGCGGCCTGTCGAAGAGCATGCCGGTGTTTGCGACCGTCTTCATGATCATGACCCTCAGCAGCATCGGCTTGCCCCTGCTCAACGGATTCATCGGTGAGGGCATCATCCTCATGGGGGCCTTCCAGGCCTTCCCCTGGATCGCCGTCGTGGCCACCTTGGGCATCATCCTGGGAGCGGCCTACATGCTCTGGCTGTTCCAGCGCGTCATGTTCGGACCCATTTCCGCCGTGAACGAAAAGATGAGCGACCTGAACCTCCGGGAAGTGCTCTACTTCGCCCCCCTGGTCATCGTGGCCTTCTGGATCGGCCTCTACCCCATGCCCTTCATGAACATTATGGAAGCCCCGGTGCGGAAGCTGGTGGAGCAGGTAAATCCTGGATTCCATGCCGCCCAGGACCTGGCCGCCAAGCAGGCTGCCGCTGCCAAGCTGGGCATGCGGGGCATGACCGCCCCTGTCGAACATGAAGCGACACCTGCCGGACACGAGGCCCCTGCCCACGAAGTCCCAGCCCACGGCGGAGGCCACTGATGACCGGCTTCGCTCAGGGGCTTCTGGATGCGCTCCTCCGGGACACGCACCTGATCACACCTCAACTCTTCCTCATGACCGTGGCGACGCTCATGCTCTGGCCCGGCGACCTTCTGTTCAATCGGAACGAGAAGCACAAGTGGGCCCCCATCACCCTGGTGATCTTGGCCGTGACTGCGGTCCTGGTGACGCGGGTTCCTGATGGCGAGGGGTTCTCCCGCATGTTCCGCATGGACGGCCTCACCCGCGGCTTCCAGATGCTCAGCGTGCTGGGCTCGGCCGGTGCCGTGGCCCTGAGCGTGCGCCTGCTGGACAGCCTGAAGCAGCAGACGGTGGAGTACTACGCGCTGATTTTGTTCTCCTTGGCCGGGATGCTGTTCCTCTGCGGCGCCTCGGACCTGATCTCGGTCTACTTCAGCATCGAACTCATGACCATCTGCATCTACATCCTGGTGGCCTACCTGCGGGACCGCGCCACCAGTGTGGAGGCGGGCATGAAGTATTTCCTGCTGGGCGCCTTCTCCAGCGGCATCCTCATCTACGGCATCAGCCTGGTGTACGGCGCCGCGGGCGGGGTCACCACCAATCTGGCGGACCTGAACCAGGCCCTGGCCCTCACGCCCACCACCAGTAACCTGCTGGTCTACGCTGGTGTGCTGATGGTGCTGGTGGGCATGGCCTTCAAGGTGGCCGCAGTGCCCTTTCATATGTGGTCGCCGGACGCCTACGAAGGGGCCCCCACGCCCATCACAGCATTCATGGCCACCGCCCCCAAGGCCGCGGCCCTGGCCGCTTTCCTGCGCGTCTTCGGCACGGGCTTTCACGGTGTGTCCAGCGATTGGGTGTTGCCCCTCAGCTACATCGCGGGCGCCAGCATGATCCTTGGCAACGTGGCCGCCGTGAACCAGGTGAGCATGAAGCGCCTGCTCGCCTACTCCAGCATCGCCCACGTGGGCTACATGCTGCTGGGGGTGCTATCCGGGAACCCCGTGGCCGGTGCCCAGGCCGTGTGGCTCTACATGCTCATCTACATCGTCATGAACACCGGGGCCTTCGCGGTGGTGATCTATCTCCAGGGCAAGGGCGAGGGCGAACGCATCGAGGATTTCAAGGGCCTGGGCCGCAAGCATCCTGTGCTGGCCTTTGCCATGATGGTCTTCCTGCTCAGCCTGGCTGGCATCCCTCCGTTGGTGGGCTTCTTTGGCAAGTTCTTCCTCTTCAAGCTGGCCATCGAGCAGGGCTTCGTCACCCTGACCGTAATCGCCCTGCTCACCAGCGCCGTGGGCGCCTACTACTATCTGGGCGTGGTGAACCAGATGTACTTCAAGGATCCCGAGGGCGAGGCTGTCCCCATGGGTGCCGCCGCCGTCTTCATCGTGACCCTGGCCTGTGTCCTGGTCCTGGTGGGCACGGCCTTCGGCCCCTGGCTGCTGGACTGGGCGGGGAAGGTCTTCTGGGTGTAGTGTTCTCCGGGGGTTTCGCGCTGCGCGCCTCCAGGTGACGCCACGCAGGCGTGGCTCCCACGCGCTTTAGGCGCGTGGACCTGGAGCCTCCCCCCGGACCTCTGCTTTGTCCAAGGCTTGCACTTGAAGGCGCGGAGCGACCCGCGCATTTCCCTGCCTAACCGGGTCTGCCAGGAATTGTTTGACCGCCCCCGCTTGGCGGCGGGGATGGCATCCTAAGGAAGGCTCCTTTCTTATCCTGTCCATCCCCTCCATCCTGGCTGATAGAGCATCTTTTTAGCCAGGATGGAGGGGATGCAAGGGATGCAGGAGGGCCAAGCCCGTCATTGATGGAGTGGCCATGATCTTCAAACGGGGTGATGGGGTGGATCCGGGCGAGCGGGCCCTCTGGGGCGATCTCATGTCCCTGGGCCTCACCTTCCCCCTCTGCATTGCCCTGGGCTTTTTCCTGGGCCGCTGGATCGGGGGCTGGTTCGGCCATGCCGCCTGGGGGCAGTGGGTGGGCCTCACTTGGGGCATCGTGGCGGCCTTCTGGGAGCTCTACAAGGTGAACGGGCGCATGGCCCGGCGGGACGCCGAGGAGTTGAACCGCCTTAAAGGCCGCCCGGAGGAAGGGAAGGACCCCGATGGACGAGGGTGAGCACCACCTCCGCAATATCACTCGCGCCATGGTGATCCTGGGCCTTGCGGGGTTGCCCCTCTGGGGCTTCCTGCGCTCTTGGACGGCCGCCCTAGCCTTCGGGGTGGGGGCCCTGACGAGCCTTGTCTTTTGGACCCTCCACCGGGTCCTGACGGCCCGGATGCTGACCCCCTCGGTCCGGCTGCGGTGGCTCTACGGCTTCCTCTCCCTGGGTAAACTGGCGTTGATCGCGCTGGTGCTGCGTGGGATGATGGGCAGATACCCGGCGGAAGCCTTGCCGCTGGCCATAGGAGTGCTCCTCTTTGTGGTCGGTATCCTGTTGGAAGCGCTGCGGCTGGCCTTCCAGAAACCCGAAGCCGCCCCGCCCAATTGAGGTCTGACCGAGATGGAACACCACGCATCGTTGCTCGCCCAGTGGCTCACCCAGGTGCTTCATCTGGCCCAGCATCCTTGGCCCGGATTTGCCCACGGGGCGGCCCTGTCCATCCTCGAGCGCTACGACCACTTGTTGAACGCGGCCCTGGCGGCCCTGACGGCCATGCTCATCACGGCCCTGGTCCGGAAGAACCTGGCTCGCATCCCCGGCCCCCTGCAGCAGACTTTTGAGGGGGTCATCGAGTGGCTGAAGGAGATGATCCACAGCAACATCGCCCACCACGGCGAGCGCTACCTGCCCTTCATCGGCACCATGGCCCTCTTCGTCTTCTTCAACAACCTCTTCGGGCTGATCCCGGGCCTGAGCCCTGGCACCAGCAACTGGAACGTCACGTTGGGCGCGGCCCTGGTGGTGTTCGGCTACTACAACTTTCACGGCATGAAGGAGCAGGGCGTCGGCAAGTACTGGCTGCACTTTGCCGGCCCCATCTGGTGGCTGGCGCCCCTCTTGTTCCCCCTGGAGATCCTGGGCCTGCTCAGCCGTATCCTCAGCCACTCCCTGCGACTCTTCGGCAACATCGCCGGCGAGCACGTCGTGGCGGGGATCTTCTTCGGTCTGATGCCCATCCTCCTGCCCGTGCCCATGATGTTCCTGGGCCTGTTCTTCGGCCTGATCCAGACCTTCGTCTTCACTATGCTCGCCACCATCTACCTCAGTGGTGCCGTCTCTCACGATCATTAGCGCTGCCCCCGACTCCGCTTTCACTTAACTGTCCCCGGGATTCCGAACCCCTGGGACACACCACCCAGGAGCACCACCATGAAGAAATTCCTCACCACCGCCTTCCTGTTCACCCTGGCCGCTGTCGCCTTCGCTCAGGGCGCGCCCGTCATCGTGCAGAAGAGCCTCTTTGAAGGCCAGTTCGTGGCTCACCTCTCCCTCGCCATCGCGGCCGCCGGTTGCGGTCTGGCCCAGGGCAAGGCCGTGGCCGCCGCCGTCGAAGGCGTCGCCCGCAACCCGCAGGCCGCCGGCAACATCCGCACCACCATGATCATCGGCCTGGCCCTCATCGAGGCCCTGGTGATCTACGTGCTCGTCGCTGCCTTCGCCATCAAGTAGTAAAAGTGCATACTTACGGGGCGCCCCATGGCTGGGCGCCCCGTTTTTTTATGATTCCTCCCTTGATCCGATATAGATGCTTGACACCATGAGACACCACAGCCTTTTCCCCATGCCCCTGGAGGTCACCCAGTTGATCCTGGGGGGCGGTTCGCCCATTGACCTGGACGGCCTACGGGTTCATTCCCATGAAGAGGCCTGGAATTTCGCCCTGAACTACGGCTATGACATGAGCGTGCCCGTCCAACGCGCCGCCGTGGTGCGGGTGTACGAGGATGCCGTGGACTTCCTCGAGGGGGTCGTGCTCGATGGCACGGACCTCCACGTACCGCTGGAGGTCCAGGACCTGCATGATCCACTGGATCTGCTGGAATGGGCCTCCGAGCGTCCCCAAACGGTGCGCACCCGTTGGTCCTGCGCCATCCTCCGGATCATGCACACGCTTTTCCACGTGGACCACAACGTGAACCTGCGGTTCCTGCCAGAGATCCAGCGGCAGGTGTTCAGCCGCTACGATCAGTACCTGGTCTGTGAGAACGACCTCTGGTTCTTGCGCGGGGCTTATGAAGTGCCCCTGGTGGCGGTCGAGCGCAAGGAAAACAAGGACCGGGTGTCCATGCTCCTCAAGATGCTCCACAAGCCCGAGAACGTGGCAGAGACCATCTACGACCAGATCGGCATTCGCCTCGTGGCTGAGGACCAGCTGGGTGTGCTGATGGTCATCCGGTTCCTGCTGGACCACCATGTGCTGATGCCCACGAACATCAAACCCAGCCGCAGCCGGAACCTGATGATCGACATGGAGGCCCTGGATGCCTGGATGGAGGGCCTGCCACCCGCGTTCTGCATCCAGGATCTGGACCCGGAGGCGCGCCTGGCGCTCAGCCGGACCTTGGCCCTCAAGACCTCAGGAAAGGAACAGAACCCCTTTTCCAGCAAGGATTACTCGGCCATCCAGTTCACGGTCCGCACCCTGGTGCGCCTTCCCAGTCCCGCCACCCGGGCCCTGGAGACCCTCCAATCCCGGCTCCAGACCATGGGTGACAGCGAGCTGTCGGACCTGGTCTGCATTCCCGAGTTGCTCCAAGAACAGGAGGAGTTTACTTTCTTCTTCGCACATGAAGTCCAAGTGATGGAACAATCGGGGTTTCAGAGCTCACGATCAGGTCCAGCCTCCCATTCAGAATACAAACAGCGCCAGCGGGACGCCGCCCGGCGGAGAGTGCTTCAGGGAATCCTTCAGGAGGAACCATGCTGAACATCCAGACCCGCCAAGAAGGTACCGCTTCGGTGGTGTCGATCCAGGGCAAGGTCAACTTCGAGGTGACCGCTCAGTTGCGGGATGTGATCCGGGAGACGGTGGCCACGGCCCAGCCGAAGCTCCTGGTGATCAACCTGGAGGGTGTCAGCTTCATCGATTCCTCCGGGCTCGGCCTCCTGGTGGCGGCCCGCAACAGCGTGGACAAGTCCGGGGGCAAGCTGCACCTCTGCTGCCTCCCCGCCCCGGTCAAGAAGACCTTTGACCAGACCAACCTCACCAACTACTTCTCCATCTTCGCCACGGAGCAGGACGCTCTGCGCGGCGCCTGACGGGGGCACCTTTCTCAATGGCCAAGGGCATAGTCCTGGTGGTGGATGACGAAGCACCCATCCGGGACATTCTCAGCTTCTACCTCAAGCGGGCGGGCTATCAAGTCCTGACCGCGGCCCATGGCATCGAAGCCCTGGACGAGATGAGCCGATCCAGGCCGGATCTCATCATCTCGGATCTCCGCATGCCGGAGATGCCGGGCGACGAACTCTGCAAGCGGGTCAAGAGTGATCCGGCCACCCGCGACATCTACTTCATCATTCTCTCCGCCCTGGATGGCACGGCCTCGCGGATCGGGGGCCTGAATCTGGGCGCAGACGACATGATTCCCAAGCCGTTCCATGCCCAGGAAGTGCTGGCCAAGGTGGAATCCACCTTCCGGCTCATCGAGATGCAGAAGGAGATCAAGCGGCAGAACAAGGAGCTGACCACCTTCCAGCAGCGGGTTCAGGAAGAAATGGAATTGGCGGCCGCCCTCCAGATGGGACTACTTCCCAAGCTACCCGGGGAGGCGAAAGGCGCCCGCTATACGCACCGGTACCTGCCCGCCGAAGGCATTGGGGGCGATATCTACGCGGTGGTCCCACTGCCCGATGGCACCACGGCCATGATGATCGCGGATGTGAGCGGCCATGGCGTCACCGCCGCCCTCATTTCCGCCATGGTGAAAACTTCCTTCGAGAATCAGGTTCGGCTCGAAGGCGAGCCCCTGGCCTGGGCCCACGGCATGAATGAGGATCTCTGCCGGTCTACCCTGGCCGAGCAGTTCGCCACGGCTTGGTTGGGCCGGCTCGACCCCGTTGGCAACCGCCTGCGCTACGTGGTCGCGGGGCATTGCGCCCCCCTGCGCATCGTGGGGGGCGCCCGAGGCGGACTCCAGCGTTCCGAGGTGCTGCGGGGCAAGGGCTTCATGCTGGGACTGGACGAGCAGCTGCCCTTCACGGAGCACGAGGCGGAGTTCCTGCCCGAGGATCGTTTGGTGCTCTACACCGACGGCCTGGTCGAGGTCGAACGGGAGGATCGCGCCATGCTGGAAGAGGCAGGGCTGCGCCGCATCTGCGCGGAACTGCCCGTGGGGGCCGAAGAGGCCGCGGATGAGGTCATCGCCCAGGCTCGGGCCTTCAACGAACCCGCGCCCTTCGTGGACGACGTGACCCTGGTGATCCTGGATCGAAAGGCCTGAGGATTGTTTTCGGGCTAGGAAAAGCGGAACACAACGTAGGATCCTCGACGACGCATGCGTTGGCGGGTGGAGGATACAGAGAGCCGCAGAGGACACAGAGGGAAAACCACGGTGGCCTCTCTCTGCGCCCTCGGTGAGGACTCTGTGCCCTCTGTGTTCCCACTCTTGTGAAGATCGTTTAGATCTCGGCCAATGTCGCGGTGATGCCCGGTTCGAGTTCGGTGAAGGGGGCGGTGTAGCCAGCCCCGCGGAGGCTGCGCACGTCCGCCTGGGTGAAGCTCTGGTACTTGCCCCGCAGTTCGTCGGGGAAGGGGATGTATTCGACACGGCCCTCGCCCAGGTGCGCGATCAGCGTCTTCGCGATGTCGTTGAAGCTGCGGGCGCGGCCCGTTCCGGCGTTCACGATGGTCTTCGCCATGCCCGAGCTGCCGAAATGGAGGTTGATGGCCACGACGTCGCCGACGTAGATGAAGTCGCGTTTCTGCTCACCGTCCCCATACCCATCGGTGCCACTGAACAGACGGCAGACGCCCGTCTCCTTCAGCTGCCGCAGCAGCTGGTGCAGCACGGACATCATGCGGCCCTTGTGGTGTTCCCGCGGCCCGAAGGCGTTGAAGTAGCGCAGGCCCACCACCGGGCTCTGGATCGCGGGCAGGAGGCTCCGCACGTGCTGGTCGAAGGCCAGCTTGGAGTAGCCGTAGACATTCAGCGGCGCTTCGTTCTGCGGGATCGGCTCGAAATCCGCGCTGGCGCCATAGGTGGCCGCGCTGCTTGCGTAGACCAGGGGCGCCTTCCGGGCCAGGCACCAGTGGAGCAGGGCGCGGGAATCCCCGTAGTTGTTCTCCATCATGTAGCGACCGTCGGCTTCCATGGTGTCGGAGCAGGCGCCGTTGTGGAACACGGCCTCGGGGCGCAGGTCCAGGGTCCCGGCGTCGAGCCGGGCCCGGAACTCCCGCTTGTCCATGTAGTCGGCCAGGGTGAGGTCCGCCAGATTCCGCGCCTTCTCGGCCCGGGCCAGGTTGTCCACCACGAGGATGTCCGTGTGCCCGCGCCGGTTCAGCTCCCGCACCAGGTTGCTGCCCACGAACCCCGCGCCACCTGTGACGATGAACATGTCCGACTCCTCTTCCTGACCCAGGATACCGGCTACCCGGTTATCGGTCAGACACAGCTGGGAAAGCATGGAACCGCAGATGGCGCAGATGACGCAGGAATGGCCTTGGGCCCACAGATTTACACAGGATGAAAAAATGACACATACCGATTGGGTCGATGGTGTATCCCTGCCAACGCATGCGTTGGCAGGGGGAGCTCATCTGCGTCAATCTGCGCCATCTGCGGTTTAAACTCTTGATCTTGCAGCCATCCGGCTGAGATTCGTCGGGGCAAGGACCCACTATCCGATGGCGTCTTCCGGATCGATAACCCGCGAGCGGCGCACCAGCCTCGGGCCGAGTTCGGCCACGAAGGTGGCGGCGAGGATGAGGCCGCCTCCCATCAGTTGGATCGGGCTGAGCTGGTCGCGGATGCCGGGAATCCAGCCGCTGACGGCCAAGGCCGCCGTCCACACCGGTTCAGAGGAGAAGATGACGGCGGATTCGGTGGCACCGAGACGGGCCTGGAACGTGCTCTGGACATAGAAGGCCAGAGTGGTGGCCAGGATGCCCATGAAGGCCAGGGCCACCCAGGTGCCACCCTGGGCCAGGGCCGGTCCCGCGCCGTGGAAGCCGTAGGGGGCTGGTAGCGCCAGTGTGATCGCCAGGGATATCGCGCCGGTGACGGCCACCTGCACGAAGGCCAGCACCCAGCCCGAGGAGCGGCGGGAGAAATGTGCGGTCATGACGATATGGAACCCGCAGAGCACCGCAGCCACCAGCGTTTCGGAATCCCCCCGGGTCCAGCCGCCCCAGGCAGCGCCGGGTTCCCGGACCAGCAGGATCAGGCCGGTCAGGGCCACCAGCGCGCCCAGACTGTGGGCGGGACGCAGCCGGTCCCCGACGAGCAGGGCCACGATGGGCGTGAAGATCACATAGAGGCCGGTGATGAAGCCGGATTTCGAGGTGGTGGTGAAGCGCAGGCCGTCGGTCTGGAGCCAGAACAGGGTGGTCAGCACCAGGCCCAGCCAGAGGCCATCCAGGACGGCCCGTCGCTGGAAGGGCACTTTCAGAAGTACCACCATCAAACCGAGCCCCGCGGTGCCGATGGCGAACCGGATGCTCAGGATGGCGCCCACGGACAGCCCGGCCTGGATGCAGTATTTGGTGGCCGGAAAGCCGCCGGCCCAGACGAAGGCAATGGCGGCCAGGGCAAGGACGGCTAACAGGTGGGAGGCGCGGGATTCCGGCATCCCTACAGGCTATCGCCGGGAGCTGGGTGCCCCCAGGGCAACCTGCTTTGATGGCCGGATGGCGGCTATTTCAGCAGGGCCACCACACGTACTGTCAATTCCGGCTGGTCGGGATCGTCCGTGTTGAGAACGAGCACATCGCTGTAGCGTCCTGCCTGCAGTGTGGCCGGAAGAATCACGGTCAGGTCCAGGGTGCTGCCCTTCTGATTGAGGCCTTCCACGCGCATCCCCTTGAGGGAGGGGTGGGCGGCCGTGACCCGAAAGGCCTTGCCGTCAGCCTGCTTGAGGGTCAGCTTCTGCCGGAGTTCTTTGCCGGGGGCGTCCTGGAACACCAGTTCCACGGGGCTGGCCTGGATGGCGGGCTTGAGGTCCCACTGGATGTTGAGCGGCAGCTGGCTCATCCGCGGGTTCGTGAACCGGATGGTGGCGACCTCCACGCCGCGGAGCTGGCCGGGGGGCACCTTCCGGCCGTCGAAGGCGACCTCGAGGGCGAGGTCCTTACCCTCCGGCTTAAAGGAGAAGGTGAGAAAGGGGGCACCGGGGGCCTTCACATCCACGATCTGGACCGGCTCCCCGTTGCCGCTCGCGTAGCGGACGCTGCTGCGGGAAGTGGCGGACTTCGGCGCCTGGTGGAAGTACACGGATTCCACCGAAGGCATGATCTCCTGGACCACTTCGGCTTCCAGGGTAAGGCTCACGGTGGGCGTTTTGGGGTCGTCACACACCACCTCGATGGACTTGCGCACCCCGCCCTTGAGTCCCCTGGGGTCGAACATGGCCTCGATCTCGGTGGCCTCACCGGGGGCGAGGGACCACTTGCCCAGCATGGTGTAGGTGCAGCCGCAGCTGGGCCGGACCTGGGTGATGTTCAGGAAGGCGTTGCCGGTGTTCGTGACGTGATACTTCGCGGCCACCTTGCGGTCGGGCGTGATGCGGCCGAAGTCGTGGTGGGTCTTGTCGAAGGTGATGACCGGAGCCTGGGCCATCAGGGTCATGGCGGCGCAGGTGAGGAAGAGACGACGGAACATGCGGACCTCGGGGAAGACCCCTGATTCTATACGGAGATCAGGGAATGGAGTTCAGTCCAGACTTGCTCGGGGCCGATGCCCTCCAGGCAGGGATGGCCAGGGGTGAAACAGTCGGGTTTGAAGCAGGGGGCGCAGGGGACACCGTCCTTGCGCAGGCCCCGACTCTTGGGCCCCCAGGGGGTGGATCCCCCGGGATCCGTGGCGCCATAGAGGGCCAGCACCGGGGCTCCGCAGGCGGCCGCGAGGTGGCTGAGCCCGGAGTCATTGCCCAGCACCGCAGTGGCGCCGCGCAGCCAGGCCGCAGCCTCCTTGAGTGAGGTCTTCCCGCAGAGGTTCAGTCCCTCGCCCCCGGCCACCGCCGCGCAGGTGGCCGCTTCATCCGGCGCGCCCAACACGGCCACCGCGAAACCCGCGGCCCGGGCCTGGAGCAGGAGCGTTCGAAAATGGGTGGTAGGCCAGGCTTTGGAGGGCCAGGTGGACCCAGGCATCAGGCACAGATAGCGCTCCCGGGGTTTGTCGATGGTCAGGCCCGGATCAAAGTCGGCGAAGGGCATGGGCGGGAGGTCCGGCCAGCGCCGCTTCAGCACGGCGTGATACCGCTGAAGGAAGGGGCCCTCCGCATCCCAGAAGGGGCCGCTGTGGGTGTTGAAGGGGCCCGCCAGGCTCTCATCCACCCCGATGCGCTCGGGCACCCGCGCCAGCCAGGCGGCCAGGGCCGGTCGGAGGGACTTTGGGAAATGGATGCTGCGGGCCGCCTGGTACCGCCGGAGGATCTTAGCCATGGCGAAGGGACCCGGCTTGCCCTCGTCCGGCAGGGTGGCGTCGCAGAACCAAGTTCCCGCCACCAGGCCCACCGTAGTCTTGGGCCCCCACACGACGATGGGGCCGATGTGCTTGTCGGGGCCCATCTCCCGCAGGAGGCGCAGCACCGGCAATTGCATGGCGGCATCCCCGACAAATCGCGGGAAGCGAAGCCAGGTGGCGTGGAGGGGGATCATTTTAGACGATCGAGATGAGGCAGCAGGGATTCGGGTGGAATGCGATCCATGCCATCCAACAAGTCGGCTTCCTGGCCAGGGTACTGAACCACCTGGATGCGATCGCCTAACGGTGCCCAGCGGTCTGGGCTATGGTTCTTTCGGCGCCCCATGAGCACCAGCAGGGGGATGCCAAGCGCTGCGGACAGGTGGGCTGGTCCAGTTGAAGGGCTGATGATGGCATCGCAGGCTGCCAGTCGGGCCATGAGACCCCGCAGATGGGTTTCTGGGAGTGGGCTGTCAGCCGCGGGAGCGAGGACGATGGAGTTCCATCCCTCCGGATGAAGCATCGATTCCACTCGATTCCACCAGGCATCGGAGGGGTGGGCGCCAGCTCCGCTGCCTCTTCGGACCATCCCCACCCTTGGCCGGGGACAGCCCGCCAGATCTGCTTCTCCTTGATGACGTTCTTCCTGGGTCAGGTAGAGGTGAGGTGGTGGGGGCCATCCGCCATCCCATCCGAAAGGTGCCAAGAAATCGAGGATGTTTTCAGCCTCGTGCCGCCCCGTGCCATACCGTCCCCTCCAAATAGTGTGGGTGGCGGAGAGGATCTGGCCCAGGCCTCTGGCCCGAGCGACCCGGATGGGAACACCCGCCTGTTTCGCCGCTATAATCACGGCCCCATCCTGGTGAAAGAGGTTCAGCACAACGTCGGGCCGGATGTGCGTTAGAAGTTGATTCAGTTCCGAGTCATTCCCGCGAGTGTGAACCGCATGAACTCCTGGATGTCCCTCAAGGATGGGTGCCGTACGGGGCTGGACCAGAAGATGGATTTCTGCGGAAGGCTCTCTCGACAAGATGCGTTCGACCAGGGAGAGGCTGATCACAAGGTCCCCGATGGCATCCGTCCGGCTGATCAGGAAACGCATTGGATCCTTCCGGCGGTGCATGCGAATGAGACAACCGGGCGGGTACCGAGCAGCACGCGCTCGCCGCCCCCGTAGGACAGCTTCCGATGGGCGAACACAACATGCTTCACGGGACTCCAGATAAGGGTTCAGGATAAGATGGCTGAGCCAATGCGTCACATATCCTGGGCGTCACACTTACAGGTTGCCATGTCCCCTGCCTCGACCCAACGGATCCTGCTGGTAGAGGATGAGCCCGGCCTTCGGGAGGTGCTCACCCTGGCTTTGGAAGGGGCTGGGTTCAAGTGTGAAGCCACCTCGGGCATCGAGGATGGGCAACGGGCCCTGCGGGAGACCACCTTCGACGGCGTGCTTTCCGATCTGAAGCTCAAGGATGGCTCCGGTATCGAGCTGCTCACGTGGATGAAGGAGCAGGGCCTGGAGACGCCGGTGGTGATCATGACGGCCTACGCCACCACCGAAACGACGGTGGAGGCCCTGAACCAGGGGGCCGTGGACTTTATCACCAAGCCCTTCAAGCACGAGGACCTCATCGCCACCCTGAAGGGCCTGCTGGCCGCTGCGGAGCCCGAGGTCCCGCCGCCCACGGACTTAGGCGAACTGGTGGGCGTGGGGCCCATGATGCGCAAGATCAACGCCCTGATCGGGAAGGTCTCCCGCGCCGATACCACCGTCCTGCTCACCGGCGAGAGCGGCACCGGCAAGGAAGTGGTGGCCCGGCTCATTCACCGGCACTCCGCCCGCACCAAGGGACCCTTCGTGGCCATTAACTGCGGCGCTCTGCCGGAGGCCCTGCTGGAGAGCGAGCTGTTCGGCTTCGAGAAGGGGGCCTTCACGGGAGCCATTGCCATGAAGCGGGGGCTCTTCGAGGAGGCCGGGGGTGGCATCCTCTTTCTCGACGAAATCGGCGAGATGCCCCTGAGCCTGCAGGTGAAGCTGCTCCGCGTGCTGCAGGAGCGCCGGTTCCGGCGCCTCGGGGCCACGGAGGAGCGGCCGGTGGACCTCCGGGTCATCGCCGCCAGCAACCGGGATCTGCGGGCCCGGGCTGAATCCGGGGCCTTCCGCGAGGATCTCTACTATCGCGTGAACATCCTCCAGATCGAGCTGCCCCCGCTGCGGGATCGGCCCGAGGATTTGCCCGTCCTGGCCGAGCATTTCATCCGTCGCTCCTGCCAGAAACTGGGCAAGCCGCCCATGCAGTTGCACCCTGATGTCATGACCCAGCTGCTTGGCTACCGATTCCCGGGCAACGTGCGGGAGCTGGAGAACCTCATGGAGCGCTGCGTGGCCTTGAATCCGGGCGGCCCCATCACCCGGGACCTGCTCCCGGAGGGGCTGGGCCGGCCCGTGCTTCAGGAATCCGCGGACCGGCCCGCGCCCCTGGTCATTCCAACGGATGGGTTCGACCTGGAGGCCTGGCTCCAGGCCCTGAAGGGCCACTTCCTGCGCCGGGCCCTCGACGAGGTGGGCGGCGTCAAGACCAAGGCCGGGAAACGCCTGGGCATGAGCTTCCGGGCTTATCGGTACTGGCTGGCGGAGCTCGGCGGGCTGGAGGCGCTGCCGAAGGACTTCCCCTGGCCTACGGACTTCCCCGCGGCGGTGGTGGATGACGGCGGCGGAACCGAAGGACCCAAGGAGGCATGATGCCCATGGATGCTTGCTTTTTCAGTCATTCCTGGCACACTGATAAGCTCGGATGCGTTGCAGACGAGCCCTTTCCCCGGACCCCGACCATGATTCCCACCTCTGCCTGCCGCACGCGCCGCCTGAAGAGCCGGGGCTTCTCGCTGCTGGAATTGCTCGTGGCCATGATGATCATCGCGGTGCTGGGCACCCTGGGCTTCTCCCAATACAAGAAACACTCCGCTTCAGCGCGCTACATCAAGGCCGGGGACATCCTCAAGATCGTGGCTGAGGGCCTCGACCAGTACTACCTCAAGCACGGTCGATTCCCGGATTACGGCAGCTTTGACGCCATGGTCGACAACAACTCCGCCCTGGTGAAGGAAAGCCTCATCCAGGTGAGCATGCCGGCCACAGATCCCTTCGGCCAGCCCTACGAGGGCAAGTCCAGCCGGGATACCTATGAGCTGAAGTGCGGCGGGGATCCCGGCAACCAGGAAGATGCCGGTCCCATCATCCGCACGCCGGGTCAGGTATCGAATTCCTCCCCGGTGAGCGCCCCGCGTGGCGCCACCCCCAAGGCGGACGCCCCTGCGGATGGCGGAGCCAAGAAGTGATCAACCTCTACAACCTGCCCCCGGAGGGCCTCCGCCTGAACGGCACCACCGAGCGGTTGGCGCTGGAAGGGGGCGTGTCCCTGCGCGACCTGACCTGGTCGGTCTTCGCCTTGGCTTCGGGCGGCGATGTGTTTCTCGAAGTGAAGGGCCAGGCCGTGTGGCAGGGGACCTGCAGTCGCTGCCTGGCGCCCCTGGACCAGCCCATGGCGGTCGAAAGCCAGTTCCTGGGCAGCAAGGATGCCGACCTGGTGGGTCGCGGCTCGTTCACCCTGGGCTCCCAGGATCTCGACGTAGTGTTCCTGCCCGAGGACACTCTGGACGAAACCGAGCTGGTCCGGGAGCAGTTCGAGCTTCAGGCCCCCATGCACCCCCTGTGCGCGGAAGCCTGCAAGGGGCTCTGCCCGATATGCGGCAAGAATTGGAACAAGGGCACCTGCCAGTGTCGGCCCGAGTCCGAGCAGGCCCCCTCCGCCCTCAATCAAGCCCTCGCCAAGGCTCTTGCGGGAATCAAGCTGGACCCGGAATCCTGAAACCCTTAACCTGAAACTTTGCGTTTTATATCTAGGAGCATGTCATGCCGAATCCCAAGCGCCGCCATTCCAAGGCCCGCCGCGACCGTCGGCGCACCCACGACTCGCTTGAGGTCATGAGCGCCAGCACCTGCCCGAACTGCCAGACCCCCAAGCTGCCTCACCGCGTGTGCCCCAGTTGCGGCTTCTACCGCGGCAAGTTGGCTGTCCGCGTCGCTGCGTCCGCTTAAGGTTTCCGAGGGTGGACGGCCACCATCGCATCGCATTGGACATCATGGGGGGCGACAACGCCCCCCATGCCACCTTGCAGGGCGCCCGGGAGGCTCTCGAGGCCTGGCCTGGGCTGCGCCTGTTCCTGGTCGGCCACGAAGGTGTGATTCGTCCCGAACTGGCCCGGCATGGCTTCACCCCCGAGCTGATGACCCGGGCGGAACTGGTGCATGCCTCCCAGACCGTTGTCATGGCGGATAAGGCCACCTGCATCCTCAAGGAAAAGAAGGACAGCTCCATCCGCGTGGCGGCCCAGCTCGTGCGCGACGGGCGGGCCCACGGCGTGGTCTCGATGGGCCATACGGGCGCCGCCATGGTGGCGTCCAGCCTCGTCATCGGTAAGCTCGAGGGCGTGGACCGGCCGGCCCTGGCCAGCGTTCTTCCCAACATGAAGGGCGGCCCCACGGTGCTGTTGGATGTGGGCGCCAACGTCGACTGCCGGGCCGAGCACATCGCTCAGTTCGCGGTGATGGGATCGGTGTACGCCGAGGAGGTCCTCGGACTGGAGCGGCCCCGGGTGGGCATCCTCAGCGTGGGCGAGGA
>JANYAS010000086.1 GCA_025361205.1 Holophagaceae bacterium
GGTGATGTTGGTGGTGAGGGTGGGCTTGCTGGCATCGGGGAAGAGCAGCACCCGCAGGCCGTTGCCCAGGCGGTACTCGGTGATGCCTTCCACCGTGGTCACCTTGACGGGGGCGGGCAGGGCCGCGGGCGCGGGCGCGGGCTTCCCACCCTTGGCCTTGGCGGTGACCTTTACCGCCGATGGGGCGGGCCTGGGGGTGTCTCCTGCCACCAGCGTGAAGGCCAGTGCCCCACACAGGGGGAGCATCAAACGACGGGAGAAGGGCATGGAGCCTCCAAGCTGTGAAAGATCCCCGCAGGGGAAGGCCCCAGCTTACGAGATCTTTTGGAGACCCAGTTGTTAAGAATTGTTAAGGCGGCGCCAGGCTACTCCAGCCAGGACCTGAGGTTCGCCTCCCAGGCCCGGCGGAGGTCCTCCAGCCGGAGGCCCTTTCCATGGTCCGGCGCAGCATGCAGCAGTCCCTGGGCGCTGGGGTGGGGCAGGGGCACATGTTGAAAGTCGGACGCCCCGGGAATCCGACTCAGCACCCATTCGGCCCGCTTGCCGAAGGCGATGACGCGCAGCGGGGAAGCCCCGCCCGCCGCAGCCTGGGCCAACTCCGCCGCCAGCCGGGCGAGGTTGGCCGGGGCCAGCAGGTCGCGATTGGACGGGGCGTGGAAGTGCTCGCCGTCTTTGGTGGGGCAGGCGGGATAGGCGTTGCTGAGGGCGGTGCCCCTCAACTGCGGCGTCAGGCTCAGGGCGTTGAACCGCGCCCCGTCCCAGTCCTCCCAGGCGGCGTCCGGGACCACCGCTCGGCCGGTGGCCACCAGGGCGCGGTACACGGTGATGCCCGCGCCGTCGCCCCAGAAGGGGATGCCCGACTGGTCTGCGCCCCGGGGACCGGGGGCCTCGCCGAAGAGCATCACCGAGACGGACCCTGAATCCGGGAACAGGGCGGGGACGGGGTGGCCTTGGATGCGGGGCATGGGAGTACCGGTCAGCCCTGGGGCTGCCCCTCCTTCATGAGGGCCGACAGGGCCTTGAAGCCGGGATGATTCTTATCGCGGGCCCATTCGAAGGCCACTGATTCATGGTTGGTGAGGGTGGCGCCGGCAGCGGCCATGCGGTCGAGGGCGTGCCGGCGGTACTCTTCGCCCCGCCCACTGACGGCGTCCCAGCAGAGGTGCACTTCGCAGCCCGAACCGAGCAGCTCCAGCACCGTCTGCAGGACGCAGACGTGGGCCTCGATGCCCGCCACCACGACCTGCCGCCGCTCGAGCGGAAGGCTGGGCCGGGCCTGCTGCAGCAGGGGCTCGAAGCCCGCATCGCCGCAGCAGCCGAAGGCCGTCTTCTCCAGGAAGAAGGTGGGCGTGGTCAGTCCGTCGAAGACCGCGCGAAGGCCGGCCTCGGTGGGGCCGAGGCCCTTGGGGTATTGTTCCGTCAGCACCACGGGCACCGAGAAGAGCTCCGCCAGCTTCATCAAACGACGCGTGGTCTCCAGCACCTGGGCTGGGCGATGCACTAGGTGGACGAGTTTCCCTTGGAGGTCGATAACCACCAGGATGCTGCGCTTCGAATCCAGAAGGGGCATGGGGATCTCCTAGGGGCCCTTACAGAATAGCCTGTGCTATTCAGGCTGATTTTAGAGCCCCTTGTGTCACCGCGCTGCCAATAAGAGTTAGGACCCTTCCCAAAGAGCGCCTACCAGACCTTCACCCGGTCTGCAGGGGCCAGATACAGGGCCCGTCCGGGTTTCACCTGGAAGGCTCCGTACCAGGCATCGAGGTTCCGTACCGTGGCGGCCCGGTAGGCGGCGGGGGCATGGCCGTCCGCGAGAATCTGCTGGCGCAGCAGGGGCTCGCGGGTCTTTTCGCGCCAGCTTTGGGCAAAGCTCATGAAGAACTGTTGGTCCCCGGTGAAGCCCTGGACGACGGGAGCTTCCTTGCCACCGAGGGACAGGCGGTAGGCATCGTAGGCGGCAGCGAGCCCGGCCACATCTGCGATGTTTTCACCCAAGGTCTGCTTGCCGTTGATGGCCAGGTCGGGGAAAGGCCGGTAGGCGCCGTACTGCTTCACCAGCTGGTCGGCGGAGGCCTGGAAGTGCTGCATATCCTCGGGCGTCCACCAGTTGTTCAGCTTCCCGGTGGCGTCAAAGAGGGAGCCGGAATCATCGAAGCTGTGGCTGACCTCATGGCCGATGGTGGCGCCGGTGGCGCCGTAGTCCATGACCACGGGGCGTTTTGGGTCGAAGTAGGGGGGCTGGAGAATGGCTGCAGGGAAGTTGAGGGTGTTCATGACGGGCAGGTTCACGGCGTTCACGGTCTGCGGGGTCATCACCCATTCCGTGCGGTCGATGGGGCCTCCCAGCTTGCGCAGATTCCGGGTGTACTCGAAGCGCTCGGCGCGCTCCGTGTTCCCGAAGGCATCGCCCGCCACGATCCTGAGGCCCCCATAGTCCTGCCAGCGGTCCGGGTACCCCACGCCCACCTTGAGGATGGCGAGCTTGGCCAGGGCCTTGGCCTTAGTCGCGGGGGACATCCAGTCCAGCCGTTCGATGCGCATGCGGAAGGCCGCCAGGATGTTGGCCACCATCCTTTGGGCCCGGGCCTTTTCGGCGGGTGGGAAGTAGCGCGCCACGTAGGCCTTGCCCACCACTTCGCCCAGCGCCTGATTGGTGACGGCCACCCCATGGTTCCAGCGCTCGCGCGGCTGGGTCGTGCCACTCAGGACCTTGCCATAGAAGGAGAAGGACTGGTCGACCACCGCTTTGGGGAGCACCCGGGCCCGGTGTTGGAGGGCGTGGAAGGTGAGGTAGTCCTTCCAGGTGGCGAGGGGCACCTCCGCCGTCAGGGCGGAAAGCCCCGTGAAGGCGCTGGGCTGCCAGACTACGAACACCTCGGGCTGCTTGAGCTCGGCGGCAGCAAAGAAGGCCTCCCAGTCCAGACCCGGGGCCTTACTGGCGAAATCGGCGCGGGTCCAGTGGTTGTTCCCCTTCAGCACATCGCCGGAATCCTCTCGACTGACATGGACCTGGGCCATGCGCGTCTCCAGATCCATCACGGCCGCAGCCCGAGTCGGGGCCTCGGGCAGGCCCGCGAGGGTGAGCATGGCCGCCACGTGGGCGAGGTACTGGGCGCGCACTGCCGCCATGCCTGCGGAGGGATCCAGGTAGTAGCTGCGCTCGGGCATCCCGAGGCCGCCTTGGAGGAGAAAGGGGGCATAGCGGGTGGGATCATCCAGGTCCTGGGCCACCCAGAGGCCGAAGAGGTTGGCGGTGTCGAGGTGGGTGGCATTCAGCACATCCACATCCGCCCGCAGGGTGGTGCCCAGGTAGTGGGCCAGGGCCTTGCGGTCGCGGATCGAGTCGATGGTCTTGAAGATGGGCTTCAGCGGACTCAGGCCCTTGGCCTCGATGGTTTTCTCATCCATGAAGCTGCGGTAGCAGTCGCCGATCTTGCGCGGGTCCGAGCCGGCGGGGGCTCGGGAGGCCGCAGCAGCCTTGATCAGGGCCGCCACGCGCCGATCCGTGCGGTCGGTCACCTCGTGGCCCACCCCAAAGGAGCCCAGGTCGGCGGGGATCTCCGTGCGCTGCAACCAGGCGCCATTCGCATAGGCAAAGAAACCGTCGCCAGGGGCCATGGAGCGATCCATGCCCGAGAGGTCCAGACCCTGAATCGCGGGGGCCGGACTCGCCTTGGGCGGGGCCGCCACCAGGGTGGGAACGGCAAGACAGAAGACCAAGGAATACCAAGAACGGCGCATGGAAGACCCTCGAAGTCCTCCAGGGTGGAACAGATGGCGCCCTTGGGGAAGATTCCAGATCGGATTCGCATCACACCTCTCCCTGGAACGGTCGCCTTCCTTGCGTTCAGCCATGGGCCTGCCAGAGCCTTGCGGCCCTGTTGCCCCAGGTGGTGGACGAGCTGAGCCCCCAGGGGAGCCTCCCCGAAGGGGGCAACCTGACGAACCCGCTGAAGGGTTCCTGGGCTGAACGGACCCACAGGTCAGACCTGCACCACGCCTCCATCCAGGTTGAGGCACTGGCCCACCTGCATGGTGTTGGCGGGATTCAGCAGCCAAGCAATGCCGTGGGCGATCTCCTCCGGCTGGAAGAACCGTTTCACGGGCACGGCGGCCTCGGCTTGGCGACGGAATTGGGCTTCGGTCTGTCCGGTGATGGCCGCGATCTGCCGGATGCCGGTCTGCGCCATGTTCGTATCCACCCAGCCCGGCGCCACCGCGTTCACCACGATGCCCCGGTCGATGAGTTCCAGGGCCAGGGCCTTGGTGAGGCCGATGAGGCCATGCTTGGCGGCGCAATAGCCCCCATAGCCCGGCACCCCGAAGCGGCCCAGGACGCTCGCCACCAGCACGATGCGCCCACCGGATCCCATGCGCGGCAGGAAGGCCCGCACGGTGTTCCAGGGGCCCGTGAGGTCGGCCGCCAGGATCTCGTCGAAGAAGGTGTCCGAGTCCCCGTCCACGGGGGTCCTGCCCGAGATCCCCGCGGCGGCGACCAGGCCGTCCAGGGGGCCGAGATCCCGGGCAAGTTCTGTCAGCCGCGCCCGGTCGGTGACGTCGGCCACCTGGGCGTCAGCGGTGCCGCCTGCCTGCCGGACCGCAAGCGCCGTGGCGTCCAAGGCCGCCGCATCCCGACCCAGGAGGATGAGGTGGGCCGACTCCGCCTGGGCGAAGTGCACGGCGCAAGCGCGGCCCAGGCCACGGGACCCGCCGGTGATGAGAATGCTGCGGGGCATGGGGCCTCCGGGATTCAATGAAATCGTGGATGGCGTCTAAGGCTGGCGCCTCTGATCGATCGACCTATCTTTTAGATTCTAGGGGGGAAAAGGCATGACTCGGAATGAGAAGGGCGAGCGGAGGAGGACCATGACACCCGTGTCTGCCGACCGTCGAGGGGCTCTCTGGTCCCTGCCCGACGGGTATCGTCTCCCCAACACCCTGGACACGCCTGTCCTGGATGTGGGGGATCCCGACCATCCTGCGCGCCTGCGCCCGGATGACCTGGAAAATCCCGAGGGCTTCCACCTAAGGCTCACGACCTGGCTGCTGCATCAGAGCTGAGACTGCGAAGCACGCAGCGGTCGTGCAAGCGGGGAATCAGGTCTCCCAGGCGGGATTCCGGCACGAGGAAGGCGATGGACACGGTGCTGCTCCCGGTGAGCAGGCCCCCGATGGGCTCCTGGCCCAGGGCGGCCAGGTGGCGCAGGGCCGCCACGGGATCGGCCCGCAAGCCCTCGCCCACCAAGGCCACCACGGCCCAGCCGGATTCGCAGGCAACGCCCGCCGCCGCCAGGGAGCCGATGACCTCGGCGGCTGCATGAGTCTCGGGCCGAACGGCCATCAGGGTGCCCGCGGGGCTCGATATCAGCCCGAAGCGCAGGGCCCCGGCCTCCTCCAGGCTGCGCGCGGCCTCCAGGGGCGGTTCGAGCCCCGCGGAGGCGGGAAACCGCAGGATGATGATGCCTTCCTTGTAGGCCACGGAGGTGACGGCGCCCGGGGGCCGGAGGGGGGGCACCGGCAGGATCTCCGTGCGGGAGGCGCCGGGTCGCAGCGTGTTGGCCACCACCAGGCGGAAGCCCGCCCGGCCGCCGGGGGCCAGGGAATCCGCGTGCAGCACCTTGGCCCCGAAGGCGCTAAGCGCCTCCGCCTCGCCCAGGCTCATCTGGGGGATGGGCCGCGCCTCGCGCACCAGGCTGGGATCGGCCGTGAGGACGCCGTCCACGTCGGTCCAGATCTGCACTTCGTCCGCCTCCAGGGCCTCCCCCAGCAGGGTGGCGCTGGTGTCGGAGCCCCCGCGGCCGAGGGTGGTGGTGGTGCCTTCCGGCGACGACCCCAGGAACCCCTGGGTCACCCAGAGGGCCCCTCCGGTCAGGGCCTCGCGCCATGGGGCTGCCGCGAGGCGCAGGGCCCCGAGCAGGGGTCGAGCCTTGCCGAAGCGGGCGTCGGTCTTCATCACCTCGCGCACATCGCGGAAGGCGCCCCCGAAACAGGGGGCCGCCAGGTGCGCGGCCAGCGTCTCGCCCACGGCCAGGGCCGCATCGCGCCCCCGGAGGGTGGCCTCGCCCAGCATGGCCATGCCCGTGAGCAGCTGATCCAGCCGCGCAAAGAGGGGC
>JANYAS010000073.1 GCA_025361205.1 Holophagaceae bacterium
TCGCCTACTCGGTGCCCAGCCTGGGCCGGTTCCGCTGCAACATCTTCAACCAGCGCGGCACAGTGGGTCTGGTGCTCCGGGTGATTCCGCGGAAGATCTACACCATTGACGACCTGATGCTCCCGAAGGTCCTCAAAACCATCTGCCAAGAGCAGCGGGGCATGGTGCTCGTCACGGGCACCACTGGTTCCGGCAAGTCCACCACCCTGGCGGCGATGATCGACCTCATCAACGCCACCCGCTCTGAGCACATCCTCACCATCGAAGATCCCATCGAGTACCTCCACCGGGACAACCTCAGCATCGTGAACCAGCGCGAAGTCGAGGCCGACTGCAAGAGCTTCTCCTCGGCGCTGCGAGCCGCGCTCCGCCAGGATCCCGACGTGATTCTCGTGGGCGAGATGCGCGACCTGGAGACCATCGAGACCGCCTTGCACGCCGCAGAGACAGGTCACTTGGTGTTCAGCACCCTCCACACCCTGGACGCGACCGAGACCATCAACCGGGTGATTTCCGTGTTCCCGCCCCACCACCAGAAGCAGGTTCGCCTCCAGCTGGCTGCCGTGCTCAAGGGCATCATCTCCCAGCGCCTGGTGCCCCGGGCGGACGGCCAGGGCCGGGTGCCCGCCGTGGAGGTCCTGGTGGCCACTGAATCCGTTCGGGCCTGCATCGAGGACAAGGACAAAACCAAGATGCTGAAGGACGTCATTTCTGCCGGCACGGCCCAGTACGGTATGCAGACCTTCGACCAGAGCCTTTATTTTCTCCTGGGCCAAGGGCTCATCACCGAGGAGGAGGCCCTGCTCCGGGCCACCAACGTGGGCGAGTTCAAGCTCCGGCTGGAGGGCGTCATGGCCACGTCGGATATGGCCAAGGCCAATATGGAGCGCGGCATGGCCATCGCCCAGGGCGGGGGCCGGGAGGCCGGCGGACACCTCACCCCCCCCCTCCAGCCCCAGGCCCCGGGGATGCCCATGGCCATGCCCCCGACCACCGATGTAAAAATCACCCTGGCACGCTAGCCGTCCTTCCCCTATTCTGGCTCTCCCACCCATGGCCCGAGGTCGCAGATGATCAAGATTGACATCGCTAATTCGCTGATGAAGGTGCATCCCTGCTCGCGGGCCACCGCCCTGCAGGTGGTGGACCTCCTCACCGAGCGGCTGAAGGACGCCCTGCTCAATGGTCACCGCATCGAGATCCGTGGCTTCGGCGTCTTCGAGCCCCGGCCGCGCAAGCGCGGCATGGGCCGGAACATCAAGACCGGCGCCAGCGTCCAGATCCCCAAGGGCAAGAGTATCCGCTTCAAGCCGGGAAAGGATCTCCGGGAGATCCAGGTCTTGTAGCGCCTCCGGCTCTCAACGCTCCGCATTGAGAGCTAGGGAAAAGGCTGGGATGATGGGGGCATGGAAGAAGCCTGCCCCCGTCTTGAGATCACCTATCCCGTCCGCGTGCCCATGAAGATCATCGGGCGCCAGGAGGAACTCCGTCCCGAGATGGTCCTTGAGTTGATCCTGGCCCACCTAGGACCCCAACTCGAAGGCGATGAGCAGCATCAGAACAACTGCAAAGGCGCCTTCGTCAGTTACACCTTCTGGGTCACCCTGCCCCACGGCCAAGCCGAGGCCCCGTTGCGGGAAGCCATCCAAAAGTTGCCGGGTGTGGTGACGCAACTATAGCGGATACCATAAATGGCTTCCCCGTGGGCCTTTCCATTCAGTACTGTTTATTCTTCTTGGCGTTCTTCGGTGTACCGTCGGCGTTCAGGTACATTTCCGGATTCGCCGCTAATTTATCGCCGCATGCTTTTGAGTCCACAGTGTACTCGTGGCCTTGGACGATGACCTTGCTGCCTTTCCCGGGCGCGATGGCCATGCCGCAGACAGGACAGACGGCCTGGGTTTCCTCGGTGGCGATGAGGTTGGCTTCCGGCCGCATCGTGGGCACGGGAGAAACCATCGCAACCGCTAAAGCCATTGCCGACACCAGCGCAGGTAGCAACATATTGCACTCCTTTTTTTCGTGCGAAGCCCAGCTTCGCGAATGGTAGGGATCCTCGCCGCAGGCGAGATCTTCAAAATATGTTCAAGACGCTTCGCGTCAACCCGAAAATAATAAATCGGCGCCGATACATCAAGCACTTAGATATTTGGGATTAGCCTTCAAATTGATCGAGGCCGTTCGATATCAACCCTTATTTTGAACAACCAAAGCCGCGACCACGACGCCCGAACCCAGCCTCCGGGGCGCACTCAAAGCACCCCAGGGGATGGCCCAGCTGCGCGCCCAGGGGTTGTCGCATGGGTCGGCCGATCTTTATGGCCTGAGTGTTCCCATCATGCGGGGATAGGGGATGGTCTCGCGCACATGTGGCAGCTTGCAGATCCACGCCACGGCGCGCTCCAGGCCCATGCCAAAGCCGGCGTGGGGGACACTGCCATATTTGCGGATATCCAGGTACCACTCATAGTCGGCGCGGTTGAGCTGGTGATGCTCGATCTGGTCCAGTAGGTACTGGAGGTCGCTGGCGCGTTCGCCGCCGCCGATGATTTCCCCATAGCCCTCGGGCGCCAGGAGGTCGGCGCCCAGGGCCAGTAGCGGATCCAGTGGATCCGGCTCCATGTAGAAGGCCTTGAAGACCTTGGGGAACCGGTGGACCCACAGGGGCCGATCCATGGCGTTCATGAGGATGGTTTCGTCATCGTTGCCGAAATCCTCACCCCACTGGATGTCGCTGCCCAGCCCCTTCAGCTTCTCCACGGCCTCGGTGTAGGTCATGCGGGCGAAGGTCTCATTCAGGGCTATTTCCAGGGGCGCGAGGTCGCGCTCGAGGATTTTCATCTCCTCCTGGCGGCCTTCCAGCACGCGCTGGATGAGGAACTTGGTCATGCGCTCGCCCAGGACCATGACGTCCTCAAGATGGGCGAAGGCCACTTCGGGTTCCACCATCCAGAACTCCGTGAGGTGGCGGCGGGTCTTGCTCTTCTCGGCACGGAAAGTGGGGCCAAAGCAGTAGGTTTTCCCGAAGGCGGCAATGCCGGGCTCCTGATAGAGCTGGCCCGACTGGCTGAGGAAGGCCGTGCCCTCATGGAAGTAATCGGTGCTGAACAGCGTGCTGGTGCCCTCGCAGGCGCTGGGGGTGAGGATGGGCGCATCGAGGAGGGTGAAGCCGTCCCCGTCGAAGAAATCCCGGATGCCCTTCGAAAGGGTGTGGCGGATGCGCAGAATGGCCCACTGGCGGCGGCTGCGCAGCCACAAGTGGCGGTTCTCCATGAGAAACTCGGTGCCGTGTTCCTTGGGTGTGATAGGGAAATCAGTGCTGCCGCCGATGAGCTCCAGCGACTTCACCAGGATTTCGGGCTGGCCGGTCTTGGGATGCTGCTGCACCAAGCCGGTGAGGGCGATGGCGGACTCCTGGGTGAGTTTTCCCGCCAGCTCGTAGCTCTCAGGCTCCGCCTCCGCGGCGCCCACCACGCACTGGACGAAGCCCGAGCCATCCCGCAGTTCGATGAAGCGGGTCTTGCTGGTGCGGGCATTGCGAACCCAGCCCCGCAGCCGGACAGTCTCACCGACCTGGTCGGCGAGGAATCGGACTTCGGTGAAGGACGGGCTGCTCACGGGGGCTCCATTGCCTAAACCTTCATTGTGCCCGGGGAAGGGCGTGCGCTCCAGGGTAGGCTGTGGGCTCTAGGCTGTGGGCTCTAGGCTGTGGGCTGTGGGCTGTGGGAAAGAAGGGCCGTGAGGGCGTGAACATCCGCTCAAACACCCATGGCCCAAAGGGGAAAAGGGGTGCGGCCCCAGGCCGCCACCGATCCCCCCACAGCCCACAGCCTAAAGCCTAGAGCCCTTTCAGGGGCCTGAACTTCCCAGAGATGGCCACCTGCATGCCCTTAAGGTGGGCCATGACCCGTTCCAGCTTCTGGCGGGCGATGTCCTGGAACTGCATCTGCTGAATAAGGGCGAAGATCGTGTCCTGCATCTCCTGGCTGGTGCGCTCCAACTCGGCGATGTCGCGCTCATGGCCCTTGAGCTTGCCGAGCCCCGCCTCCTGCTTCAGGTAGCCGATGCCCTTGAAGGCCTTATCGGTGCCCGCCAACATGGCTTCCACCCGATCCAGTACCTTGGCCATCTCCTGTTCGGTGTAGGAAATGGAGGACTCGATCTGGGGCATCACCCGATGCTCGCCCTGCTCTTTGGAAGGGGCCGAGTCGATGAGCCGACGCAGGTTGTCATCGAGGCGTTCTTCCAGGCTGAGGGTGGCCAGGAGCTCTCTGCCCTGGAGGTGCCTCCCGCCCAGGTTGGCGATCAGGGCCGCATCCAGCAAGGTGACGACCCGCTCTCCTTGGATGATGAATCCCTCGACCCAGGCCCCCTCCAGTCCAGCCAGGAGGGGGCTCGCGGGGACGATGTCCTCCTCGGGCACGCTCACCACCGCGTCCACGGCATCCACCAACAACCCGGTGGCCGCCCCAGCCAGGTCCAGGACCAGGATGGTGCCGACCTTCGAGCCCTCCAGCGGCGGCAGGGACATCCGCACGCGCAGGTTCATCACGGGGATCACGCGGCCGCGCAGGTCCAAGATCCCCTCCACGGCCTTGGGCATGTGGGGCAGCTTGTTCAACTCCCGCAGGGGCGTGATTTCCGCCACATGCCGAAGCGGGAGCCCGTAGGCCCGGTCATTCAGAAAAAAGGTCATGAACCGGTGCTGGACGGACGCCCGGCCCTGGTCGCGGGCCTGAGGTGAAGGCGCTGCGCCAAGGCTCACACGGCCTCCTGGACGGCCAACTGCAGGAGCTCGGCGGGGTCCAGGATCAGCACCACACCGCCATCGCCCATGATGGAGGCGCCGCTGATGCCAGGGAGGGCGGCCAGATAGGGGGCCAGGGGCTTGATGACCACTTCCTGGCGGCGCACGAAGGTGTCCACGATGATGCCCATGCGCCGGCCACCGGCGGACACGACCACCACGGAGAGCCCATCGGCTTCCGCCTCGGTGTTCACGGGAGCGCTCGAATTCAGCAGATGCTTGAGGCGGGACACGCCGAGCACTTCCCCGCGCAAGTTGATAGCCTTCCGACTGGTGAGATGGGACACGCTTTCCAGCGGCACCATCAGGGTTTCCTCCACCGACGTGCCGGGAAGGGCGAAGACCTGTCCGCCGCTCTTCACCAGCAGCGCGTCGATGATGGCCAACGTGAGCGGCAGCTTGATGGTAAAGATCGAGCCCTTGCCCACGGTGGAACGGACACTCACGCGGCCGTTGAGCTTGCGCACGTTGGACCGCACCACATCCATGCCCACGCCCCGGCCCGAGATGTCCGTCACCTTGGCGGCGGTGCTGAACCCGGGGGCGAAGATCAATTCGATGACTTCATCATCCGACATGGCATCGGCCCGCTCCAGGGTCATCAGCCCCTTCTCCACGGCCTTGGCGCGGATCACCGTGGGATCGATGCCCTTACCGTCGTCCTCGATCTCCACAATCACGCTGTCGCCCTCGTGGCGGGCCCGCAGGATCACGGTGCCGACCTCGGACTTGCCGGATTTCACGCGGACGTCCGGCATCTCGATGCCATGGTCAGCACTGTTCCGAATGAGGTGGATCATCGGGTCACCCAGTTCCTCGATGATGCTCTTATCAATTTCCGTGTCTTCACCCACGACCTGCAAGTCGATTTTCTTGCCACTGGCCTTGGCCATATCGCGGAGCATACGTGGGAATTTAGAGAAGATCGTCTTCACCGGCACCATGCGAATACCCAGCACCGAGGCCTGGATCTCCTTGCTGACGTGATCGAGGTAGACGGAGGCGTGGGCCAGTTCCTTCGCAACCACCGCAGCGGGATGCCCGCTGACCTGCGGTATCAGCCGCTCGACCAGATGGCTGATCATGGTCTTGCTGATGATCAGCTCGGCCACGATGTTCATGAACTGTTCGAGCTTGGCCTGGCTCACTCGGATGGTGTCAGAAACGCCCTTGTCATCCGCGTTGCGGCGGCCCGCCTTCCGGCGATCATCGGGCGCGGAAGCCCCGGCGCCGGCCGCACCCGGAACCTCCAGGGCGGTGCCCAGGGCCAGGGGGTGGATGGAGATGACCGCATTCGACACGGCGCCAAAGACCTTGCGGACCTCCTCCATGGGCTCGGTGGTCTCGATGATCATCACCAGGTCGAGGTGGAAGCTCCGGGGATCGAAGCTGTCCAGGTCCACCAGGGGTTCGCGGGGAATCATCTGCCTGTGGAGCAAAAGCCCCACCAGTTCGACCACCTGGAAGAGGGAAAAAGGATTGAAGGCCGTGCCGTAGATGGCACTGGCCAGTTCGGCATGAATGCCAAGGATGGTCTTCCCTTCGGCCAGGCCGTCCGTGGTAACTTTTCGGCCGGCCTGGTCCAACCCGGCCAGGGCCCGCGGAAGCTGCAGATCGCCTTTGGGCGGCGCGGCCTGGGCGACCACTTGGGCCGCTTCGCCCTTCTTGAGCGCTTCGAGGTTGCGGATCAGTTCACTGGGATCGGGATCCTCAGCCTCACCCTGCTTCCTCACTTGGACGCGAACGTCATCGACGAGGACCTTGAGCATGTCCACGGTCTCGAAGAGCAGTTCCATGACCCGGTCGTTGAGCTCCATGCGGCCCTTGCGGAGGTCGTCCAGCACGTTTTCGCCGATGTGGGCGAGGGACAGGACCTTCTGGAGGCCCAGGAAGCCAGCAGCCCCCTTGATGGTGTGCACGCTGCGGAAGATGGCGTTCAGCAGATCCAGATCGCCCGGGGCTTCCTCAAGCGCCAGGAAGTTCGACTCGATCTGCTCGAAGTGTTCCTGAGCCTCGACGAGGAAATCCTCGTAGAAGCTGGGATCATCGAGGGCGAAATCACTCATGGTTCACCCGTCCTGTTGGCCACGCCCCGGTGCCCCTGGAGGCTCTGGAGCTGCCCGGTCTCCATGTCGGTCAGAAGCTGTTGTAATTCGAGAAGGAAAATCATGCCGTTATCGAGGCGGGCGACTTTCTCGATGTAGCGATTGGCGCCCACGGCGGTCACGGAGGGCGGGGGGCCAAACCGGCTCATTTCGACCGGGCGCACCTCGTCCACGGCATCCACAACGAGGCCCGTGAACACGCCGCCGATGCTCGTGATGAGGATGCGGGAGAGGGTGGTGGCCTCCACCCGTGCCAGACCAAACCGGGTGCGGAGATCCACCACGGGCATGACCTCACCCCGGAGATTCAACACCCCATCCACGAAGTGCGGGGCCCGGGGCACTGGTGTGATCTGGCCCACCATGATGATCTCGCGGACCTCATGGAGACGCAGGCCGTAGCTCTCGGGTCCGAGCCGGAAGACCACCAGTTCGAGGCTGGGTACCGCCTCCTGGGCGCGGGTGTCCGCCAGGCCAAGGCCCTGGCCCATGGCGGCGATCTTCGCCTGGTCGTCGCCGGTGATGATCTTGAGCACGTTGATGAGGCTCACCATGCGGCCTGGCAGGATGAGGATGCCCTCCAGGTGCTCTCGTTCGGACTCCGACAGGGTCTGGGGCGGCGGCAGGGTCTGGCCCTCCTGCACCCTCAGGATCTCCTGGATCTCATCCACCACCACGCCGATCCTCGCCGTGCCGAACGAGAGAAGGACCACCATGTCGCGCTTGCGTTCCGAAGTGCCCTGCTCGATGGAGAGGATCTCGGAGAGATCCACGAGGGGCATGACCTGATCCCGCAGGCAGATCACCCCCAGTACGTAGTCCGGGGCATCGGGGACCTTGGTCACGGGAGGCAGTTCGACGATCTCCTCCACCTCCTGGAGGGCGATGCCGAAGGACTCGGCCCCGAGCCGGAAGGTCACGAACGGTGTTCCATCTTTCGCGAGCTCTGCTTCCGCATTCGACTCGCTGAAGCCCACTATTCCGACGATGCCGAGGTCCTTGAACTCAGCCCGGCGGGTGAGTTCGGAGCTGTCCAGGAGCTTTTCAAGATGGATGAGCGTGATCAGGCGGGTTCCCACGGTGACCATGCCCGCCAGGTACTCGGCGCGGATGCCAGCCACCAGGGGTGGGGTTTCCCGGACGGTGTGGTCCTCCAGGCGCACCACTTCGGCGACGGAATCCACCTGAAGTCCCGTGGGGCCGCTGGCCAGTCGCATGACAATGATGCGGGTCTTCGAGGTGGTTTCCTGGGGCGCCAAGTGGAACCGGACCCGGCTGTCGATGACCGGAATGATCATGCCCCGCAGGTTGATGACGCCCAGGATGAAACTCGGGCTGCCGGGTACCGGCGTGACGTCGGTCCGGTGGGTGATCTCCTGGACTCGGTCGATGTCCAGGCCGAACTCCACGCCGTCCAGGGTAAAGGTCACCAGCTGGCCCGAGGGCACCAGCTCCGTGGTGAGAAGGGCCTGGGTGGACTCGGCGGCGGCCATGGCTTACCCCTTCTTCTGAGACTTGAAAGCCTCGATCACCGAGTCCGCGTGGGCCTTGTTCTCGTCCGGCGTGGTGCCGGTCTGGGCGATGGTGTGGCTGATGGAGGGCCGTTCCATGTCGCCCTTCAGGCCCGTTCCCAGCAGATCCACGATGTAGTCGTGAATCTGGCGCAAGTGGTGGACGATGCGCTCCAGCTTCTGGCGGGTGATGTCCTGGAACTGCATCAGGTCCATGGCCTCGAAGACCTTGTCCTGGATCTCCTTGCCGGCGCCCATGACCTGGTGGATGGCCGTCTGGACACCCGGGGACTGGGCGCCTTCATGGCGCATCATGTCGGTGATGAGCTGCTGCTGGCGGGCGACCAGGCGGCTGATCTGGTCCAGTTGGTCCATGACCTTGTTGGACTCCCGCTCCGTCACGGAGGTGACCGTGTCCAATTCGGAGATCACGTGCCCGTTACCGTCCTGATGGGGCTCGGCATGGGGCGCGGGGGGTACCGCTGGCGCGGAATCCACCAGGGGGGCCTTGGGGGCCGCCTTGGGCTTCTTGGGAGCCTTGCCGCCTCCGGTGAGGAGGGCGTCGATTTCAGATTGATCCATGGTTTTCTCCCTACCCAAGGAGAGATTCGATCTTTTCCTTGAGGGTCTCCGGGGTGAATGGCTTCACCACGTAGTTGTTCACCCCGGCCTGTAGAGCCTCCACGATGTCCTCCTTGGCGGCGTTGGTCGTCACCATGAGGATCGGGATGGAGGGGTTCTGGGTGCGCACGGCCTTCACGAATTCAAGACCGTCCATCTCCGGCATGTTCCAGTCGGTGATGATCATTTCCACCCCGCCCTGGCCGAGCTTTTCGAGCCCGCTCTTGCCGTGCTCACCCTCGACCACGTCGGTATACCCGATGCGGGACAGGGTGTTGATGATGATGCGCCGCATCGTCGAGGAATCGTCCACGATGAGGATCTTCACGGGGGCCTCCTGAAAGGGGTGGTGGAACAGGGTCAGAGGGAGGGCGAAGGCGCGGTGGCCTCCAGGAACTTCACGAGGGCTTCAAGGTCATCGGGGTAGACATTCTGGAACTTGACCCCCAGTTCGTAGCCCCCGGTGTCCAGCTGCTCGACACGGACGACCATGCCCAGGGCCACCAGGGGCCGGACCTCGGCGTCCTGTACGGGACCGAAGTGGTTCCGGAAGCGGCCCCACCCGGGCACCCGGAGTTCCAGCTTGAGAAGGGTGCCGAGGGGGAAGGCCCGAGGGGATTCGACCAGGAGTCCGCCGGCGGACACGTCCCGATAGCTGGTCATGGCCGGCGCCTCGCCTTTGTGGAAACTGAGTTCCTGGAAGCTCAAGCTGGCTTCCAGGGGAATCCGTCGGTACTGTCGGCGTTCCTGACTCATGGGCGTCCTCAAATGGGGCATCGGAGGGGGGGAGCCCCGACTTGAATCCTGCAAAAGCTGCCCCGAGGGTCCCCGGCCCGGGGCCGGCCTCGGCTAGACTTGAATCCGTGCGCGCGTCCCGATGGGGCGCACCCCGGAGGATCCATGCCCGCTGCCCCAGGCCCCTGCCCTTCGCAGCCAGAACAGATGGAGGACACCCTCCGCCGGTTGGCCGCCGACTTGGTAGCTCATGTGAGGCCCGAAGAGGAGGTCGTCCTCCTGGGCATCCGGTCCCGGGGCCTGCCCCTGGCGGAGCGTCTGGCCACCCTGCTCCGGGCCCTCACCGGGGCGCAGGTGCCCGTGGGGGCCCTGGACATCACCCTCTACCGGGACGACCTCACGGAGATGGTGGGCAGTCCCATCGTGCGCCCCACCGAGATCCCCTTCACCTTGAAGGAGCGCACCGTGGTGCTGGTAGATGACGTCCTCTACACCGGCCGGACGGTGCGCGCCGCCATGGATGCCCTGTTGGACCATGGCCGCCCCCGCCGGGTGATGCTGCTGGTCATGGCGGATCGCAGTGGCCGGGAACTGCCCATCCAGGCCGACTTTGCGGGGCTCCGAGTGGAGGTCCCTCCCGGCCACCGGGTGGCGGTCCGGGTGAAGGAGATTGACGGGGTGGATGGCGTCACCGTGGAGGCCTGCTGATGCCCTCCGAACGCTACATATTCCCCCACAAACACCTGCTGGGCATCGAGCCCCTCAGTCCCCGGGACATCACCGCCCTGCTGGATCAGGCCCAGGCCTTCGAAGAGGTCTGTGAGCGGCCCAGCATCAAGATCGTCCCGGCCCTGCGCAAGAAGCTGGTGGTCAACCTTTTTTTCGAGAACAGCACCCGCACCCGCAACAGCTTCGAGATCGCCGAAAAGCGGCTGTCCGCCGAGATCATCAACTTCGATGCCGACACCAGTAGCCTGACCAAGGGCGAAACGCTCATTGATACGGCCATGAACCTGCAAGCCATGCACCCGGACCTCATCGTCATGCGCCACAGCGCCCCCGGAGCCCACACCCTCCTGGCCCGGCACATGAAGGCCAGCATCGTCAACGCCGGGGACGGCTCCCATGAGCATCCCACCCAGGCCCTGCTGGACGCCTATACCCTGCGCAAGCGGTTCGGCCGCCTCGAGGGTCTGCGGGTCGCCATCGTGGGGGATATCCGCAACAGCCGCGTGGTGCGGTCCAACCTTTGGCTGCTCACCCGGATGGGCGCCAAGGTGACCCTGGTGGGGCCCCCGACCCTGGTTCCCCAGGAGATGAAGGCCACCTGGCCCAGCATCGAAATCAGCCATGACTTCGACGCAGTGATCCCCAGCCAGGACGCCATCATGATGCTGCGCGCCCAGTTTGAGCGCGGCACCGGCGCCTACATCCCCGGCCAGGGGGAGTACAGCCGCTTCTTCCAGCTCAACTCCGCCCGCATGAAACAGGCGAAAAAAGATGCGGTGGTGCTCCACCCGGGCCCCATCAACCGCGGCCTCGAGATCACCAGCGAGGTGGCCGACGGCCCCAACAACCTGATCCTCGACCAGGTGACCAACGGCGTCCCGGTCCGCATGGCCGTGCTCTACCTGCTCTCGAACCCGCATGGAGAGCAGGTGCCTTGAGCGCCCTTCCTGCCGAGCGGGTCCTTCACGCCATCCTCGTCCTCAGGGGCGAGCGGATCCTGCTGGATGTAGATCTGGCGACCCTTTATGAGGTAGCGACCGGGGCACCTGTGCGTGCTGTCAAGCGGAACCTTGATCGGTTTCCTTCTCATTTCATGTTCCAGCTCGATGATGCGGAATGGGAACACTTGAGATCCCAATCTGGCATCTCAAGTTCCTGGAGGGGGCGCCGCTATCCACCCTATGCCTTCACCGAACAAGGCGTAGGGATGTTGTCCAGCGTTCTCCATAGTGAACGTGCCATCGCAGTGAACATCTCCGAAACTACCCCCATATCGGACAGTGCCCGTGCACTGTCCTCCCGCTCTCGCCCTTCGGGCATTCGCGGACGGGGCCCCGTCATGCGGGCCTTCAGCCGCCTGCGACGCAGGCTGGCCTCCCACGCAGACCTCGCCCGCAAAATGGAAACCCTGGAACGCAAGTACGATGGACAGTTCCGAGTGGTCTTCGAGGCCATCCGGGATCTGATGGAACCCTCAGCCCCTGCCAAGAAGCCCATCGGCTTCCGTCTAAAGAAATAGACATGACCGCTATGATCCAAGGCCCCATCACCCTCCTCATCCTTGACGGTTTCGGCGACGGTCCGCGGAACGCCTTTGATGCCACCTTCCTGGCCGCCATGCCGCGTTTCAACGCGCTGCGGAAGATTTACGCCACGACCCAACTGATGACCAGTGGCGAGGCCGTGGGCCTGCCAGAGGGCCAGTTCGGCAACTCGGAAGTGGGCCACATGAACCTGGGCGCCGGGCGCGTGGTGTGGCAGGAGCTCACCCGCATCGACGCCGCCATCCGGCGGGGCACCTTCCGCGAGAACGCCCCCATCGGCGCGCTACTGGCGGGGCTCAAGGCTTCCGGCAAGCGGCTCCATCTGTTGGGCCTGGTGAGCGATGGCGGCGTCCACAGCCACCAGAACCACCTCGTGGCCCTGGCTCAGTGGGCCCAGGCGGTCGGCCTCCCCACCACCATCCACGCCATCACCGATGGCCGCGACACCGCCCAGAAAAGCGCGGACGGCTTCCTTCAGTGGCTCACGTTCCAGCTGCGGGCCTGCCCCCTGGTGACCATCGGCTCCGTCTGCGGCCGCTACACGGCCATGGATCGTGACAAGCGCTGGGAGCGCACCGAGCAGGCCTGGAAGCTCTACGTGGACGGCGACGCCCCCCAGCAGGCAACCGACGCCCTGGCCGCCATCGCCGCCGCCTACGAGCGCGGCGAAACGGACGAGTTCGTGGCCCCCACCAGGCTCGATGCCTTCCACCCCATCGCCGATGGCGACGGCGTGCTGTTCTACAATTTTCGCGCGGACCGGGCCCGCCAGATGTGCCATGCCCTGGTGTACCCCGCCTTCAGCGGCTTCACGCCCAAGCACCGCCCGGCCGTGAACCTGCTGACCTTCACAGCCTACGACGTGGAACTGGAGCCCTACCTCGCCGTGGCCTACCCACCCCAGAGCCTCGACCACATCCTCGGCGAGCTCATCAGTGCCCAGGGCTGGCGGCAGTTCCGCACCGCCGAGACGGAGAAGTACGCCCACGTCACCTACTTCTTCAACGGCGGGCGGGAGGCGCCCTTCGCGGGCGAGGCGCGCCAACTGGTGCCATCCCCCAAGGTGGCCACCTACGACCTGCAGCCCGAAATGAGCCTGGCGGAGGTGAGCCAGGGCCTGGAGGCGGCGATCCGGTCGGGCCAGTACCGCCTGCTGGTCTGCAACCTCGCCAACCCCGACATGATCGGCCATACGGGCGATCTGGCCGCCGCCGTCACTGCCTGCGAGGCCGTGGACGCCGCCGTGGGCCGCATCACCGATGCCACCCTGGCCGTGGGGGGCGCCCTCTTCATCACCGCTGACCATGGCAACTGCGAGTGCATGCGGGACGAGGGCGGCAATCCCCACACCTCTCACACCCTGAATCCCGTGCCCGCCGTCCTGGTGGCTGGAGGCTTCGAGGCACGACAACTCCGTGCAGGCGGGGCCCTTAATGACGTGGCTCCCACCCTCTTGAAGCTGTTCGGCCTTGCGCAGCCCGGGTCCATGGATGGGAAGAGCCTCTTCTAGCCATGCCTGCCACCCCACGACGGCTGGACTTTGACTCGGCGCTCTTGGATGCCGATGCTCCACCAGAGGTGAAGAATGAAGGTCCCCAAGAAGGGTGGAAGCTGGTCATCCCAGTTACTCGTCCGGGTCGTAATCGGATGCCTGATTGGTTTCGATCTCTTGATCGTGACCCTTGCCGGTTGGACCTTGCACCAGGCCCACCAACGCTATGTGACCCAGGCCGAAGCGATCACCCACAACCTGGCCCAGGTGCTTGAGCAGAACCTCAGGGGAACGGTCAACCAGATCGACCTTGGCCTGCTTGCCATCAAGGATGAATTCGAGCGCAGGGATCTGCCCGATAACAAGAAGCGGATCGGAAACCATATCGAATCCCACCTTGGGCGGGTCCATATCCTGGGTGATGTTTACCTGGCGAATGCCCAGGGCGTCCTCTACCAGGGGTCCTACATACCCCCTGGTCGGCAGATCAACCTTGCTGACCGGGATTATTTTCAACACCTGAAGGACCACCCCGAAGCTGGACTGTTTATTTCGCAACCGCATATCGGCCGGGTCTTCGGAACCTGGGGAATTTCTCTTGCGCGAAGGTTGAATCGAGCCGATGGGGGCTTTGCAGGAATTGTGTTCCGCACCCTCACCTTGAACCAACTCGGTCAGACCTTCAGCCAGGTGGACGTGGGAGCTCACGGTTCCATCTCTCTACGAAGCGGGGACTTCAGTCTGCTGGTGCGGTTCCCTGCCAGCCCAGAAAGTGACCGGCTCCTGGGCGACCGGACCCTCACCGGGGACTACCTTCAAGCCGTTCGCTCCAACCAGTCCATCACCCACTTCACGGCCCGTTCCATCGTGGATGGATCGGTTCGCACCTACACCATGCGCCGGATGGCCGACCCTGCCTTCAACATTCTCATTGGGCTGTCCCAGGAGGATTACCTGACGGCTTGGCGGGAGGAGGTCGTCCTCTCGGGTCTCGCGGTGAGCGGTTTGGTGGCGCTCTCTTTAGGGATCGTGGGGGTGGCGCGGGCGGCCTGGAAACGCCAGATCGCCTCCCAGCTCGAACGGGATCGCTTGATACAGGACCTGACTCTGGCCCTGGCAGAGGTGAAGAGCCTCAAGGGCATGCTGCCCATCTGCGGCCACTGCAAGAAGATCCGGGATGACCAGGGCTACTGGAACCAGATGGAAGCCTACATTTCCGACCACACCGACGCCACCTTCAGCCATAGTATCTGTCCGGATTGCTCGAAGGAATTTTTTAGTGAGATGCATGCTCACCAAAAATGGGGCAATCACGAGCCGTCGCAAGACTGATTGACCCCAAGGCTCCTCACGTGATGAATGGCACAGCCGCGCCGCAATGGTCCCCGGGGATACTGGAAGCATGAGGGATGAATCCATGAGCCCGAAGCAGGAGCGAAGGGCCACCGTCGCGCAGCGATGGCCCGCAGGGCTCCGCACAGGAGGTGCGGAGTGAAGATCGCGTTCATCGGCACCCACGGCGTCGGCAAGACCACTCTCTGCTACGAGCTGGCCGCAGCCCTCAAACGGGAGGGCATCCATGTGGACATCGTGAAGGAAGTGGCGCGGCTCTCACCCATGCCCATCAACCAGAAGACCTCGCTGGAGGCCCAGACCTGGATATTTTTCACCCAGATGGCCGAGGAGATCCGCTCGGGTAGCCAGCACGATGTGGTGGTCTGTGATCGCAGCGTACTGGACAACTACGCGTACATGATGCTGTCCTTCGGCCGCCAGCTGCCCATCGAACGTTTCATGCACCACTGGATGAAGAACTACGATCTGCTCTTCAAGGTGCCCTTCAGCGGCCAGCTCGCGGCCGACGGGGTCAGGGACACCGACACCTTCTTTGCCGAAGCCGTGGACAAGTTGGTGGACCAGCTGCTGGAGGAACGGTCCATCCCCCATGAGCGCCTGGAGCCCGGGGCGCGGCCCACCTGGATCGAGCGGGTCAAGCAGGTGGTGCTGAACCACCCCAAGGGGCAGAAGCGGCTCATTTGACCCATCGAACATGAGTTGTGATGAGGGTCTCCATCATTCGGATGGAGCCTTCCTGACTCCGGGTAGATGATGCTTAGAAGGGAGGCTTCGATGTCCTTGGACGAGACCCAGCTGGTTCGCGGCGGCAGTTTCATGTTTCACCCCGCGGGTTCCTTGCCCCAGTTCACGGTGGAAGACAACAGCGAGGACGCGCTGGCCATCGCCGAAGCCGCCCGGGATTTCGTGAACGGCGAGATCATCCCCCGGGACGAGGAGATCGACCGCCTCGACTTGGACCTGAGTCGCCAGCTGCTCCGCCAAGCCGGCGAGCTCGGCCTCCTCGGCATCGAGATTCCTGAGGCCTACGGCGGTATGGACCTCGACAAGAAGACGGCCCTCCTCGTGCTGGAGGAAATGGCCCGGCAGGCCAGCTTCTCCACCAGCTACTGCGCCCATACCAGCATCGGCACCCTACCCATCGTCTACTTCGGGAACCACGCGCAGAAGTCGAAGTACCTACCTAAGCTCGCCACCGGCGAATGGGTGGCGGCCTATGCGCTGACTGAAGCGGGCAGCGGGTCCGATGCTCTGGGGGCCAAGACCACGGCTGTACTCAAGGACAGTCACTGGCTGCTGAACGGCAGCAAGGCCTGGATCACCAATGCAGGGTTCGCCGACCTCTTCGTGGTCTTCGCCAAGATTAACGGCACCCACCTCAGCGCCTTCCTCATCGAAAAGACCGACCCCGGCATCAGCACCGGCGCCGAAGAAAAGAAACTGGGCATCAAGGGCAGCTCCACCCGCACCGTGATCCTGGACAACTGCCGCATCCCTGAGGACCGTCTCCTGGGTGGCAAGGGCAAGGGCGCCCGCATCGCGTTCGGCATCCTCAACATTGGCCGGTTCAAGCTGGGCGCGGGCTCCGTGGGGGCCGGCAAGCGGGTACTGGAATACACCCTCAAATACACCGGCGAGCGCACCCAGTTCGGCAAGCCGCTAAACGCCTTCGGCCTCATCCAACAGAAGTTGGCCAACATGGCCGTGCGTATCTTTGTGGGCGAAAGCATGAGCTTCCGGACCATCGGCTACCTGGATGAAGCCCTCGCACGGACCAGCTGGGAGAGTGAGACCGGCGGCGCCGATAAAATGAAGGCCATCGACGAGTACGCCTTGGAGGCCTCCATGTCCAAGGTGTGGGGCAGCGAGGCCCTCTTCGCCACCGCCGACGATGCCGTGCAGACCTTCGGCGGCGCGGGCTTCAGTACCGAATACCCGGCCGAGAAGATTTACCGGGACTGCCGCATCAACCGCATCTTCGAAGGCACCAACGAGATCAACCGTCTGCTCATCGCGGGCACCTTCCTCAAGCGCTGCGGCGGCGCCGACGGCTTGCCGCTCAAAGAAGCAGCTGAAGCGCCCCTGGACCTCCCCGCCGACCCCCTCCTCCGCACGGTGGCTCTGGCCAAGGCCCGGGCCCTCAGGGTGATCGCCCTTGCCCAGGCCGATCGGGGGCCGAGAATCCTTGACAACCAGGAGGCCGCCGCTCGCATCAGCAACCTGCTGCTGGAAATCTACGCCATGGAATCCGCCGTGGTCCGCGCTCGGGCGATGTCTGCCACCGGGCATCGATGGGCGGCCCTGGCCCGGGACCTGGCCATGGTCTACGCTCAGGAGGCCTGGAACCGCGTGCAGGCGGAGGCGCGGATGCTGGCGGCGGAGCTCGCCTCCGATGCGGTGCTGGATACCCTCGTGGCGGACCTGCTCGCCATGCACGCCCCTGCGCCGGTGGCCCTGTCGTCCCTCCGCCAAAGCATCGCCCAGTCCCTGGTGGACCAGGGCCGTTACCCACTTTCGGCCGTCTAGCGCAAAACTCAGGCCCTGGAGCCCCCTCGACCGATACCGCTTAGGTGGAGATCCCGCCCATGAGCATCCGGCCCCAACCAACCCAGCATGAAAAAATCCTGGGGGAGGGCGATTTCATCGTCTCCAAGACCGACCTGAAGGGCATCATCACCTACGGAAATCGGGTCTTCATAACGATGTCCGGCTATTCAGAAGAAGAGCTCCTGGGCGCCCCACATAACATTCTTCGCCACCCCGATATGCCTCGGGTGGTGTTCAAGCTCCTGTGGGACACCATCCAGGCCAAGCGCGAGATCTGCGCCTACGTGAAAAACCTAGCCAAGGACGGCAGCTTCTATTGGGTGTGGGCGAATATCACGCCTTCCTTCGACTCAAGCGGGAACCTCATCGGCTACTACTCCGTGCGAAGGAAACCCCGTCCTGAGGCCATCCAGGCGATCACGGGACTCTATCGGACCCTGCTCGAGGCCGAGCGCAAGGCCGGCGACGGCCAGCCTGGCATGAAGGCCTCCCTGGCGCTCCTCAACCAGACACTTGAACAAAAGGGCATGGGCTATGAAGAATTTGTCTTTGGGCTCTAGAGTCCACTACCTGGTCGGCGTCGCACTGGGACTCTTCCTGATCTTCTGCTACCTGGCCGCAGGAACCGGGCGGATCTCCCCTCTGGCATGGACCGTCTTCGGCCTGACCATCCTCCTCCTCGGGCTGACCCTCTACACCACCCACCGCATCCTCAGGGCCCTGGACAACATGGCAAGCCACCTCAAGGAAGCGGCCAAGGGCAACCTCGATCGACGCATCACCCACATCAAGAAGGGCGCCGCCACCGGAGAATTGGCCTGGGCCTTGAACGATCTGCTCGACCAGCAGGAGGCTTATTTCCGCGAAGTGATCTCAGCCTTCGACTATGCCAGCCGAGGTCAGACCTTCCGCCTTGCCATGGACCAGGGCCTGCATGGGACCTTCAAGGACGCCATGCTCCGCATTAACGTCTCCGTGAAAAGCATGGGTCAGGTCCAGCAGATGGCCTTGAAGGAGAAGCTGATCTCCCGGATCACGGATTTGAACTCCGGCAACCTCATCGGAAACCTGAAGTCCATCCAGGAATACCTGATGAATATGACGCAGGAACTGAGCATTGTTGGGCAGCTCTCGAAGGAGACCGCCCAGGAGGCCGAGGGCAGCCGATCCACCCTCGAGGATCTGGTGTCCAACCTCAACCAGGTCGCTGGCATGGTGGCTGAGACGAACGCCCAGATCACCCGCCTCCACGAAAAGAGCGATGAGATCAACCAGATCGTCCAGGTCATCACGGACGTGGCGGATCGCACCAACCTGCTGGCCCTGAATGCCGCCATCGAAGCGGCCCACGCCGGCGATGTCGGCAAGGGCTTCGCCGTGGTGGCCGAGGAGGTGCGCACGCTTTCAGAGAATACCAAGGACGCCGCTGCCAGCATCGCGGCCACGATCGCCTCCTTCGGGCAGGCCACCACCCGAATGATCAAGGACTCCGAGCAGGTGAAGGAACTCGCGGAGGGCAGCCGGGCCGCAGTAACGGAGTTCCGCTCCCGGGTCTTGAAATTCGCCGACTCGGCCACGACCTCGTTCAAGCAGATCAGCAAAGCCGAGGACCTCAGCTTCGCCTCCCTGGTGAAGGTGGATCACTTCCTCTACAAACAGAACGGCTACCGCGTCGTTAACCAGGGGGCCGATTCCCAGGAGGCCCGCGCCATCGGGACGGATCACCGGGGCTGCCGCCTGGGCACCTGGTATTACGAGGGCCAGGGCGCGGAGTTGTACTCCCGCACGGCCTCCTTCACCCGGCTGGAGGCGCCTCATATGGGCGTCCACCAGAACATCCAGGAGGTCGCCGCCCTGCTGGGGAGTCACTGGGAATCGGACCCGGAGACCCAGAAGCGCATCTACGCCCATTTCGAAGCCGCCGAACGGGCCAGCGATGAAGTGGTGCAGGTCATCGACCGCATGGTCGAGGAACGGCACAAGTTCGCCTGAGCGCTACTTCAGCCCCACATGCAAAGCCACGATGCCGCCCGTGAGGTTCGTCCAGCGAACCGCCCGGAAGCCTGCGGCTTGGAGTTCCGTGGCCAGGGATCGCTGGTCGGGAAAGGACCGGATGCTTGCGGGCAGATAGGTGTAGGCCGAAGCGTCTCGGCTGATCCAGGCGCCGATGCGGGGCAGTACCCGCAGGCTGTACCAGTCGTAGAAGGCCCTCAGCCCCGACATCACGGGAGTGCTGAACTCCAAGATCGTGAGCTGCCCGCCGGGTTTCAGCACGCGGAGGAATTCGGCGTAGGCCAGGTTGCGGTCCTCCACGTTGCGGATGCCGTAGCAGATGGTCAACCCGTCAAAGCCGCCATCCCGGAAGGGCAGGCGCTGAGCATCCGCATCGCTGGAGGCCCAGATCAGGCTGGCGAGTCCCTTCGCGGAGAACTTCGCCGGTCCCAGGCGCAGCATCGCGTGGGTGAAGTCCGTGCTCACCACCTCGGCCCCGCGTCGGGCCAGGGCCAAGCTGGAGTCCCCGGTACCCGCCGCCACGTCAAGGAACCGCTTCCCGGGACCGGCCCCGCTGGTTCGCGCCATGCGCCACCACCACCAGAAGTCCAACCCGCCTGACAGCACATGGTTCAAGACGTCGTACTTTCCGGCGATGGCCGAAAACATCTGCTGCACCTGCCTGCCTTCCGGCATCCAACCTCCTCGGGTCTCTCCATTGAACCAGAGCGCATGCTTTACCCGAAGTATCTGCGCCGTTGACCGAAGGTAGAGGCTAGTCAAGGGACACGCCGCCCCCCATCGTGACACTACCCAATCAGGAGGACAGAGATGAGCACCGCCGTCGTCGAGCAGGTCAAAGGGGGCAGTTTCCTGATGACCCCCATCGGGGCCATGCCCCAGTTCACACCCGAGGAATTCGGCGATGACGCCAAGGAATTCGCCCGGGCTGCCAGGGACTTCATCGTGGGCGAAGTGTTCCCCAGGGACGAGGAAATCGACAAGCTGAACCTCCCCCTCACGGTGGAACTTATGAAGAAAGCCGGCGAGCTGGGCCTACTGAGCCTGGAGATCCCCGAGGCCTACGACGGCATGGATGTTGACAAACGGACCGCCATGCTCGTCCTCGAGGAGATGAGCAAGCAGGGCAGCTTCGCCGTAAGCTACAGCGCCAACACCGGCATCGGCACCCTGCCCATCGTCTACTTCGGCACCGAGGCCCAGAAGAAGACCTACCTGTCCAAGCTCGGCACCGGCGAATGGCTGGCAGCCTACGCATTGACTGAGGCCGGCAGTGGCTCCGACGCCCTGAGCGCCAAGGCCACCGCCGTGCTCGACGGCGATCACTGGGTGCTGAACGGCACCAAGATGTGGATCACCAACGCCGGCTTCGCCGATGTGTTCATCATTTTCGCCAAGGTGGATGGCCAGCAGTTCAGCGCCTTCATCGTCGAAAAGACCGACCCCGGCATCAGCACCGGGGCCGAAGAAAAGAAGCTGGGCATCAAGGGCAGTTCCACCCGCACCGTCATCCTCGAGAACTGCCGCATCCCCAAGGACCGCCTGCTGGGCGAGATCGGCAAGGGCCACAAGATCGCCTTCGGCATTCTGAACATCGGCCGCTTCAAGCTGGGCGTGGGCAGCCAGGGCGGAATGAAGCGGATCCTGGAATACACGATCAAGTACACCAGCGAACGCCAGCAGTTCGGCAAGCCCATCAACGCCTTCGGCCTCATTCAGCAGAAGCTGGCGGACATGGCAACTAAGATCTTCGTCTGCGAGGCCCTGAACTTCCGCACCGTGGGCTATATCGACGATGCCCTGCATACCACCAGCTGGGACAGCCCCACCGCCGGGGCCGACAAGATGGCCGCCATCGACGAGTTCACCATCGAGTGCAGCATCTCCAAGGTGTGGGCCAGCGAAGCCCTCTTCTCCGTGGCCGACGAGGCCGTGCAGGCCTACGGTGGCTACGGCTTCAGTGCCGAGTACCCCCCCGAAAAGGCCCTGCGGGACTGCCGCATCAACCGCATCTTCGAGGGCACCAACGAGATCAACCGCTTGCTCATCGCCGGCACCTTGCTCAAGCGCGCCATGAAGGGCGAGCTGCCCCTCATGCAGTTCGGCCAGCAGGTGGCCAAGGAGATCGCGAATCCGGTCAAGGCCGAAAGCTTCACCGGTCCCCTCGCCCGCCTCAAGCACGGCGTAGAGCTGAGCAAGCGCCAGTGCATGCTGGCGGCTGGCCTGGCCGTGCAGGTGCTGGGCCAGAAGCTCATCGACAACCAGGAAGTCATGGGCCGCATGAGCAACATGCTCATGGAGATCTACGCCATGGAAAGCGCCGTGGTGCGCGCCGAGCGGATGATCGAATCGGGCCACCGCTGGGCCCCGATCGCCCGGGACATGACGGAACTCTATGTGAACGAAAGCTGGCACAAGGTCCACGGTGATGCTCGCATGCTCTGCGCCGATGTGGTGGAAGGCGAGGCCCTGCGCCACGCCCTGGCCGGTGTGAAGGCCTTCACGGAGTTCCACCCCACCAGCAGCGCCAGGCTGCGGGGGCGCATCGCTTCGGAACTCATTCAGAAAGGCATCTACCCGATCGAAGTCGCGTAGGATCTGCTCCGCCGCTGCGCGGCGGCGATAAGGATAAGGGCCCCACCCGGGGCCCTTTCCTGTTCACGGGCGGATCAAAGCTGAAGGTCTTCGACCCTAAGCCGTCGTAATATAACAGCCGTTCTCGAAATTGGCGCGAACGGCATAAGGGGCCGTAACAGAATGGCGAATTCAACCAAGGTTATTCCGTAACGGCCCCTAACGCCGGATCTCGCGGCCGCCGCCCCGGTTTTCACCGCCGGAAGAACGGGAGGGCTCTGGCGCTGACTCGCGCCGCTCTTCCTTGGGTCGTTCGTGAGGGGCCTCGGCCTTGGGAGCGGGGCGCGATTCCCGCTCGACGGACCTGGGCGGAGGGTCCGGACGCCGTTCCTCCCTGTTGAATTGGGGGCGGGATTCCATGGGGCGCTCCCGCGGCATGGGCTCCACCCTGCGCTCTTCCGCATGAGGACGGGGTTCGGGTGCTCGCTCGCGGGGCGCGGGGTCCACCCGGCGCTCCTCGGTCCTGGGCCGGGGTTCCGGGGTGCGCTCGCGAGGCGCGGGGTCCATCCGTCGTTCGGGTGGGGTGAGCTCCCGGCCCCGATCCACGGCACGGCCTTCAGGGGCCCGTTCGCGTGGGACGTTTCCCTCAGCGGGTCGGGCGCGGCGATCCTCGAAGGGGGTCCGGGCGGGGCCTCCAGCAGGATTGCCAGGGCGCACCTCCGCCGGACCGGCAGGACGGACTTCGCGACGGATGATGGCGCGTCCGGTGGTGGCCTGGGCCTGCCGATCGTAGGAAACCAGGCGCTCCCGGTTCACGTCCCGCTGGAAGACCGTCTGGATCTGGCTGGGGTTACGGAATTCGGTGTGGGACACCATGAGCGGAGACCGCTGCCAGGGCGCCCGCAGGTCACGACCGCCGCCGGTCCAGGTGGTACTTCCCGAGCCGCCGTTGAAGGTCCGCAGGACGTTGGCGTCGGAGTAGATCCTGGTGTTGACGTTCACGACGTTGATGTAATTCACAGACACCACGTTCCAGGCGTAGCCGCCGCCCCAGGCGCCATAGCCCCAGTGGCTGGGCGTGTTGTAGTAGCCCAGCGGGGCCCATCCGTAATAACCGGGTGTGTAATTCCAGGCCACCCAGGCCGGGCTGTAGTTCACGCCGGGGATCCAGAACCAGCCCGCGCCCAGGCCCCACTGCCACCGGCCGTGGTGGTAGGCGACGTAGGCCCAGGGCTCGTCGGAAACCCAGGTCATGCCGCCCGAGTAGGGGGCCCAACGCCCCTGGTAGTAGGGCCGCCAATCCTCCGCGACGCCGTTGGGCTGCCAGACATCTCCGTATTCGTCGGAATGGATCCAGCGGCCATGACCGTCGAGTTCGTCGGCGTAGTAGCGGATCTCGGCAGGCACACGGTCCCAGCTTTCACCGCGCCGGACCACCATCGCCCGCTCGCTCCAGCGGTTGAACTCGTCACCATCGTAGGTGTTGAAGCTTCGGATCCGGTCCAGACCATCCTGTGGGCTGTAGACCGTGAGGCCCTCGCCGGCGGTGATGTTGGCCTCGTTCCGCTCATTGGCGAAGGCCACACGGCCGCTGTGGACCTTGAGCCGCACCAACCTGTCCCGTTCCGCCTCGATGGTGAAGGAGCCCTTGTCGAAGCAGGTGACCGAGCCAGAGGGCGTGTCCACGCGGAATCGGGCGTCAGACTGTCCGCCCAGCAGCACGCGGATGCGTCCATAATCCAGACGAAAGAGCACCTGCTTCTCACCCTTGCGGTCCGTGAAGAGGGTCGCCACGGTGAACTGGGTGGCGCCGCCGAAGGCCACGCGGGTGCCATCTCCCAGTTGCAGAACGCCACGGCCGCGGCTTTCCACGACATCACCCTCAGCAATGGGGGTGCCCCGGGTCAAGGCCTCGTCCAGGTCCCCCTTGCGGATGCGAACATCACCCTCCAGGGCACGGACCATGGCGTAGCGCTCGGACGCCTCACCCTGATAGGTCTCATTATCAGCCGGGGCCTGCGGGGCGGCGACCAGGATGACCGCAGGCAGCAGGAGTGCGGCGAGTCGGGAGTAGGTGAAGGTCTTGTGCATGGGCCCTCCGCGAAGTTGGATGCCAATCCCCTCAGGGTCGGTTCCGGTAATAGGGACAGCCAGGGGCGTGCCAATTAACGGAATTCAGGTTTCAGCCCTTCGGGAAGGGGGCAAGGGCCGTGCCCGCCTTCACGGGATCGGGCTGCGGGCCCAGGGTTGCCAGGCGCGACAGGAGGCCCATCCAGGGGATGGTCCATAGCCGGGGCGCTCCTTTTTCGGCCTCGCCCACCGCCACTTCGAGACGGTCAGGGAAGAAATGCAGGCGGAGATCCCGCCCCGGAGGCAGGGGCAGGTGAATTACCCGCGCCGTGGCGGGATGCACCACGGTGAGGAAGGCCTCGCCATCCTCGATGACCCAGAGGAGGCCGCGCAGAAAGGGGCGGAAGTCCTCCGCGCACCAGCTCAGCCCACCCAGCCCCTGAGCCAGGGGGGAGTCCTCGGGGAAGGGCCATTCGCCCGAGGCTGAAGGCAGGGGCGCGCCCCCATCCCGCCAGGCGCGGAGGGGCCGCCCCGGTAGACCGGTCTGCAACCGGACGATCCCGCGGGCGTCCCGCACCTGGAGGGTGCCATCCACGGTGATCCAGGCCACCACCGGCCCCGTGGAGGGCGCGGGGACATCCGGTTTGGAACCCGAGGCGGGGCTGGATCCAGCCTGCCAGTCGAGGGCCACCGTCCGCTCCCAGGGGAGGGGCTGCCGGCCCTGGGCCTTGAGACTCGGTGCAGCCAAGGCCGCCGCCGTCAGGAGGAGGGCGTCCAGCCGCACAGGGCCTCCAGGTTCCGAGTGGTCATTTCCGCGAGTTTCACCGAAGGGATGCCCCGCAGATCCGCCACGGCCTCGGCGGTGAAGCGCACGAAGCTGGGCTCATTGGGTTTTCCGCGGTACGGCACGGGGGCCAGGAAGGGCGCATCGGTCTCCACCAGGATGCGGTCCCCGGGGGCCCAGGCGGCCACATCACGCACCGCCTCGGCCTTCTTGAAGGTGGCGATGCCCGAGAAACTCAGGTAGAACCCCAGGTCCAACGCACGCAGGGCGAAGGCGCGGTCCTCGCTGAAGCAGTGGATGATGCCCCGTACCGCGTCGGCGCCCTCTTCTTCCAGGATGCGGAGGGTGGCCTCGGGGGCGGACCGGGTGTGGATCATCAGCGGCTTCCCGATGGCCTTGGCCAGGCGGATCTGGGCCCGGAAGGCCGCCTCCTGGACGTCCCTCGGGCTCAGGTCGTAGTGCCAGTCCAGCCCGGTCTCGCCCACGAAGCGCACACAGGGATCCGCCAGCAGCTGCCCGAGGGCGGCCTCCGTCTCAGGCGACCAGAGCTTGGCTTCGTGGGGATGCACGCCCAGACTTGCCTGGACCCCGGGGATTCTTTTTGTGATATCGAGCACGGCCCGGGAATCCTCCAGGTCGGTGCCCACGGCGATGAAGCCCGTCACACCCTGGGCCCGGGCCCGGGCGAGGGTGGCCTCCACTTGGTCCGGGGCCAGGTAGGACCCGGTGAGATGGCAGTGCGCGTCCACAAGCATGGTTCTATTGTCTCACGGAGGCCGGGGGCCTTCTGGAATCACGATGCGACTCCAAGGCGCCGATGAACGATTCGTCCCTGATACCTATGGCCACCACTCGTTCCATCCTCGTTTGGCTCTGGCTGGGCCTTACCGGAGTCCTCCTGCCTCTGGCGGGACAGCAGCCCTCCTTCCGCCGCTTCGGCCTACGCGACGGCCTGCCGCAGAGCCAGGTCACGGCCCTGCTGGAGGACCGGCGCGGCTTCCTGTGGGTGGGTACCAACACGGGCGGCGTGGCCCGGCTGGGCGCCTCAGGCTTCCGCACCTTTGCCGCACCCCAGGGCCTCCAGGCATTGTTCGTCCGGGGCCTGATGGAGGCCCCGGACGGTGCCATCTGGGTGGCCTGCCAGGACGGGGTGTCCGAGATCCGGGGGGAGACCGTGGTGAACTACGGACCCGGGCAGGGGCTGGGCGTGGGTGCAACGTACGCCTTGGCCCTGGATGCTGAAGACCGGGTCCTCGTGGCCAACCGCCATGGGCTCTTCCGCCGGGAGGGGACCGGGTTCGTCCCCGTCGCCCTGCCGGAGGGCTGGGCCGATCGCCCGATCCGCTTCGTGGCCCGGGACCAGGCCCGCGCCCTGTGGCTAGCAGACGACAAAGACCGGGTGGCCCGCTGGGATACTCAGGGCCTCCGGGAATACCCGCTCCCTCCCCCCACGACTTCCAGTGCCTCCAATCCTTCCAGTGCCACTCGGCGGCTCCGGGACTTGGTGATTGATCCCCGCGGAAAAGCCTGGATCCTCCTGGAGGACGCCCTTCTGAAGATGGAAGGGGGGCGCTGGCTGAATGAACCTCTCCCCAGGTGGCCCCGGCCACCGAAGATGGCGAGCCTCACCTTCGATCCCCGCTCGGACGGCTTCCTGGTGGCCCTCGGGGGCGATGGCCTGCTGGTGAAGGAACCTGACGGCCAGACCCGCATCCTGGGTTCGGAAACGGGTCTCCCCCGGGATCGGATCCTTGTCGCCATCCGGGACCACCGGGGCGTGCTATGGGTCGGTTCGGACGGCGACGGTCTGGCCGCCCAGGCGTTGCCGGGGCTCCTGACTCTGGATAGCCAACCCGGGCATTCGGGCAGTGATCTCGGTGCCATCTCAAACATCCTGGAGCTGGGCGGGAACCGCTTTCTGCTCGCCTCGAATACCGGGCTTTACCTGGTGGAGGAGCCCCGCGGCATCACGGGGCACTGGACCAAACGCAATGGGCTCCCCGCGGACGAAACCTGGGGACTGCTCTTGGATGGCCACGGGGGCGCTTGGGTGGGCACCGACCGGGGATTGGTCCATTGGGAGGGGGGTCGGATTTCCGCCGCTGGCCCCCGCGAGATGGCCCGGGCGGCGGTAATGACACTCACCCGCCAGGGGAATCGAATCCTGGTGGGGACCGACCAGGGGCTGTTCGAGCTCGATCTCCGGGGCCGCTTGCTCAGCCAGCTTCATCTCCCTCCTGAAGCGGGCAACGACACCGTGGCCGACATCCTCATTCATGAAGAAAAGGTCCTGCTGTCCTCAGAATCCGGCATCTGGGAACTGAAGGACCACCGGCTCCAACGGATCTACTCGGAGGCCCCCTTCGCCAGGGGAACGGTCACGGCCATGGCCACGGACAGCCGCGGGCGGTTGTGGGTGGGCACCATGAAGGGCCTCCACCTCCTGCGGGGGGGGCATTGGGCCACGTACGGAATCGCCGAGGGCCTCCCGGACGAGGGGATCACGTTCATCGTGGATGTGGGTCGGGGACGCATGGCCTTTGGACACAACAAGGGCGTGACCATTCTCGAGGGTCGGAAGCTCCATCACCTCAGCCGGAGCCAGGGCCTGGTTTCCGACGAGACCAACCACAACGGCTTCCTGCTGGATTCCAAAGGCCGCCTCTGGATCGGTATGATCGGTGGCGCGAACATCCTGCAGGACGCCCGAGGGTTCCGCAACATCCTCCTTCCCGCTCCGGTCCTGTTGGACATCCGCTGGCCGGGCGGAAGCCACGCGCTCCCGGGCGCGGCCCAGGTCCCGCCGCGTCCGGACTTCCTTGGCCTCAGTTTCGATACAGGGGCGCCCCTCGTGCCCTCGTCCGTGCGCTATGAGACGTTCCTCCAGGGCGTGGATGACGATTGGCGCCCGGTGAACCAGGGCCTGACCCTGGAGTACCGAAACGTGGGCGCCGGGTACTATCGCTTCCGCCTGAGGGCCTCCACCGACGGCCGTTCGTGGGTGGAGGCTCGCGCGGTCTCCCTCGAGGTGCTGCCGGCCTGGCATGAGCGGTGGTTGGTCCGCGGCCTCCTGGCCCTGGGGCTCGTGGCCCTGCTGGGGTGGATCCTGTGGCTGCGCGTCCACACCCTGGCCGAACGCTCCCGTGAACTCGAAGAGACCATCGAGGTCCGCACCCAGCTCCTGGCTCGCCAGAACCGGGCGCTCGAACATGCCCACGATCAGATCAAGCGCAGCCTCGAGGCCCGTCTCAAGCTGCTCGATATGGTGACCCATGACCTGCGGTCGCCCCTCACCACCATCCTGCTCACCCTGGACCGTCTGCGGGAGCTGGAGCCCGAGAGCGCCCCCCTGCTGGATGTCGTGGAACGGGAGGCCAACCGCATCGAAACCCTCGCCCGCAACCTGCTGGACCAGAGCCGGTCGGGGTCCCTGATCCAGAGCCTCAGGCTGGTTCCGACCGGGCCCCTCGATGTCACGGAAGGTTTCGAGGAAGTGCTCCGCATGAAGGCCGAGGCCAAGGGCCTCACCTTCCACCTGGAGGTTGCGCCCGAGGTCGAGCGGGTGCAGATCCAGGCCGACGCCGCGACCCTGCACCAGGTAATGCTGAACCTCTTCGAAAATGCCCTCAAGTTCACCCCCTCGGGAGGCCAGGTGGGCGTCCGCTCCTGCGTGGACCGCACCGAGGCCACCTGGACCCTGGAGGTGTGGGACACGGGCCGCGGCCTTGATCCCAGCAAACTGAAGGAACTGCTCCAGCCCTTCCGTCAGGCCCAAGTCGGGGATGCCACCCAGGGCTGGGGACTGGGCCTCTCCATTTGTCAAAGCATCCTGGACGCGCATCGTGGCGAGTTGAGGATCGAAAGCGAGATTGGCAAGGGATCCCGGTTCCGCATGATCCTGCCCCTGGATTCGAGCCAGACCTAGGGGGCTGTGACCTTCGGCACGAACCCCGGCCACGGGGCTCAGGACCCTGCATTCTGTAGGGGCCAGGAGCTGCCGTGTCACCCTTTTTTCCCATCCCGCCCGAGAGCCTGCTGCCCCGCATGCTGCGCGTGAAGGACGGGCTGAAGGACGGCTTGGGACGCGACATCACCTATCTGCGCGTCTCCGTCACGGAGCAGTGCAACCTGGCCTGCGTCTACTGCAAACCGCGGACGGGCACTCTTGAGCGGGCGGAAGCCCCGGCCATGAGCCGCAACGAGGCCGTCGAGCTGGTGAAGCTGTTCACCAGCCTTGGCATCCGTAAAGTTCGCCTCACGGGTGGAGAGCCCCTCCTGCGCCGGGACCTGGAGACCATCGTTGCGGGCATCAGCCCCGAAGTCGAAGGCCGCGTGCATCTCACCACCAACGGCATCCACCTGGCCCGCCGGGCGCGGAGCCTCCGCGATGCCGGGCTCTCCGGCGTCAACGTCAGCCTCGACGCGGCGGACCGCGCCACCTTCGAACGCCTCACCGGGAAGGACGGCCTGGGCAGGGTGCTCGCCGGACTGGAAGCCGCCCGGGCGGTGGGATTGAAGACCAAACTGAACGCCGTGGTGCTGCGCGGGTGGAACGAGGATCAGATCCTGCCCCTGGCCCGGCTCGCCCAGCAGGACGGCATCCAGGTGCGCTTCATCGAGTTCATGCCATACCAGGGCAATGGCTGGGGCCAGGATCAGTTCATGCCTGCCGCCGAGATCCTGCGCACCGTCCAGGACGGTCTGGGTACCGAGCTGGAGGAGGAACCTGGGCTCGGGCTGGAGGAAGGTCCCGCGCGGCTCTTCAAGATCCCCGGTAGCGAAGGAAAGGTGGGCGTGATATCAACCCTCAGCGCGGACTTCTGCGATCGCTGCAACCGGGTGCGCCTCACCAGCCGGGGAGAACTGAAGGCCTGCCTCTTCGGCAACCAGTCCGTGGACCTGCTCGAACCCCTCCGCAATCATGCCTCGCACGAGGATCTCGTCCGGCTCATCCGGCAGGCGCTCACCGAGAAGCTGGATTGCCATCCCATGCGCCGGGGGGAGCAGCCGAACCCCGCCCAGGGCATGTGGCAGGTCGGCGGGTGAAGGCCGGACTCCTGCTGCTGAGCGGCGGCGCTGGCAACCGCATGGGCGCTCCAAAGCACGCGCTGGACCACCCCGAAGGGGGATCCTGGGGCGGCCATCTGGTGCGGGTGTTCGAAGCCGTGTTTCCCGGAGCTCCGGTCCTGGTGCTGGGCGATCCCCTGCCGGATCGGCCTGCCCTGCCCCGCCTGGATGACCCCCGCCAAGGGCCCGCCGTGGCCCTGCGCACCTGGGCCTCGGTCGAAACGCCAGCGGTCGACCGGTGGTGGATCGTGGCCTGCGACCAGGTGCGCTGGACGCCGGAGCGGCTAATCGACTGGGTGCGGGCCTGCGAGCGCGAGGATCCTGGGGCCGCACACTGGGTCATGGCCCTCCATGACGGCTATCTGCAGCCACTGGGGGGATGGTTTCCCGCGGCCCTGCGCCCGACTCTGGCGGCCTCCTCCGCGCGATCCCTGATGGCACTGGCTGACGCCCTGCCTCACCTAGCCCTGCCCCAGGATGGGTTTGAATGGACGGACGTGGACACGCCAGAGGAACGACGCGGGTTCGAGGCGGGAAGCTAGGCTGATCAGGGTTTTTCTCTGTGTTCCGCTTTCTAGCCTTGGGATTCCCAGCGGAACGGAGCGTCAGCCCAACCGCTTGCGCACCAGCCGCTCGACCGGCACGCCGCCCTTGAGGTGGCTTTCGATGATCTCCGGCACGTCCGCTGGCGTGACGTGGGCGTACCAGATGCCGTCCGGGTAGACCAGCACCGCCGGCCCGATGGCGCAAAAACCCACGGACCCGCAGTGGCTGCATTGCACGTCCCCTTCCAGGTTCTTCTTGCAGTAGAGCAGATTCTCCTCAATGAGCTGGGCCCGGAAGGCCTCCAGCACCGCCTCCGAACCGTTCGCCGTGCAGCTCTTCGAGGTGCATACCAGCACCTGGCGCTTCAGGTCGTGGCCGATCACCGGGGCCAGGATTGCATCCTGCTCAGGGCTGGAAATGGAACGAGGCGAGTCCATGGGCCGACTCCTGCAAACCCTCACCATAGCAGGCCTTCCCGCCCTCGATTAACGAGGGGAACCCGTGCCAAATCGGTGGGTTGGAATTAAATTACTCAGTGGTTATTTGATTATTCGTGATGATAGTCACGAACGACTAGACCTTTTTCATCACCCTCCCATCATCTATCTCAGCGGTGCTTGAACAGGGCCCGCTATCAATGCCTCGATCAGCCAATCCCCCGAGGCCGTCCGAATGAGCAGTACGTGACGCCCCCGTTCCTCAACCCCCAAAGAAAGGAAGTGCTCCATGCGGAACACCCTGAAACTCCTCGCCGTCATCGCCATGCTCACGGTCCCTCTGGCCGCCCAGGGCGGCAGCGATACCAAAGGCAAGTTCTTCTTCAAGAAAAACTGCAAGTCCTGCCACGTGGCGGGCGGCAGCGCCAAAGAGATCACCCCCCTCTCCAAGACCCAAGCCCAGTGGAAGGCCTACTTCGCGGCCGGCAAGCACAAGAAGGGCGCCGAGAAGCTCGAAACGGTCCTGAAGCCCGAGCAGGTCAAGGACGTGCAGACCTTCCTCGTCAACCACGCCTCGGACTCCCCCCAGCCCGAAACCTGCGGCGGCTGATTCTCGCTCCCTGACGCTCTTTCTCTTCCCCTTCCCCCCATCTGGAGACACATCATGAACTCCCGAATCACCCTCGCCCTCGTCGCCATGCTGGCGCCATCGGCCCTCAGCGCCCAGTCCAACGAGGACCTGCAGAAGCAGATCGAAGGCTTGAAGCAGCAGATCAAGGCGGTCGAAGAAAAGGCTGCCGCGGCCCAGGAAGTTGATACGCGCCTGGTCAAGGTCGAGACCAAGGTCGCCGGCGACAACATCCAGTGGGGCGGTGATCTCCGCACCCGCTTCGAAAGCAGCAAGTGGGGCTTCAAGCCCTACCAGCAGTTCATGGGCTTCATCCAGAACCCCGGCCCTGGCCCGGCCACCGGCATGCCCATGCCCGTGGCCCAGCAGGTCCAGGCCCAGGATTGGACCAACTCCGTCCAGTGGTCCACCCGCCTGCGCCTGAAGATGGGCATTGCCATCAACGAGCATGCCAAGATCATGGGCCGTCTCTCGATGTACAAGGTCCATGGCGGCGCCGATGTGCCCACCTTCAACGGCTCGCCCAACACCGTCTCCAACTCCTTCAACGACACCAAGGTACCCAGTAACGATGTGCTCCGCGTGGAGCGCGCCAGCCTGGTCTACGACTTCCCCGTGGGCATCCTCTCCATCGGTCGCCAGAACACCTCGGACGGTCCGCCGTTTGAAGTGAGGGAAGGCACCGAGCGCCAGGCCACGCCGCAGGCACTGGCCGTGAACGCCGAGGTGGACGGTATCGGCTTCAAGTTCCAGCTCGACAAGATCGGCCTGCCCGAAGGCACCCTGCTGGGCATCTGCTACGGCGTGGGCTATGAGTCCGGCTTCGGCGGCGGCGGTTCCACTCGAACCAATGCGGCGGTGGTGGGCTTCAATTTCAGTAACGCCACCATGGCGAATCCCGCCAACGCCAGCCTGCAGGTCAACGCCATCGGGCCCCTGAAGGACAGCACCGTACTCGGCGCCATGTTCGACATGCCCCTGCTGTTCCAGCTCGGCGAGTCCGTCCAGAGCGCGAACTTCTACCTGGGCTACAACCGCATGGGCAACATGACGGACATCCCGTACGGCACCACCAACAACTTCCCCGTGCCCGCCACCCCGGGCATGGGCGGCATGCCCAGCACGCAATTCGTGACCGCCACCAACAACCTTGGCGACATCGACCAGTGGACGGCGACCTGGAAGCATAAGATTGGCGACACCTTCACCTACTTCGCCAGCTATGGCCGCATCAAGACCCTTCCGAATGGCAAGCAGAGCCAGTACGGCGCCTACTGGAACTTCCCGGCGGTCATGCCCCCGGGCTACCCCTCCGGTCCGAAC
>JANYAS010000075.1 GCA_025361205.1 Holophagaceae bacterium
TCAATGGGATTGGGCGAAGGCACCACCTTGCGCCAGCCCCGGCCCGAGTCCTCTTTCATTTTCCACCGCTTGGACCGCATCAGCTCCAGGGCGCGAAACTCGGGGTAGAAGGGCCCCACGGGCTTCGTCGGGTCCTGAAAGCCCTTGTCCTCCTTGTCCACCACCACTTCGGTGAGCACCGAGGTCACTGGCGCGTCGATCTGGAGGAACCGCAGCCGGTTGATCAGCATGCGCTCCAGCATGTAGCCCATGGAGCCCTGGGTCATGGCGCCGCAGACATCGAGGCTGTAAGGCGGAATCTGACCGGATCCGGCCTCTTGCTGGATGAGGATGTTGCCCACCTGGGGGCCGTTGCCATGCACCACGCAGAGTGCGTAGCCCTCAGAAACAACCCGCGCCAGCATCTCGGCGATCTCCCGGGCATTTTCCAGCTGCTCCTCCTGGAGCCCGCGTTCTTTCTCTTTAAGCAACGCGTTGCCGCCGATGGCGAGGAGTGCGATTTTTCGGGTCATGCCGATCCCCGGGAAACGAGGAGTCTACAGGGCTCCGGGTCCGGAACCTAGGACAGGCATCACAGTGCCCCGGAAGAGGCAGAGATTCCTTGCGATGAACCCCCGTACCTTTGCACCCTGTCAAGGACGGAGCACGCGCCATGGACCTCGATAAGCCCAAGGACCCCAACGAAGTCGAGGCGGCGACCCGCCTCAGCCGCCTGGGCGCCACGCTGGTGGACAGCCTCGTGGCCTTCGCCCCGCTGGGCGCCATGGTGCTCCTGGTGCCCATGGCCCTCATCGCCGGCGGTGGCGGGCCGATCCTGGCCTTGATCGCACTGACGGGGCTCATCTCCGTGGCGGTGCTGATCACCCAGCTCGTCCTGCTGGCGAAGAACGGCCAGACCATCGGCAAGAAGGTGATGGGCATCAAGATGATCATCAGCACCGGCGAGATTCCCAGCGTGTGGCGCGTCTTCCTGCTGCGATGGTTGCCCCTCGCCGTGACCGCAGGGGTGGTCGAGCTGATGTTCAAGGTGCGGGGCATGGGAAACATCATCTACCTCGTGGACGCCCTATTGATTTTCCAGCCCACCCGGCGCTGCCTGCACGACCTCTTTGCCGATACGCACGTGATCAAGGCCTGAGGTCAAAGTCCTCGCGCCATCAGCGTGTGAATCAGGAGCCGATCCCGGTCCACCTGCTCGCCGATGCGGAAGGTGGCGTCACCGATATCTGTGAAACCGGCTTTGGCATAGAAGCGGATGGCGCGGGGATTCTGCTCCCAGACCTGCAGCCACACGCCATCGTGGCCTTCCGAGGCCGCGTGCGAAAGCACCGCCGCCATCAACGCCTGGGCGGCACCGGCCCCATGCAGGGCCTTGTCCACGTAGAATCGCGCCACTTCCAGCGGCCTGGCGAAATGGAAAGGGAGTTCTGCTAACTCCGGGCTGCAGGCCCGCAGCAAGGCGTAGCCCAGGAGGCTGCCGCCTTCATCGATCACCAGCACGGTGTTGGCAGGATCCGACAGTTCCGCATTCTGCTGTCGCAGGCCGAAGGTCTCGGCCAGATGCAAGGCGATGTTGGCGTCGGGGATGAGGCCCAGGTAGGTCTCGCGCCAGAGGTGCTCACCCAGGATCGCCAGATCCTGGGCCTCGTCGGGAAGTGCGGCACGGAGGAGCATCCCCCGAGCTTACCGGAAGCCTGAAAACCCGCTACAATGCTCGTTTTGGCGAGCCTTCATGCACATCCAGGAACTGATCCTCCGCCTGCAGCGGTTCTGGGCCGACCGGGGCTGTCTCATCGGCCAGCCCTACGATCTGGAAAAGGGCGCGGGCACCATGAATCCGCTCACCTTCTTTGGCGCCTTGGGCGCCAAGCCCTGGAACGTGGCCTACGTGGAACCTTCCCGCCGCCCGGCGGATGGCCGCTACGGCGAGAATCCCTTTCGCGTCTACAAGCACCTTCAGTTCCAGGTGATCCTCAAGCCCAGCCCCGCCAAGGTGCAGGATCTCTACATCGAGAGCCTGGAAGCGATGGGCATTGATCTCTCCAAGCACGACCTGCGCTTCGAGGAGGACAACTGGGAATCACCGACCCTGGGCGCCTGGGGCGTAGGCTGGCAGGTGGTGCTGGACGGCATGGAGATCAGCCAGTTCACCTACTTCCAGCAGGTGGGCGGCCTGGACTGCCGGCCCGTGAGCGCCGAACTGACCTACGGCATCGAGCGCATCTGCATGTTTCTGGGGGGCTACGACAACATCTTCGACCTGGTGCATGGCGAGG
>JANYAS010000140.1 GCA_025361205.1 Holophagaceae bacterium
GCCGTGATCGCTTCAATGAGGTCGCCATGCAAACATGTTCGCAGTTTCGAGCCATCCTGAGAATGCCAGGAATTCAATACCCACGCGGATTCCAGCTCGATTCACCCCCCCAAATCGCCCACACGATTTCCTGATGAGCCATCTTATTTTTGCTTTTCCGACCACACGCCCACGCCCAGCGAACTGGGTCGCGCCGCATCGTGAAACACGGTGTGGATGGCCTTCTTGTAGTCGCTGGGCCGGGCCTTGTTGATGTCCATGAAGACCTGGGGATTGCGGTCCATGAGGGGGAACCAGCTGCTGTGGAGCTGCACCATGACGCGGTGGCCCTTTTGGAAGGTGTGGAAGACGTCATTCATGGACCAGGCCACGCGGGCGGACTGGCCGGGGGTGAAGGGGGCGGGCGTTTCGAGGCTATCGCGGTACTTGCCCCGAATGACCTCGCCGCGCACCAGCTGTTGGTAGCCGCCCATGGGGTTGGGTGTGCGCTCCCAGGGCAGGCCGCCCTCCTTGAAATCGGGGTTCTTGAAGTCATCCGGGTAGACGTCGATGAGCTTCACCACCCAGTCGGCGTCCATGCCGGTGGTGGCCACGAACAAATCGGGACGCAGCGGGCCTGCGAGGGTCAAGTCCTCCGGAAGCGCCTCGGTCTGGAAGACGAGGACGTCCGGGCGGCGTCCGGCGAAGCGCTGGTCGGCGGTCATGTACTCCTTTGGCATGCCGATGGCCACCTGCTCGATGAAGGGCACGGGCTTGGCGGGATCGGAAGTGAAGGCGTCGGCCCCGCCGTCGGACGGCGGCGGGCTAAGGGCAAGCCTGCCGGCAGATTGGAGGTAGAACTTGGCGGGTGTCGCCTCTTTCGGCGGCCAGGTGTCGAGCTTATGCCAGCGATTGGTGCCGGTTTCAAAAACAGTGGCCTTCGTTAGTCCGGGATCCTTTGCCCCCTTCAGGTGATGCATGAAGAAGGGGAACAGCACCTCGGCCTGGAACCAGTCGGAGGTGTCGGCGCCAAAGTGGACGGGGCCCAGCTGGTCGCCCTTGGTGCGCTCCCAGCCCCCGTGGGACCAGGGGCCCATGACGAGATGGTTGTCGGTGGTGGGGCTTTGGACCTCCACGGTCTTGAAGACCTGCAGGGCCCCGTAGAGGTTTTCCGCGTCGAACCAGCCCCCCACGGTAAGCACGGCGGGCCGCACGTCCTTCAGCTGCGGCCGCAGGTTGCGGGTCTGCCAGAAGGCGTCGTAGTTCGGGTGATCCAGCACCTCGTTCCAGAAGGGCACATCCTTCGTGAACTGCCGCGTCGCCCCGGTGGAGCCCAGGCGCAGGAACCATTCGTAGCCATCTGAGGTGCCGTGGGTGAACGGCTTCGGCCAGTCCTTGGTGGGGGCGGGCCGGGGCTGGCCGAAGCCCACCAGGAAGTTGAAGGCGTGGGGCAGCCAGAGGGCGCCGTTGCGGTGGAAATCGTCCCCCGCGAACCAGTCCACGATGGGCGCCTGGGGCGAGACGGCCTTGAGGGCCGGGTGCCCCGACAGCATCCCCACGGCGGTGTAGAACGCGGGATAGCTGATGCCCCACTGGCCGGCCAGGCCGTTGTTCCCCTCGACGTGGGCCACCAGCCATTCGAGGGTGTCGAAGGTGTCGGTGCTTTCGTCCACGGGGGCGTCGCTGACGGCCCGCTGGGGCCGCATGTTCACGAACGTGCCTTCGGACATCATTCGGCCGCGCACATCCTGGTAGACGAAGATGAAACCCTCTTCCTGGAAGCGGGGAGAGGGCCCCAGGTTGGACGGGAAGGCCTCCGCACCATAGGGGTAGACACTGTAGGGCGTGCGTTGCATCAGGATGGGATAGGTTCGGTGGGTGTCCCTGGGCGAATAGATGGCCGTGAAGAGCTGCACGCCATCCCGCATGGGGATCAGCACCTCCCGCTTGGTGTAGTGGTCGCGGACCGCGTTGGCCTCCGCCTTGGGCTGGTTCCGCGGGACGGGCCGGGCCGGCGCCCCCCAGCCAAGCAGAGCGAACAGCAGGGCCGAGACGCGCAGCAGGCGAAGGGACGGCATGGGTACTCCAAGGGTTTGAGGCCTCATATTACGCGGTATTCCTTCAAGAAGGCCATTCGTCCTGGGGGCAGTTGTGGCGAGTCTTCACCCATTCTGCTCGACGGGGCGACCGGCTTTTGCTGAACTGGAGGATGCGCCCGTGTAAGGCCTTACATTGGGGCCCTTCTCTGCCAGGAATTCCGCCGCCATGATCCACCCCGATGTTCATCAACCCGCCGAGTGGGACCGCCACAGTGCCTGCTGGCTGGCCTGGCCCAGCCATGGGCACCTCTGGGGAGAGATTCTGGGTCCGGCCCAGGCCGAGGTCGCGGCCCTCGGCGTGGCCATTGCCGAAGCCGGCGGAGAGGTCCTGGAGCTGCTGGTGCAGGATGACCTCGCCGAGGCCGAGGCCCGCGCGGCTCTTCTGCCGGTGCTCGGGCAGGTCCGGTTCCATCGGGTGCCTGTGGGCGACATTTGGCTGCGGGATACGGCGCCCATCTTCGTGCAGGACCGCGCCGGATTGGTCCATGCGGCCTGCTTCCGCTTCAACGGCTGGGGCGGCAAGTACGTGCTGCCCGAGGACGATCAGGTCGCGGGTCGGGTGGCGGCGCTGAGCGGGGCGCCCCGCCTTGATCCTGGCTGGATCCTCGAAGGCGGCTCCGTGGAGGGGGATGGCGAGGGCACGGTGCTCACCACCCGCCAATGCCTGCTTCACCCGAACCGCAACCCTCGCATGACCCAGGCGGATATCGAAGCCGCCCTGCGGAAGGACCTCGGTGCCGAAAAGGTGCTGTGGCTGGACGAGGGCCTGCTCAACGATCACACGGACGGCCACATCGACACCCTGGCCCGCTTCACCGCGCCGGGCGTGGTGGTGTGCATGGCGACGAGCGATGCCCGCGATCCCAATGCCGCCACTCTGGACCGCCTCGCTGCGGACCTGGCGTCCTTGACCGATGCCCGGGGGCGGAAGCTGGAGGTGGTGCGCATCCCCTCGCCGGGCGTGGTGCTGGACGAGCAGGGCGAAGTCCTGCCCGCGAGCTATGTGAACTTTTACATCGGCAATAGCAGCGTGGTGGTGCCGACCTATGGCACGCCGCAGGACGGGGCGGCCGTGGCGGCGCTGGGGGGCCTCTTTCCGCGGCACCGCGTGGTGGGCCGCTCTGCCCGTGCCATCCTCAGTGGGGGCGGTGCCTTCCATTGCATCACTCAGCAGCAGCCGGAGGTCCTGTGAACGAGAACCGCAGGGTCTGCGTGGCGGCCACCCAGTGCGCCTTCACCGGCAGCCTCGAGGACAACGTGGCCCGGGTGGAGGGCCTCGTGCGCGAGGCTGCGGCCCGGGGCGCCCAGGTGATCTTGCCCCCCGAACTGTTCGAGGGCCTCTACTTCTGCCGCGAGGAGAAGGACGCGTTCTTCGACTGGGCGAAGCCGGTCGAAGGGCATCCCACCATCGCGCGTTTCCAGAAGCTGGCGCAGGAGTTGGGCGTGGTCATCCCCGTGTCCTTCTTCGAGCGCGACGGCCAGGCCCACTACAACAGCCTGGCCATGGTGGACGCCAACGGCGCGATGCTGGGCGTCTACCGCAAAAGTCACATCCCGGACGGGCCCGGCTATGAGGAGAAGTTCTACTTCCGGCCTGGCAACACCGGCTTCAAGGTGTGGGCCACCCGCTTCGGCAAGCTGGGCGTGGGCATCTGCTGGGACCAGTGGTACCCCGAGTGCGCCCGGGCCATGATGCTCATGGGGGCGGAGATCCTCCTATACCCCACCGCCATCGGCACCGAGCCCGAGACCCCCGACCTGGACACCAAGAACCTCTGGCAACGGGCCATGATTGGCCACGCCGTGTCCAACGTGGTACCGGTGGTGGCCGCCAATCGCATCGGGGTTGAAGGCGACCAGACTTTTTACGGGCACTCGTTCATTGCGAATCACCGGGGCGACAAGGTAGGAGAACTGGGCCGCACCGAGTCGGGCGTCATCCTGGCGGACCTGGACCTGGAGGAGATCCGGCGGAACCGGGCCTCCTTCGGCTTCTTCCGGGATCGTCGGCCCGATCTCTACGGGCTGTTGGCGGAGCGCTGAAGGTTTGGCTGTGGGCTGTAGGCTGTGGGCGAGATTCCTGAAGCGGCCCTTCGGGCCACGATGTTCTTTGCCTTTGGACCGTTCGATTCGTTGGTGCCGCGCCCTTCCCACAGCCCAGGGCCCACAGCCCAGGGCCCATCACACCCTGAATTGCCCCACCAGGTGGTTCTGATCCTCGGCCACCCGGGCCAGTTCGGCGGCGGTGCGGGCCACTTCAGCCACGGTGCGGGCCATCTGGCTGGTGGCGGTGGCCGTGGTGGCCACGCGGCCCAGGTTCTCGTCCACCTGCTGGGCCACCTCGGTGCTGGTGCGGGCCTGCTCGTCCGCGGCAGCGCCCACTTCGAGGATCACCGAGGCCAGCCCCTGGATGTTGGCTTCGATGGTGGAAAGGGCCTTCACCGTGGCCGAGACCATCTCGGCGCCCTGGTCCACGGAGGCATTGCTGCGTTCGATGAGGTCCCCGATCTCGCGGGCGGCGGCCCCGCTACGCTCGGCCAGCTTGCGGACTTCCTCGGCCACCACGGCGAAGCCCTTGCCCAAGGTCCCCGCCTTGGCGGCCTCGATGGCCGCGTTCAGGGAGAGCAGGTTCGTCTGCCGGGCGATGTCCTGGATGAGGCGCACGGCGGCCACCATGCTGGAGGCGGCGGCCCGAATATCCTCCATGGCCTTGGCGCTTGCGCTCCCGGCTTGGGCCCCCTGGTTGACGGCGGCCACGGCGGCCTCGGATTCCTTCTGGGAGCGCCGGATGTTCCCAGAGACCTGTTCGATGGAGGCGGACAATTCGGTGACGGCGGCGGCCACCCGTTCGAAGGCCGCGCGCTGGGCCTCCGAGTTCTGGGCGAGGCTGGCGCTGGTGGCGGCCATCTCTTCACTGGAGGCCGATAGCTGGGTCGCCCCGCTGGCCACGGAGCTGGAGGAGCCGGTCAGGTTCTGGAAGACGCCCCGGAGGCGCGCGTTGTAGGCGTTGAACGCCGCCGCGGCCTGGCCGGTCTCGTCCTGGCTCTCGATCGCGAGCTGGAGGGTGAGGTCGCTGCGGCCAAGCCCATCGGCGAGGGCCTTCAGGGGTCGGGTGATCCATAGGCTGATCCGGTACACCACGATGAACGTGACGATCCAAATCGCGAAGGAGGCCCCGATATCGAGGAAAAAGTTTCGCCAGGGACCCTTGGATAGATCGAGGCCCTGTTCGACCAGGCCCAGGGCACGGAGCTGCTGGAAGCTCACCCAGGCGTCCTTGAGGTTGTAGAAGGCGTAGCCCAGGACCGGCGGCAGGACCATCAGCAGGAGTTTCCCCCGCACACTCAGGCGATCAAACAACGACATGAACGACTCCGTAGGGGGGCAAACACAGCCATCCCTCTGCATCGGACATCCGAGAGGGCATCTGAAATTCAGCCAAAGAGCTTGATGGTCTCCTCCAGGGTCCGGATGACCTTCAGGACATGGAGGGGCTCCACCACCAGGTGGTCCAGCGCCCCGGCGGATACGGCCCGGTTGCGCTTCAGGTCGGCCGCCTCCTCGGTGCCCGCCACCAGGATGGGCAGGGGACAGGCCTCCTCCTGGGCCAATCGGCGGCAGCGGTCCAGGGCCGAGCCGGTTCTTTGAAGGTGGTGGATCAGCACCAGGCGGATCCGGCCCCAGCCCTGGTCGTCGGCGCCCAGAGCCCCCAGCGCCGGCTTTAGGGGGCCTGGCCCCAGGTCGAGGGCCGCCACGCCGAACTTGCGGCCGATGGCTTCCGCCAGGCGGACGGGGAAGGCCTCGCCCTCGGCGAGCACCAGCACCATGGGATCGCGGTCCACCAGGATTTTGGGGAGAGCCGAAGGTGGTCGGAGAGCCTCTTTGCGGGGGTCGTGGGGGGCGGAGGGTCGGTGGAACTCCAGGCCGCCCGGATTGAACCGAGCAAGGTCCCGCTGGGCCTGGCGGTGGCGGGCCTCCCTGAGCCACTGGCGGTAGCGGCCCACCGCCAGGGGATCGGCCGCGTCGGCGATGCCGAGGCCCCAGACCCGTTCCCCGAAATAGGCCACCTTCACCGGCAGGACGAGGTTGTCCCCCAGCGCGGCCCGCAGTTCCACCGTGGAGGCGGCGTTGAGCCTCAGCATGTCGCTCAGCACGCGGGTGCCTTCGGGGGGGGCCAGCTCCAGGCCGTCCTCGCCGAAGGCCGTGGCATGGCCATCTTTCACGTTGTTGAGCTGGTCTGAAAAGGGGCAAGGCACCGGCCGGTCCGGCACGAAATCCCCCAGCCGGTGGGTATCGAGGGCCCGCAGCACCCGGGGCATGGTCACGTGGGCGGCTTCGGCGCCATGCAGCCTTCCGTGGCCCTGGAAATCCACCACGGCCTCATAGGGCAGGCCTCGGTCCAGCAGGTTCAGGGTGAGCCGGGACCCGACTTTCAGGCGCCACTGTCCCCGTTCGACATCGGAGATGCCCAGGATCACCCGATCCGGGGCCTCTCCCAGCACCCGGAAGTCGCCGCGAAAGGCGCCGAAGACCAGAGAGACGACGGTTTCTTCTTCGCACAGCCGCTGGAAGACCATGCGAATGGCCTCGGGCCGGTCCTGGTTGAGGCTGTGAACTCCCATGACCTTCTATCGGACGCAAGTCGAGAGACTCAACCTTTGAGGATGCCCTCGACCGCGGTGTAGGGATCCAGGATCCGGTCGGCGATGCCTTGGATGGCCGCCTCCACCCGGGCCGGGCCCGCCTGGGCCTTGGCCTGCCGGACCGCGGCCTCGGCCAAAAGGGACTCGAAGCGCAACCGGGCCCGCTCCCGGGCCTTGCGGGCCAGCCCCCCGTGGGCCCGGAGCCACTGGCCGTGCTCGCGCACCTGGGCCAGGAGCTCGGTCACGC
>JANYAS010000151.1 GCA_025361205.1 Holophagaceae bacterium
GCAGGTCGGATCCGCATCCCACGAGCTTACCAAAGTGGCGAGAACCCGCTACAATGCTCGTTTTGGCGAGCCCCCATGCACATCCAGGAACTGATCCTCCGCCTGCAGCGGTTCTGGGCTGACCGGGGCTGTCTCATCGGCCAGCCCTACGACCTGGAGAAGGGCGCGGGCACCATGAATCCGCTCACCTTCTTCGGCGCATTGGGCGCGAAGCCCTGGAACGTGGCCTATGTGGAGCCTTCCCGTCGCCCGGCGGATGGCCGCTACGGCGAGAACCCGTTTCGCGTCTACAAGCACCTCCAGTTTCAGGTGATCCTCAAGCCCAGCCCCGCGGCGGTGCAGGATCTCTACATCGAAAGCCTGGAAGCTCTGGGCATCGACTTCTCCAAGCACGACCTGCGCTTCGAGGAGGACAACTGGGAATCCCCGTCGCTGGGCGCCTGGGGCGTGGGCTGGCAGGTGGTGCTGGACGGCATGGAGATCAGCCAGTTCACCTACTTCCAGCAGGTGGGCGGCCTGGACTGCCGGCCCGTGAGCGCCGAACTCACCTACGGCATCGAGCGCATTTGCATGTTCCAGGTCGAAGATGTTGTCGTAGCCCCCCAGGAACATGCAGATGCGCTCAATGCCGTAGGTCAGCTCGGCGCTCACGGGCCGGCAGTCGAGGCCGCCCACCTGCTGGAAGTAGGTGAACTGGCTGATCTCCATGCCGTCCAGCACCACCTGCCAGCCTACGCCCCAGGCGCCCAGGGTCGGGGATTCCCAGTTGTCCTCTTCGAAGCGCAGATCATGCTTGGTGAGATCGATCCCTAGAGCGGAAAGCGATTCGATGTAGAGGTCCTGCACCTTGGCGGGGCTGGGGCGTGGGCTGGCAGGTGGTGCTGGACGGCATGGAGATCAGCCAGTTCACCTACTTCCAGCAGGTGGGCGGCCTGGACTGCCGGCCCGTCTCTGCGGAACTGACCTACGGCATCGAGCGCATCTGCATGTTCCTGGGGGGCTACGACAACATCTTCGATCTGGTGCACGGCGAGGTGAAGACGGACGACGGCGTGTTCCCCGTCACCTACGGCCAGATGCGCCAGCGCGAAGAGTTCGAGCTCAGCGCCTACAGCTTCGAACACGCGGACATCGACCTGCACCGCACCCTGTTCGATGCCTTCGAGAAGGAGGGCTGGCGGCTGCTGAAGGACCACGGCCACTTCCTCAGCGCCTACGAGCAGGCCCTCAAGATGAGCCACACCTTCAACGTGCTGGACGCCCGCGGCGCCGTGAGCACCACCGAGCGCCCCGGCATCATCAAGCGGGTGCGAGAGCTGGCGTGTGGGTGTGCGAAGGCATACCTGGAGCACGAAGAAAGGACATCCACCGATTCCACAGAGGACACAGATTTGAAAAGCAGGGTCCAGGGAGGTGGCAAGTGAGCGGCACCAGGACTTTCCTGCTGGAGTTGCACTGCGAGGAAATTCCGGCACGATTTCTCGATCCCCTGACGATGGAATTCGGCACGGCCTTCACTTCCTGGGTGGCGGCCCAGGGCCTGGCCACGTCAAGCCTTGAGGTTTTCTACTCGCCCCGGAAGCTCGCCTGGCGAGGTTCTGGGCTGCCCGCCTCCCAGCCCGACCAGATCGATACGCAGGTTGGTCCGCCCCAGCGCATGTGCGTGGACGCGGATAGCAAGCCCACGATCCAGGGTCTGAAGTTCGCGGAGAAGTGGGGCGTGGATTTTGGCGCCGTGCGTTTCGAGCAGCCCGCGGGTAAGAAGGAACCCTGCGCGGTGGTGACGGTCACGAAGGCCGGACGCCCCACCGTGGAACTATTGAAGGAAGCGCTGCCGGGCCTCATCGCCAGCCTGCACGTGCCCAAGGCCATGCGCTGGGGCACGTCGGATTTCGAATTCGTGCGCCCCATTCGCAACATCCTCTGCCTGTTTGGCGAAGAGGTAGTGCCCATCACCGTGGACGGTGTGACGGCCTCGAACACCACCTGGGGCCACCGCCTGTTCCATCGCCAGCACCCGGAACCCTTGCTGATCGCCACGCCTGAGGCCTACGAGGCCGGGCTGGAAGCGGCCGGTGTGGTGGTGAACGTGGACCTCCGCCGTGCCCGCATCGCGGAGCAGTTGGAGTCCCTGGCTGCGGAGGTTGGGGGTCGGTTGGTGACCGATGCGGAGCTGCTGGACACCCTGGCGGAGATCGTGGAGTTCCCCAAGATCGTGCGTGGCGAGTTCCCCGCGAACTTCCTGGAATTGCCCAAGGAGGTGCTGGTCACGAGCCTGCGGGAACACCAGAAGAGCTTCTGCATCGAAGATGCCAGCGGCACCCTGCAGCCCTTCTTCCTCACCGCCGCCAACCGCACCGACGACCCAGCGGGCTTCGTGAAGGCCGGCAACGAGTGGGTGCTGAAGGCACGGCTCTACGATGCGCGCTTCTTCTTTGCGGAGGACCTGAAGTACCCCCTGTCCGATCGGTTGGAGAAGCTCCAGGCCCTCACCTTCCAGCGCGACCTGGGTAGCTACCACGCCAAGACCGGGCGGGTGGTGGCCCTCGTCAAGTCTCTCGCCACGCGGCTGTCCAACGACGAGGAACACATCAACCGGGCCCTCGAAGCCGCCCGCATGGCGAAGTGCGACCTGCGGACGCTGATGGTCGGCGAGTTTCCGGAGCTCCAAGGCGCCATGGGCGGCGAGTACCTGCGCCATGAAGGCGCCCACGAGGAAGTCTGGCAGGCCGTGAAGGAGCACTACCGGCCCATAGGCGCTGACGATGCCATCCCCACCACGCCCCTGGGTTGCCTGCTGTCGCTGTGCGACAAGCTGGACACCGTGGTCGGCTGCTTTGCCGTGGGCCTCATCCCCACCGGCTCCAAGGATCCCCTCGCGCTTCGCCGCGCCGGTCAGGGCATCGTGCGCATCCTGTGGGAGCGGGGATGGGCGCTAACACCCAGCGACCTCATCGCCACAGCGCTGGGCATCGTGGGCGCCAAGGCGACGAAATCCGGCCCGGAAACCACGGCGGCCCTGGTGGCTTTCTTCCGGGACCGCGTGGCCTATCAGCTGGAACTGGCCGGCTACGCGGGCTCTGTCCGTCGTTCGGCCCTGGCCACTGGCTGGGAGGATCTGGCGGACCTGAAAGCCCGCTGCGAGGCGCTATCTGCATTCGCAGACGATCCGCGATTCGCGTCCCTGGCCCAGAGCGCCAAGCGCATCGGGAACATCCTCAAAGACGAAATCGCCGTTGACGATTTCGATAGGGCCCTGCTGAGGCAGGGCGAAGAGCGGGTGTTGGCTGAGTCCCTTGAAAGGCTGGAAGGTACAGCCGATCAGAAGGCCCTGCTGGCCGCCCTGGCAGACCTGGCGGAACCTCTCGAAGCCTTCTTCAACGCCGTCATGGTGAAATGCGACGACCGGGCTCTACGCGCCGCCCGCCTTAGCCTCCTCCTCCGCCTCCGCCAAATCTTCCTGCGAGTGGCGGATTTCAGTCTTTGGCAGTAGGAGCGCATCCATGCACCACGAACGCATTGCGATCATCGACTACGGCAGCCAGTACACGCGGCTCATCACGCGGCGGTTGCGGGAGCTGGGGGCCTTTGGTCTGGTCTACAACAGCGGGACCACGGCCAAGGAGATCGCGGGCGCTGATCTAAAGGGCGTGATCCTGTCGGGGGGGCCGAACTCCGTGTTGGAGCCGGGCGCGCCGGACCTCGATCCCGCCATTCTTGAGCTGGGTGTGCCCATCCTCGGCGTCTGCTACGGCCAGCAACTCCTGGCGCGGAACCTGGGTGGCCAGTTGCACCGCTCCGCCAGCCGCGAATACGGCAAGGCCGAGATCCAGACCTTCCCCGAGACCTCGATGCTCTTTGAAGGCCTGCCCCACACCCAGCAAGTCTGGATGAGCCATGGCGATCATGTGGAGGTCGCGCCCGCCGGCTTCACCGTTACGGCCAAGACCCCTGGTGTACCCGTGGCCGCCATGGAGGATGCGGCCCGCCGGATCTACTGCATCCAGTTCCATCCCGAGGTCACCCACACCGCCCAGGGCACGCCGCTGTTATTGAACTTCGTCAAACACTGCGGCATGAGTCTGGATTGGAACGCGGGCAACTTCATCGACGAAAAGGTGAAGGCCATCCGCGCGCAAGTGGGCAAGGGCACCGTGGTGCTGGGCCTCAGCGGTGGCGTGGATTCCAGCGTGGCGGCCCTACTGCTGCACAAGGCCATCGGCGACCAACTCACCTGTGTCTTCGTGGACCACGGCCTTATGCGCAAGGATGAGTTGAAGCAGGTGCAAGTCTATTTCGCACCCTTCGAACTGAAGGTGATCTGGGTGGATGCCTCGGACGAGTTCCTGGGCGCCCTGGCAGGCATCACCGACCCCGAACAGAAGCGGAAGATCATCGGCGGCAGGTTCATCGAGGTCTTCGAGCGTGAGGCGGGCAAGGTGAAGGCCGACTTCCTGGGCCAGGGCACCACCTATCCCGACGTGATCGAAAGCAGCGGCATCGGCGGGGCCATCCTGGTGAAGTCTCACCACAACGTGGGTGGCCTGCCGGACCGCATGCGGCTGAAGCTGGTGGAGCCCCTGCGCGAGCTGTTCAAGGACGAGGTGCGGGCGACTGGATTGGCGCTCGGGCTGCCCGAGGAGATGAACCAGCGGCACCCCTTCCCGGGCCCCGGCCTCGCCGTGCGCCTGCCCGGCGCCATCACCCGCGAGCGAGTGACCATCCTCCACAACGCCGATGCCATCTTCATGCAGGAATTGCGCGAGAGCGGCTGGTACGGCCGCACCAGCCAGGCCTTCGCTGTGCTGTTGCCCGTGCAGACCGTTGGCATCATGGGCGACGAGCGCACCTTTGAGTGGATGTGCGCCCTGCGGGCCGTCACCAGCGAGGACTTCATGACCGCAGACTGGGCCCGCCTCCCCCACGAACTGCTGGAGAAGATCGCCCAGCGCATCGTGAACGAAGTAAGGGGCATCAACCGCGTGGTCTACGACATCACGTCCAAGCCGCCCGCGACGATTGAATATGAATGAGATTTAACCGCAGATGACGCAGATGGGCGCAGATAAGGGCCCAAGTCATTTTTATTAATCTGCGCAATCTGCGTCATCTGCGGTTTCAAATTCAAAATTTTCATTTCCGTATAGGTTCCGATGGCCAAGCGCATAGAACCCAACCGCAAATCGGTGAAGGACATCCTGGAGAACCTGCTAGCCGGGCACCGCGAAGCGGCCTTCAACGGTCCGGAAACCGCACTGAAATTCCTTCGCCGCACCTTCGAAGGTCAGGGCAGCCTGCCCAACGCGGTTAAGGCTGCGGCCTATGACCTGAGCGCGGAGGCCCAGGCTCAGAGCGGCCAGTGGGAGGACTGCGTGGCCTCCGTAGACCTTGCCCTGGGCTATCTGCCGGATCTGGAGGCGGCCTTCCCGCATGACTACCGCCGGATGCTGGAGGGGATGACCTGTTTTGAACGGGGCATTCAGGCCCACAGTGAACTGGGGAATTTCCACGGGGCGCTGGGTCTCTGCGACCGGGCCATCGCCCTGGACCTGGGCGCGCACTATGCGGCGAAGCGCGACTCGCTGGAATGGGCCCGCTAAGTTCCGTTTTCCTTCGACCCTTCCTGCGGGAGTCATCCGGTTTTTTCTGCCTATGAGATGATCTGGGATTACAGCTGTCCAGCATGAGGGCCGTTGAGGTCCTGTCCCGGGGAGGCCATGGCCGACAAAAATCAGGTAGTGCCGCAGCAGGTCAGCATCCTCATCGTGGACGACCTGCCCATCGTGCGCCTGTCCCTGCAGCGGATTCTCACCAAGGTGGGCTACCGTTGCCGGGAGGCCGAGGATGTGCCCTCCGCTCTGGTAGTGCTGGAAGGGGACGCCATCGACTTGATCCTCTGCGATATACAGATGCCTGGCGCATCCGGGCTCGATCTCGTGCGGGCCATTCAACCCCGCATCCCCGACACGTCGGTGATCATGGTGAGTTCCCTGGAGGATGCGGAGACCGCCATCGAGTGCCTCCAGCAGGGCGCCTTCGGCTACGTGCTGAAGCCCTTCCAACCCCGGGAGATCCTGGTCCAGGTGAACGGCGCCTTACGACGTCGGATGCTGGAGATCGCCTTCCGGGATCGCGAGGCCCAACTGGCCCATAAGGTCCATGAGCAGACCGTGGAGATCCGCGATTCGCGCGAGGAGATCGCCCTTCGCCTCATTTCTGCCAGCGAACACCGTGACAACGAGACAGGCATGCATGTGCGCCGCATCGGCCTCTATGCCGCAGAGATGGCCCGCATGCTGGGCTGGGACCAGGAGCGCATCGATACCATCCAGGCGGCGGCCCCCATGCATGACATCGGCAAGATTGGTGTGCCGGATGCCATTCTCCAGAAGCCCAGCTCTCTCACTGCGGATGAGTGGGTAGTGATGAAGAAGCACACCATTATGGGCGCTACGATCCTCAAGGGTTCCACGGTCCCCTTCATTCGGATGGGGGCGCGCATCGCCATCGGCCATCATGAGAAGTGGGATGGCAGCGGCTACCCCAAGGGGTTGCGCGGTGAGGCAATTTCCATCGAGGCCCGCATCACCGCGCTGGTGGACGTCTACGACGCGGCCAGCAACCGGCGCCATTACAAAGACGCCTGGCCCGAGGAGAAGGTGGTGGAACTGATCCGCAAGGGCAGGGGTACCCATTTCGATCCGAGCCTAGTGGAGCCGTTCCTCAAGGACCTGGAGCGCTTCCGAATCATCCTCGCGGCCAATCCGGATGTGGCGACCGACGAAGACCCGGGGATCTAATTCGCGTTACGTGGAGGTTCCATGAAACTCACCGACTACCGCACGCTGGGACGCTCAGGACTGCGCGTCAGCCCGCTCTGCCTGGGCACCATGACCTTCGGCCCGGACTGGGGCTGGGGCTGCGACGTGGCGGAAAGCCACGCCATGCTGGACCGCTACCTGGGGGCGGGCGGCAACTTCATCGACACTGCCAACATCTATACGAAAGGCCACAGCGAGGTCATCCTCGGCGACTATTTCAGCGAGCGGGGCGGCCGCGACCACGTGGTGCTGGCCACCAAGTTCGGCGGCAGCCTGCATCCTGGGGATCCCAACAGTGGTGGGGCCGGGCGCAAGGCCCTCCAGCAGCAGGTGGAACAGAGTCTGCGCCGCTTGCGGACCGACTGCATCGATCTCTATTGGATGCACTTCCATGATCCTCACACGCCCATCGACGAGACCATGCGTGCGCTGGATGACCTGGTGCGAGCCGGGAAGGTGCGCTATATCGGGGTCTCGGATACGCCGGCCTGGCAGGTGGTCCAGGGGCAGCATGAGGCCATCTTCCGGGGGTGGTCGCCCTTCGTCGCGCTGCAGGTCGAATACTCCCTGATCGAGCGCACCGTGGAACACGACCTGCTGCCCATGGCCCAGGCGAACGGGCTGGGCGTCACGCCCTGGTCCCCGCTGCGGGGCGGCCTGCTCAGCGGGAAGTACGGACGGAACAAGCATCCGCATGGGGAGGGACGGCATGTCCCGGGCGTGTCGAAGAGCCTCACAGATCGCAACTACGCGATCATCGAGGCGGCGGAAGCCGTGGCCGCCGAGCTGGGCACCGGGGTGGCCCAGGTGGCCCTGGCCTGGGTGCTGGCGCGCCCTGGCGTGGCCAGTCCGATCCTCGGGGCCCGGACCCTGGCCCAGTTGGAGGGCAACCTCCAGGCCCTGGACCTGGTGCTCCCCATGGCAATGATCGCGAGCCTGGATGCGGCCAGCGACCCGGCACCCATCTTCCCCCACAGCTTTCTGAAAAACACCCCGCACGTCATGCAGAGCGGTGCGACGGTGAACGGCGTAGCCTCCGACCTCTGGCCGTTGGCCCCCAGGACGGACGCGGAACGCTGGTGAGGAATCTGTAGGACGGCTTAGGCTGGCCCTACAGGCTCCTCATGGCTCTTACCCTTCAGGCCACTCGAAAGGGTGAACTCGCCGAGCATCATGGGCACTGCGGCCTTGAGCATGACGGTGAAGACCAGGGCGCCCAGGGAGAAAATGCCCGCAGCCACGGCGATCTCGGTGAAGGAGGGGGTGTAGACGAAGATCTCACCCAAGGCGTCCGGCGTCAGGCCGGGGATGATGAGCCCCATGCCCTTCTCGATGTAGACGCTGGAGTAGATCAAGACGCAGCCGATGTTCAGCGTGATCCAGTTCGTCCGGGTCTTGGGGATGAGGAACAGCAGGAAGGCCACAAAGCCCGTAATGATCGAGGCCCACGCGAAGGGAACCAGGGTGTTGTAATGGGTGCCATTTTTCTCCAACCCGAAGAGCAGGTACTGGAAATAGACCATGTGTTCGGTGCCCGAATAGAGTTCCTTGAAGGATTCCGCCGCGGTGAGGAAGAGGTTGAAGCCCATGGTGTAGGCCATGAGTTCGGCAATCTTGAAGATGGCTTCATCGGTGATCTTCAGCCGCGTGGTCTTGCGGAGCACCTGCAGAAGAATGAGCAGTACCGCGGGGCCCGAGCAGAAGGCTGAGGCCAGGAAGCGCGGGGCGAGGATGGCTGAGTTCCAGAAGGGACGGGCCGCCAGGCCGTTGTAGAGGTAGGCCGTGACGGTGTGAATGCTGACGGCCATGGGGATGGACAGGAGCACGAGCGGGAGCACGATCTTCTTGTTGTAGTGCTTCTCGAGGTAGGAACTGAAGAGCAGGTAGGTCACCACGAACCAATTCAGCAGCAGGTAGAGGTTCAGGACGATCACGTCCCAGGCCAGCATGGAGGCGGGCCAGTTGAGACGGCCGACCAGGGGCATGATGTGCCAGAACCGATCGGGGCGGCCGATGTCGACCATCACGAAGCCGAGGCACATGATCAAGGCAGTGACCGCCAGCATCTCTCCGAGGATGGTGATTTCCTTGATGGGTGCCCAGTCGTAAATATAGGCGGGGATCACCAGCATGATCGAGGCCGCAGCCACGCCCACCAGGAAGGTGAAGTTGCCGATGTAGAAACCCCACGAGACCTGATCCCTCATATTCGTGACGATCAGGCCATGGTTCAACTGGCCCGCGTAGGCGATGCCACCGATCATGATGAGCAGCAGGAGGAACCCGACCCAGGCGTAGTACGTCCGGCTTCCGCGGAGCATCATGCCCACCGTATCAACGATGAACTGCTTGAAATTCTTCAGAATGGCCATGGCCTCACACCCCGTAGAAGTAGAAGAAATTGGGTTGGGTGTTCAGGTCTTCCTTGAGCTTGAAGACGCGCTTGTTCTCGAGGATGTAGCGGATCTCACTGTCCTTGTCGAGCAGGTTGCCAAACTTGCGGGAGCCTGTGGGGCAGATCTCCACGCAGGCCGGATAGAGCCCCTTGCGCGTGCGCTGGACGCAGAAGGTGCACTTCTCTACCACACCCTTGGGGCGGGGACGGTTGCCCAGGTAGTGGGTCGTGGGATTGACCTCGTCCGCAGGTAGGTTCGGCTCGCCCCAGTTGAAGTGGCGAGCGCCATAGGGGCAGGCGGCCATGCAGTAGCGGCAGCCGATGCACCAGTTGTAGTCCACCACCGTGATCCCGTCCTTGTCGCGCCAGGTGGCCCCCACGGGGCAGACCTTGACACAAGGTGGCTTCTTGCATTGCTGGCATTGAACCGGCATGTAGAAATGGCCCTCGCGGGGGACTTCCGCAGGGTCGTAGTACTGATCCGCGTGTTGGAGGTTGACACCCTCCTCCTTGTCCAGTTCAAGCACGCGGATCCAGTGGATTTGAGGGTCGCGGGACTGGTTGTTTTCCTTCACGCAGGCATAGACGCAGCGACGGCAGCCGATGCAGCGGCTGAGGTCCAGGGCGTAGCCGAAGATCACGCCAGGGATGGGCGGCGTGGTGGCAACCTTGACCTCTTTGCCATATTTCGCCTTGTATTCCTTCTCCAGGCGGGCGATGACGCTGAGGACTTCGTCCTTGGACAGCTCCTGGAAGTTGTGCTGGAGGAACTCTTCTTTGCTGTGGGTCTTGCAGCCCGTGAGGGCAGCAGCCACCGCGGCGACGGCGGTGCCCAGGAATTCACGCCGACCGCCGCCACCGCAGCTGGTGGAGGCGCATTCATCACTCGCGGGGGGCTGGAGAGGTGCTTGGTCCATCATCGGGCGCTCCCTTTCCTGACTTGGATCTGTTCGGGCCGGGTTGGCGGTGGCATGGGCTTCAGTGGCTGGAAGCGCGGCGAATGGGGGTTGTGGCAATTGACGCAAAGCAGGTATTCCTTGGCCCCATTCCACCTGCCGGTGCGCTTGCCGTGAACGCCCACCTTCCAGTCCCTCAGTTTGTCGCCGTGGCATTGGCCGCAGAGCAGGTAGGAGACGGTGAACTCGATTCGCTCCCCGCTGGCCAGGTGCAGGTAATCCCGGTCCAGGGCATCGTGGCAGTCCAGGCACCAGCGGCTTTCCGGACCATGCTTGAGGGCGATGTCGTCGTGCATGTCCTTGAGCACCCGTCGCTGGGTGTTGAGCTTTACGGTCTTGCCGTCATGGCAGGAGGTGCAGGGAAAGATCCCTTCCGTGAAGGGGGGCTTGGGCACCTGGAGGCCTTCCTGGGCGGGCGCTTCCACCTTGACCAGGGGCTTGGCCAGGGACTTGACCACGGGCGGGGTCGCAAAGGCGGTGGCCGCCAGGAGCAGGATCGCCAGACCCACCGCAGGAGTGGAGCTGGGCGCGAATCGCATCGGGCGGGTGTTCATGGATGTACCTCTGGCAGGGATGGGCCGTACGCCTGAAAGCCGGGGAAACATGACTCGGTCTTTAAGGAGGGAACGGGCCAAAACAACGGTCGACTGACGGATTCAAGTAATGGTAATCCTCGCAGGCGGACCCTGCCGGCCCGCAGGATCTTGGTCACATTTCCGAAGGTGCAGCGCATCATCCTTCCACCTTCCGCCCCGCCCCGCCGCCTTCGCCTGGGGACCGGACCTTCAGCAGCCGGGGCGCAATGATGAGCGTGGCGCCGAAGCACATGAACCCCAGGAAGAGGGTCAACGGTCGCCCGGCCGCCAAGTCCTCGAAGAGGAACTTCAGGGCCGTGACGACCAGGAGGGGATAGACCAGCCACCTCAATTCCAGGACCGGAATCCGGCGACCGAACCAGGCCAGCAGGATGGTGATGGCGGACAGCATCCCCGTGCGGACCGCGGCCACGGCCCCGGCATCGGTGGCGCCAGACGGGAACAGGCCGCAGCAGACCCGGATGGCTAGCGCCCCCCAGCCCGCCACGGTCAAGGCCCCCAGGAACAGGAACACGGGGCGGGTCCGGGCGGTGATGGTGTCGGGGGGGCGGCGCAGAAGGAAGAGCGACAGGACGGCCGAAAGAGCTGCGAGTGACAGGACGCTGGCCAAGGTGAAGGGCGAATGGGGACCGGCGGAAGCCAGGAAGGCCCGGAGGGAAACAGAGGCGAGCCCAGAGACCAGGGACGAGGCGGTGAGGTAGATCCCGCTGTGCAGGATGAGCACCACCCCGCGTAGGTGGAGTCCGAAGAGCATGGCCGCGATGCCGAATCCGCCAGCCACGGCGGCAAAGAGGGGTGGGCGGAGGACGACCAGCCCTCCCAGCAGCAGGAGGCTGAGGGCGAGCGTGGTGAAGAAGTTGAAGTTCGGTCGGGTCTCCTCATGGTCTGTGGCGAAGGGTAGGGCGGCGGCGTAGCAGCCCACGCCCGCCAGAGAGACGCCCACGCCGAGGAGACCGACCCCTGAACCCGAGGCCAGAGCCACCCGCAAGGCACCTCCGAACCCCACGAGAAGCACCAGGGCGGTCTGCACCACCTCAAAGAAAGTCACAACGCGGCGCCGCTGGAGCATCCGCCACGCGAAGCTGCCGATGTAGAGCACCGCAAGGGCCAGGGCGAACCCCATTGCCCAGCCGGAGGAGAGCCCGCGGTAGGCCTCCGGTGGACCTCCCGGCCAGGCGGCAAGCGACGTGAGGATCAGCACGCCGAGATCAGCCGCGAGGGCGGTGGCCCAGCGCAGGCCCTGCCACTTCCGCCCGTAGGTGAGCCAGAGGGCACCCAGGCCCAGGATCAGGAACACCGCCAGGAATGGCTCGAAGACCTGGCGGGCTGCCATGAGCACAAAGCCCGTCGCGAGAGAGGCCAAGGTGGCGATCCAGGCCATGGGCTGGAGTTCCCGCCGCCAGGCCACAGCCCCGTGGAGGACGGTGACGGCCAGCAGGGCCAAGGCAGCGAGGGCCGGGGTCAGGATGCCAAACCGGACGGTGGATTCCGCGATGAGCGGGTAGGCGATCAGGATGGAGGCGAGGGCGTGGAAGGCCGCATCCATGGCGGTCTTCGCCCGATCGGCGAGGACGGCCCAGGTGATGGCGTAGGCCAGACCCAGCGCCACGCCCCAGCCCCTGTGGACGGTGCCGGCGTCCACCAGGGCCCGAATGAAGGTGGCCCCACCGAGGATGAGGCAGACCCGGCCGATGAGCCCCATGACGCGGACTGGGTTCAGGAGGGCGTCCGGAACGGGGAGGTTGGCTGAGGGGGCCGTACTGGCCATTCCTGGTGGTTCCACAACCCCCGCCTCCAGGGCGGCGACCCTGGCCTCCAGCCTTTGGACTCCCTCCGTGAGGAAGGCCAAGCGGGATTCCAGTGACTCCGATGAAGCTGCCGCCAGGTCGCGCTCGGATGGGGGACCCTGGGCCTTGGACAGCGATTGTTTCTCTTGCAGCATGGAATCGACTTTGAGTAGGAGAGTGGGTTCCATGCCACGCCCGCGAGTGGGGTGCGTCAAGAAAAATAAAGACATTCCAAGTGATTCATAAATAAAACAATGAAAGGTGTTGGCACATGGGCGGACCTGAACGCGCACCGCAAGATTCGGGACCAATATGAGAAAACCGATTGATATACTTGGGGCAAGGTCTCCTTCGCCTCAATGGGGATGTGTCGGCCATCACAACCGACTCCCGGGGCCGTTAGGGGCCGTTACGGAATAACCTTGGTTGAATTCGCCATTCCGTTACGGTCCCTTATGCCGTTCTCGCCCTTTTCGAGAAGGGTTGTTTTATATAAGACGGCTTAAGCTGAAGGACTGGAGCCCCATGACCTTTCCACGCCTTCGCCAAGGGATGTTGATTGCCTGCCTGCTGGGGTTCGCGGCGACTCTGGGGGCCCAGGTCACGACGGTGGTGCTGCTCAGGCATGCGGAACGGGAATCCTTGTTCGATGGGGATTCGCCCCTGTCGGAGGCAGGAAGACATCGCGCCCAGGCCCTGGTGCCGCTGCTGGAAGGGTTCCGGCCCGCCGTGCTCTACGCCTCTGAGTTACGGCGGACCCAACAGACCTTGGCCCCGCTAGCAGCCAAGGTCGGGCTGAGGCCGCTTCTGCGGCCAAAGGACGGAAGCGAGGCCCTGGCTGCGGAGATCCTCCGCGATCTGCCGGGGCGCACGGTCCTCGTCTGCTGGCACCACGACCTTTTGAAGAAGATCGCACGGGCCCTGGGGGTGAAGGGGTCGGTGCCCTACTGGTCCCTCGATACCTACGATCGGATCTGGATCGTGACCATCCCGCCCCAGGGTGAGGCCCGCCTGGTCGAGAAGATCCAGGCTCTGTCAGCGCCAGCTGCCGTCCCGGCGCCCCAGGGCCGCTAGCACCTCCTCTGCGGCCCGGAGCCCGTGATCCTGGGCCTCCTCAAAGAGGGCCAGGCCGCTGAGCTCGGTGTGGGCAAAGTGTACGGCTCCGAAGGGTCGGGAGAGCGCGAGGAAGTCCGGATCCCACATCAGCCCGGGTTCCGGGCGCACCATGGCGTGGCCCCATCGCATGACGTCCAGGCGGGCCACCAGGCCCTCCAGATCGGGATGGGCGGGGCGCAGGTCGGCCATCACCATGCGGGCGCAGGCGGGCCAGTCCATGGCCCGGAGTCGGGCCCGTTCGACTGCGCAGTCCGGTCCGGCGAAGGGTCGGTACCAGGTGAGGACTGTGGGGCCGTAGTCCTGCAGGCTCTGATGCGTGGCCACCACGTAGCCCAGGGCCTCACTGTCGCGCAGCACGTTGTCCCAGGCGAGGGGGAAGGTGGGTTCCCTGAGCCGGGCCCGAAGCGTGAGGCTGGCTACCAGCCAGGCCGCGTTGTGGATGCGGGCCATGGCCGGGCGGGCGACCTCCAGGCCTTCGATGACGTGCTTGGCCACGTGTTGCGGTCCGGCAAAGATCACCCTGCGGGCCCGCCAGCCCAGGCGGCGCTGGTTCACGGCATCCCAGCCGGTGACGAGCAGGCCGTCCCGGTCCGGACGGATGGAGGTGGCCGCCACGCCGCAGCGCAGGCGGTCCCCGCAGGTACGGCGCAGGTGATCCACGAGAAACCCGTTGCCCTGGGGCCAGGTGAGTAGGGGCCGCGAGTCCTCGCCGGGGCCCTGCTTGCGGGCGGCGAAATAGAAGAGCCCCGCCCAGGCGCTGGTGGACTCCAGGTGGGAGCCGTAGTCATCGCGGCAGGCATAGTCCAGAAGCCAGCGCAGGCGCGGCGAGGTGAGGCCGCGTGCGTCCAGCCAGGCGGCGAAGGAAAGGCCATCCAGAGCTCGGGCTTCCGGGGTGTCCGAGCAGCGGGACCTGGGGATGCTGAAGGCGGGTCGGCCCTGCCCATCCCGGAAGGCCGCCCAGCGGTCCACCTCGCGGAAGAAGGCGTGGTACTGCCGCTCGTCCTCGGCGCAGTCGCCGGCCCGCAGGTAGAGGCCCTCCCACCACTGGCCGTAGGCGAAGATGCGTTCCTCCGGCGCGCGCACGGTGGCTTCCTCTGCGAAGATGGGAGCTCCCTTCGCATCGAAGCCTTCCAACACGCCGCATTCCTTCAGGAGGCGCAGGACCGCATGATTGCCCCGGTCCGGCGCGGGAAGGTAGTGCGCCGCCCAAGGGAAGGCGCTCACATGGTTGCGGCCGGACCTGGAGGTGCCGCCGGGTTCGCGTTCCAGCTCTAGCACCTGGAAGTCGTCCAGGCCACCGCCCGTCAACCGCCAGGCGGCGCTGAGGCCGGCTACACCGCCGCCCACGATGAGCGTGGAGATGGGCTCGAAATGGTCGGGATCGGCGAAGGCACCGCCGCGGAGCCAGTGCCCCAGCGCGAGGTCCGGACCAATCAGTTCGCCGGAGAAGGGGAATTCGGGCTTGCGGCGGCAGGCAAGGGCGAGGGTCGAAGTCGTGGTTGCCGCCAGGAAGTCGCGACGTTTCATGACCAGCGTCTCCACTCGCGAGCATAGAGGTGCACGAGTAGCTGGTTGTCCAGGCGGTTCACTTCCGTTGGCACGCGGTCCATGTCCTTGGGGAAGGCGAACATGGCGGCGGTGGCTTCATCCGACAGGTGGCGCAGGCCCGGCAGCACGTGGGTGGGCACAGGGAAGTCCCGCTTCGAGGCCAGGACGAAGCCCCAGACGCCGAAGGAGGGCACGGCCAGGTGGTAGGGGTGAACCTTCAGTCCCGCCGCCTCCATGGTGGCGGCGATGCACCAGAAGGACTGCCGGGCCATGAGGGGCGAGGTGCTCTGCACGGCGATCATGGCGTCCTCGGTCAGGCGGCTCCGAAGCAGGCGATAGAAGCGCGAGGTGTAGAGCTTGCCCAGGGCGTAGGTATTGGGGTCGGGAAAGTCCACCAGGGCCAAGTCGAAGGGCGCCCCGGCCGTGTCCTGTAGCCACACCATGGCATCAGCGTTCACCACTTTCACACGGGGGTCGTCCAGGGCCGCGCCGTTGAGCTCGCGCACCATGGGCTGCCGCCGGGCCAGGTCGGTCATGGCCGGGTCCAGGTCCACGAGCACGACTTCCTGGACGGAGGCATGCTTCAGCACCTCACGCACGGCGAGACCGTCCCCGCCGCCGCAGATCAGCACGCGTTTCGCATCGGGCATCGCGGCGAAGGCCGGATGCACCAGGGCCTCGTGGTAGCGGTACTCGTCTGCCAAGGAGAACTGCAGGTTGCCGTTGAGGAAGAGCTGGAAGCTGCCCCGGCCGCGGGTGAGGACGATGCGCTGGTAGGCGCTGTCCTTGGCGTAGACGATCTCGTCCGCAAAGATCTCTTCCTCCATGGCCAGGGTGAACTTCCCGGCGAAGGCGAGGCCCACGGCGAGGAGCGCCATCACGGCCAGGCAGCGCAGGCGGATCATCCGGGTGGGCCCCAGCAGGGAGACCAGCAGGTGCGTGGACCAGAGCCCCACGGCGGCATTGAGCAGGCCGAACAGCAGGCTGGTCCGCACCAGGCCCAGTTTCGGCATGAAGAGCAAGGGGAAGAGGATGGAGGCGAAAAGGCCGCCGATGTAGTCGAGGGTGAGTACGCCCGCGATCAGATCCTTGAACCGCACCTGGTCTTTCAGAATCCGCATGAGGATGGGGATCTCCAGGCCCACGAGAGTGCCCACGGCGGCCACCACGAAGTAGAGGACCACCCGGAAGGCGTGCGTGTGGGCGAAGGCCTGGAAGAGGATGGGCGCGGAAAACCCGCCCACCAGGGCCACCGCCAATTCGAGATCCACAAAGCGCCGGGCAAGGCCCCGCTGGAGGAACTTCGAAAGGTACGAGCCCAGCCCCATGGCGCTGAGGTAGACCCCGATCACCGTGGAGAACTGCGTGACCGAATCCCCCAGCAGGTAGCTCGACAGCGTCCCCGCCACCAGCTCGTAGATCAACCCGCAGCTGGCAATGAGCAGCACGCTCAGGAACAACAGCGGTGCCTTGAGCCTGGGCTGGGGAATGGAAAGATCTGAATTAGCCACGGATGAACACGGATGAACACAGATGGGTCATAGAGAAACACGCTTCACGCCGACTTTCGGGAAGTGGAAATGCAGGATCAGGCCCCGGCGGAGTCTGGTGGCGCGGAGGTAATTGAGGCATTGGGCGAGGTGGATGTCTTCGATCTGCTTGACGCATTTCAGCTCGACGATCACGCAACCAGCGATCAGAAGATCGGCCACGTAGTCACCCCCAGGCACACCCTCATACATCACTTTGACGGGGTACTGCTGGACCACATGGAGTCCGGTGGTGTTCCTCCGTTCATGAACAAGGGCGTTCTCATACACCTTTTCGAGAAAACCAGCCCCGAGCGTGTTGCTGACCTTGAATGCAGCCCCAATGATCGCTTCACACACGGCATCCAATCCGTGTTCATGCGTGTTCAGCTGTGGCAAATCATCCATGAATGGCAGCGGCGATGATGATGCTGATGCCGAGGATGAGGCAGCCCAGGACGATGCCGAGGGCGGTGTTCTGGTCGTCCTCCATCTCCTTGCGGAGGGAGAAGGGCAGCACCTTGATGAGCACCAGCCACACCAGACCGAGGATGACCACACCCAGGGCGGAGAAGACGGCGGCGACGAGGAGTTGGTGCAGCAGTTGGGTTGTGAACATCACTTGCCTCCGTGGAATCCGTTGTTGTGCAGGAAGGTACGATAGGCGCCCGGGGTCTGGCGAACGCTGGGCGGCAGGTCGGCCCGGCGGCGGTTGCCGAAGAATTCGTGGCCGAAAAAGCCGTTGGCGATCAGCAGGCTGAAGCCGCCGCCCAGGAACAGCAGGTAGAGGATTCGCATCAGTCATCACCTCCACTTGAAGTCGCTCGGGACATGTACATGCTTTCCTGCCAGCGTCGGCTTTCAAAGGCCGCCATGCGGAACACCATGAGCAGGGGCACCAGGAGGACTCCGATCAGGGCGAGGCCCGGGTAGAGCCAGCGCATGACGCCCTGGCGCAGCTCCACGTCAATGGCCTGCACCGGTGGCACCCGGCCGTCCCACTGGGGGGCGAGGCGCAGCACGTAGGAACCCGGTGGCACGGCACTGAGGAAGACGGTGGCGGTCTGCTCGCCTTCCGCCCAGGACTCGCCCCCGTCCACACCGCGGTACAGGCTCGATTCCACGAGGAAGAGTTCGGCCACGCCGGTGGTCTCACTCACCAGGGCCCCCTCCAGGCTGACCCACCCGTTATTGACCGGGGCGCTGAGGGTGAGGGCCAAGTTGCTATGCCCGTCCTTGATTTCGATGGGTCCGGAGAAGAAGACCGGCTCCTGGGGTTCGGCTAGAGGTGCCTCCGCTGGAACCTGGGCGGGCGCAGGCCGCCGTACGGGAATGCCCCTGCGGGGGGCTGCCGTGCTCCCGGTCGGGAGGTGGGCCAGCTCGTAGAGGTCCAGCCGCTTCCGAAACAGCTCCACATTGCGGTGGGTCACGGACTCTGCCATCACCACGATCAGGAGCAGGCCCAGGGCGCCCACCAGCCAGAGGGCGGATTTCGCCAGGGCCACCTTGTGGGGGTTGGGCTGGAAGGAAGCGGTGCCCATGGGCGTCGGAGGGGCGCCTTCCAGCTTGAACGCGGCCCAAACCTCCGCTGGTTCCAGGTAGGTCGAGAGGCTCCAGTTCACTTCCTCGCCGCCCCCTTTGTGCTTCTGCCGTTCACGGGTGAGGCTGCGCGGCGGGGCCACGAATTCACTCACCTCCACCCGCTCGCCCTGCTCGATGGCCCAGTAGAACTCACCCCAGACGCCCTCCACCACGGCCTCGACATCCTGGAAGCGCCGCCAGTTGTGGCCCTGGGCCCAGAGGTTCTTCTGGCCGTCGCGGGCTGGCGGGATTTCCCCCATGGGAATCGCGGTCGCCAAACTCCAGTGGCCCTCGCTCTGGACCAGCCACTGGAAGCCGTGCCGACTGTCCAGCAGCAGGTACTCGTTCCAGGGATACTCCGTGCCCTCAATGGTGCAACTGCGGCGCAGCTGACCGATGCAGTTGACCTTCTCACCGTGCAGGGTGCCTTCGGCGCCCAGGGGGATCACCACATCTTGGCGCGGTTGTTTGAGGCTCTTCAGGAAGGCCAGCTTGCCATTTTCCGCCGACAGCAGGCTGCCGCAGCTGGGGCAGCCCACCCGCAAGGTCTGGTCCGGCGCTCGGAGAGCGAGGGCCCCGCCGCAGTGGGGGCAGTTGAGGCTCTGAGTGCCCAGCTTGGGCGCCTTCCGAGTGCCGCCCTGGATGCCCAGATCCGCCAGCGCAACCTCGCGGCCCAGGAAGAACAGGGGTGGCGTCTCGCTGTAGTCCAGGGTGGCGAAGGCCCCGTTCCTGCCAGAGAGATCGGCGAAGCGGTAGGTTCCCCCCGGTTCCACGGCCCAGGGGATCTCACCCTCGGCGCTGTGGAAGGTGGCCTCACTGATCTCACCGACGGTCCAGAGACCGTCGGGACCGAGGTCCGCGAGGCCCCCGGCCTGCAGGCCGTCCACCGGGGGCAGCGTCCCATGGGGTGCCTGGGTGAAGGTCAGGTAGAAGTGCCCCTGGGCCTCCGCCAGCCAACCCCAACGGCCATCGTCCAGGGCCAGGTACCACTCGTCCCAGACCCCCCCGAGGGGATGCTTCAACTGCACCCGGCCCGCCAGCGTGAAGCCGCGCCCCGTGTAGGTGCCCGAGGCGCCGAGCCCCAGGGGTGAACCCGTGTCCACCAGGTCCGCGACCTTACCGATCAGCTCGGGATCGCGGTCCTTCCGGGCCGCCAGGGCCTTGCAGTAGGAGCAGACAGCCACCATCGTCCCCGGCCGGAAGCTCAGGGCGGCACCACAGCTGGGGCAGGAGGCGAGGATGCTCATCGGGTTGGGGTGATTATGCAGGCCGATCAAAGGCAAGGGAAGATGCGGTCGAGTCCCTGGCGGAAGACGGCCTCGGGCGTCAACAGGCTCAAGACCAGGTGGCCATCCCCCGGCAGGTCGAAGAAGGAGCCGGGATGCACCAGTGTATGGGCCTCCTCCAACAACCGGAGGGCGCAGGTCTCGTCCGCATCCAGGGCCGGGCGGTGCAGCAGCACCGACCAGCCGCCCTCCACCGGCAGCCTGGAAAGCTGGGGACGGTCCGCAAGCCGGGCATCCAGGAGGGCCAGGTTGGTCCGAAGCCGGTTCCGCACCTGGTCCTGGATCCCAGGCGCCATCCGCAGAAGCGCGGGGGCGGCGGCTTGGACGGGTGCGGAGACGGACAGGTACTGGTCCGTGAGGAAGGCGAGGGCCTCCAGGTATTCCGCCGCCCCGGGCCCCCGGACGGCGATCCAGCCGAGTTTCAGCTGCGGCAGGGCGGCCACCTTGCTGAGTCCCGACAGCAGGAAGACCGGGCAGGGCGGCGCGGGATCCAGCAGGACCGTGGCCAGGCGGTCGGCGGGAGGCTCCAAGGCGTAGTCCGCGAAGACCTCATCCACCAGGAGGGCGAGGTTGCGCTGGGCGCAGAGGGTGGTTAGTGACTCCCATTCGGTTTTCGACAGAAAATGTCCCGTGGGGTTGTTGGGATTCACCACCACCACGGCCCGGGTGCGGGACGTGACCGCGGACGCGAGGGCCTCGAGGTCCAGGTGCCAGCGGTCATGGAAGTAAGAGGGCACCGACCGGGCCTGCAGGCCTTCGAGCCGCGCGAGCCAGTCGAACAGGGGGTAGCTGGGACTGGGCACCAGCACCTCGTCGCCCGGATCACCTAGCAGTTTGAATAGCAGGCCGTAGCCTTCACTGGTGGAGGCCGTGAGTAACAGGTCCTCGGCCCGCAGCTTATGGCCATGGTGGGCGGCGACGGCGGCGCGGGCGGTGCGGGCTCCTAGCGGATCCGGATCGTAGTCCAGCACGGCGGGCAGGGACAAGGCCGCGCGGATCGCCACCTCCGGGTAGTCGAATCCGCAGCGCGTCGGATTTGACACCGTGAGGTCGAGGATCTCGCGGCCCTCCGACCTCAGCCGAACCAGCGCGGCCGACAGGGGATTCGGCTCGAAACTGGGCGGTAGGCGGGAGGAGAGGCGCATGGGATCAGGGTAGACGAACCGGAGTCCACGGCGGAGAACGCCAAGAATACGGAATGAGAAAGCGGAGCACAGAGGACACAGAAATCCCAGAAAGGACACAGAGACAGGCGCAAGCCATGGAAGGATCAAACCCCTGCGATGGATCCCAAAGAATTTGCCAGTGATGAACAGTGATGAACGGTGATGCCCCGATAGGACACGTCAAGGGATCCATTCAACCGGAAGCCGCTAGCAGGCTCATGCGATGTTGGACCCAGACAATCCTGCCATTTTACGCTGTGATCACTGTCCATCACTGTTCATCACCGGCTCCAAATCTTTTCCTTATTCCCGCGCCCTCCGCGGTGGGCTGTTGCTGATCGATGGATAATCGATTCGATCATTAGGAGGCTCCCGTGGCGAAATCGCTCAAGGTTGCGGTGCTATTGGCTGGCTGTGGCCATCTGGATGGCGCGGAGGTCCGCGAGGCGGTGCTCACGCTGCTGGCCCTGGATCAGCACGGCGCTGCCTTCCAGTGCATCGCGCCCAACGCCAACCAGCACCATGTCATCAACCACGTCACGGGCGAGCCCTCGCCAGGGGCGGTCCGCAACATCCTCGAGGAGGCCAGCCGCATCGCCCGCGTGGGCCAGTGCCTGGACCTGGCCAAGGCCCAGGTGGAGGACTATGGCGCTCTGGTGATGCCCGGTGGCTACGGCGTGGCGAAGAACCTCTGCTCCTTCGCCTTCAAGGGCGCCGAGGCCGAGGTTCGGCCCGACGTGGCTGCCTTCATCCAGGGCTTCTTCGATGCGAAGAAACCCGTGGGTGCCATCTGCATCGCGCCAGCCCTGGTGGCCCTGGCCCTCTCCGGCCGAGGGTCGGCCCTGCTCACCCTGGGCAACGACGCGGACTGCGCGGCCGCTGTGACGGAGCTGGGGCAGCAGCACCGTGACACCCCCAATGCCCACGAGATCGTCATCGACGAGGCCCACAAACTTGTCACCACCCCCGCCTACATGTTCGACGACGCGAGGCTGAGCGATGTGTTCGTGGGGATTGAACGCTGCGTTGCTGAAGTCTTGAAGCGCTGCTGAACCAGGGTGGTTGGTCACTTCCCGGCTGGAGGGGGATTGCTCTCAATGTCCCAACCACTCTGGGGATAGGCCGGTCCTTGCAGCCCTTCGGCGGTCGTCAGTCCCTGGATGCGCACTGGAAGGCTTCATGCATAAAGGGCACCAGGCCCACCGGCCACCGTGAAATGCAGTTGGAGTTAAGGACTGTTACCACTGTGCCCCAGCTTTCCCACGACTAGGCCGCGCGCAGCCTTTTGCCCGGTGACCAGAAGGAAATCGCCGGTTCTAATCAGATCCGCGCCGTTATGCGCCGAGTTGAGGAGGCGACGATCAATTTGAAGGATTGTTCATTCA
>JANYAS010000080.1 GCA_025361205.1 Holophagaceae bacterium
CGTGGGGGGCGCCCAGGCGGTAGCCTGGCTGGCCTACGGCGAGCCCTCCGTGGATATCGTGACGGGACCCGGCAACCGCTTCGTCGCTGAGGCCAAGCGTCAACTGGTGGGGCGCTGTGGCATTGACTCGGTGGCGGGACCCACGGAGGTGCTGATCATCGCCGATGCCACCGCGAATCCCGAATGGGTGGCCGAGGATCTCCTGGCCCAGGCCGAACACGACCCTGATGCAGCTGCCGTTCTCATTTCCGAAGATCTGGAATTCCTGGAATGTGTTTCCAGGAACCTGGTGAAGCGTTTAGAGTCATCGCCGCGGAAGGCCATCCTGGAACTGAGCGTCTCCCGCTTCGGGCGGCTTATCCAGGCCCCGAAGCATTTGGCCATCGAATTCGCCCAGACCTGGGCCCCTGAGCACTTGGAGCTGGTGGTTCAGGATCCCGAAAACTGGCTGCCCGCCCTCACGGCTGCTGGGGCCATCTTTGCCGGGAGTCACAGCGCTGAGGCCTTTGGAGACTATGGGGCCGGCCCCAATCATGTCCTGCCCACCGGGCGCACGGCCAGGTATTCGAGTCCCCTGGGGGTCCAGACCTACATGAAGCGCCAGAGCATTCTGAGCCTGGAACCGACCTTGGCCGCCGAACTGGCGCCTCAGGTGGGTCGACTGGCGGATGCGGAGGGTCTCCACCACCATGCCACCAGCGCAAGGCTGCGCGGCGCCCATCAGCCCTGAGCGGCCGGATTCGCCACCGGCGTTGCTTGCTTCTGAGAGCCTGGACTGAGTCTACCTCGATGAGAACGGATCCAAATGCTGCAAAAATCCACCACCAACGCACCAAGAGCTCCCAGGAAAGCTAGGGGACTTCGACCCATCAGCAGGAGCCTAACCCACTGCCCACGGGCTCTCGCTGCTAAAGCATCGCGCTGGCTTTACCGGGTTCCCACAGCGGTGACGGGAAGCGTGCTTTTCCTTCTTGGTGCCCTTTCCTTCCATTCTTTCTGCAGTCGCGAAGCGGCCTTGGTGGTGAATCTTTTCCTTTCTTGCGCCTAATCTGAAAGGCAAACCCATGAGCCTGCTCCGACCCGATCTCGAATCCATCCAGCCGTACACGCGCCCAGCGTCCGAAACCGCGAGCATCGGCAAGGCCCGCCTGCACATGAACGAGGCGGCGGCGGACTGGCCTGTCGCAGCCCGAGAGGCTCTGCTGAAACGCCTCGCGGCCATGCCCTTCCACCGCTATCCCGAGCGCCAGGCGGAGCTCACCAATCGGCTGCGGCGGCGTCTGGGCGTGCCCGAGGGGGGGCTGCTGCTGGGGCCCTCCAGTGGCAATGTCTTGGATTTGGTCGCCCTGGCCGGGCTCTCGCCGGGGGATGCCATCGCCTATCCAGACCCGGGTTTCAGCCTCTATCCCCTGCTCATCACCCGGCACCGGGGCCAGGCCTTGAAGGTACCCGTGGGCACGGGCTTCCCGCTGCAACCCTGGTTCGCTGCCCTGGCAACGGGGGTTCGGCAGATGTGGATCACCCTGCCCAACAATCCAACAGGCGCCTGGCTTTCCCCGGAAGAGCTGGAACCCCTGCTCAAGGCGGCGGCCCGGCGTCCCGAGCCCCCCCTCGTGATCCTCGACGAGGCCTATGCCGAGTTCGCACCGCGCACGCACCGACTGGTCGTGGAACGCTATCCGAACGTGCTCCTGTTGCGCACCTTCAGCAAGGCCCTGGCCAGCGCAGGCTGGCGCCTGGGCTATCTTATCGGGGCCCCTGCGCTGGTCGGAAAGATGGCCGCTCTGCAGCTGCCCTATTCGATTTCGTCCGCCAGTCTCGAGGCGCTGGATGTAGCCCTGGATTTCGCTGGGGAATTCGATGAGGAGATCCGCGGCATCGTCCGGCGCCGGGAGCGTTTGCGTGACCATCTTGGCCCCTACGGCGCGGCGCCCAGCTCCGCGAACTACCTCTATGTGGCCCCTGATCCCGCGCCCGTGCTTGCTGAGGCGGACCTGATGGTGCGAGCCTTCCCAGGAATGGGCGTGGCTCGGGTGTCCATCGGGACCGAGGAGGAGGTGCGACGCACCTCGGAAGCGCTGGGGGACCACCTGCCTGCGGAACCTTTGAGGAGTCCGCGTCGGTGTCTGCTGGTGCTGGACGTGGACGGGGTCATGATCGACGCCGACCGCAGCTTCGCGGAAGCCGTGAGCCGCGCCCTGAAGGAACTGGCTCCTCAACAGGCCTGGGACGACAGTGATTTCCTCGCCTTCAAGCGGGTCGGCGGCTTCAACACTGATTTCCGACTTGCGGCAGGGGCCTTGGCCCTGGCGGAGCGCGGCGAGATGGACC
>JANYAS010000173.1 GCA_025361205.1 Holophagaceae bacterium
CCCGGCCCAACTATCGTCAATCCACTCTTCCACTGTCCTTTCCACCCCCCTCCCATGAGGTGATGCAATGCATCGACGCTTTAGCCATGCGGCTGTTTGCGCTTCCCTGCTGGCCCTGGCGGCCTGCAACGGTGGCGGCGACTCCAACGCACCCATGACTGTGGTTCCCCTCCAGACCAGTGCGAACACGGCGGTGTTCGATCCGTCCACGGGCAAGGTGCCCTTGCCGAACATCCTGGTCACGGCCACCACCACCAGCATTACCTATACTGCGACGGCCACCCCCGTCGCCGGGACCCTCAACATCAACCCTGGGTATCCCCTAACCCCGGACAAGGCCCTCGCCTACGTGAACATCAAGGAGATGGGCAACACCCAAGCCGTCTCTGGAGTGAACGCGCCCATTTACATCGGGTTCACCGACGCCGTGGACCCCACCACGGTGAATGGCACGAACATCAAGATCTTCATGATCACGCCCGACCAGCCCGCCAGCGTCAATCCCTCCAGTTATGAGAACAACCCGCTCACCTTTACGGACATCTCGGGGCTGTTCACCTTCAGCACCTTCGCCCTGACGCCCAGCGGCATGGGCGTCTATGCCATGCCCAAGCTGCCCCTGCTCCCCGGCTATCGCTACCTCTACGTGGTCACCAACAAGGTGAAGGACGCGGCCTCGGGCCTACCGGTCGCAGGCTCGGCCTTCTTTGAGGCCCTCAAGTCCACCACCCCCCTCGGTGGCGCCTTTGCCGCCCTGGAACCCGTCCGGGCCGATGCCTTGGCGACCGGCACGAACATCAAACTCTCCGGCTACGCCAAGGTCATGAACGACCTCATCACGGCTTCGGCCACAACCACCATCGCCTCCCGGAGTGACATTACCCTCATGGGCCGGTTCATCACCACCGGGGCGGGCTACATCCCCGCGGACCCCATCGGTACGCCCGCCTCCCGGATGCCCGTGGAGACCGCCCTCTGGGCCTATGCGAACAACGCCAACCTGGGCGCCACCCCCCTCAACGCGGACTTCAGCACCGCTGAAAGCCGCGCCTGGACCAACGGTGTCTCGAACTTCCAACTCATGGGCACCTCGGCCATTCCAACCGGTGCCGGGTCCATCTCTGCCCTTTTCGGCACCATCCCCAGCACCGCCGTGGGCTACCTGGGCGCCGGCACCTTCGAAAGCGCCGACTTCCAGTTGGACCCCTATGTGGTGAACACCAACCTCGCCAATGCCGGCGGCAAGCTTGATGCCGTTACTTCTCCCATTCTCTATAACCCTGGCACCAGCACCGTACCTGGAACTGGCGTCACGACGGCCTTCCGCAATGCCACGGGTGTGCTGCGTGGGTTCTATCATAAGACCCGCACCGTGCCATTCATCGTCATCGCTCCGATCACCCCCGCGCCCGTCGGTGGCTATCCTGTGGCCATCTTCATGCACGGCATCGGGGGCCAGAAGGAACAGGCCCTCGGCCTCGCCAATACCCTCTGCGCCGCGGGCTACGCGGTGGTCGCCATCGATCAGGCCGTCCATGGCCTGCCGAGCGGCGTGGCGGGCAGCCTGACCGCGCCCCTCTACACCGGTCCCGGCATGGGCAACGGCCGTCCCGCTGCCGAATGGGCCAGCAACTTCTTCATGCTGCCCTCCATCCTCACCGCCCGCACCAACGTGCAGACCAGCGCCTTCAACCTCTGGCGCCTTGAGCGCATCCTCAAGCAGCCCGCTGTTGATCCCTCCAGCCTGCAGGCGGCCATGGTCACCGCTGGGAAGTCTCTCAGCGCCGCCGGTGCCAGCCAGTACGTGGGCCAGAGTCTCGGCAGCATCGTCGGGGCCTACTTCCTGGCGGGCAACAGCAGCCAGACCGGCGGCAGCAACCTGAAGGGGCTGCTCAGCGTGCCGGGTTCCCGCCTTGCCCTTCTCTTGAAGGACAGCCCCTCCTTCTCCGCCACGGTAAACGCGGGCTTGGCCGCCGCTGGCGTCCCCACGGGCAGCGCCGCCTACTACCAATTCTTCGCCCTGGCCCAGGCCGTGGCCGATCCCATCGATCCCGCCTCCATGGGCACGCCGCTTTCGGGTGCGCCCACCTCGCGGTTCACGAACCGCTTGTTGATCCAGGAGGCGATCGGTGACACGGTCATCCCCAACGCCAACGGCCAGTACTTCGTAAACGCCTTCGCCGGCCGTCAGGGCCAGCTGGGGGCGGATGTCAGCGGCGGCTTCACCCAGATCCTCCGCAACACCCAGACCGCCCCGGCGGTGCCCTACGTGTACGGCGCGACCCTCGCGGCGATCAAGGCGCCGGTGGCCGCGGCCACAGCGGGCGGCACGGGCAACCCGGTCCAGGGCGTGATGCAGATCGGCACCACCGCGGCCCCTGCGGCCCACGGCATGCTGCTCCAGGATTCGACCACCCCCGCCAACGTGGCCGCCTGCCAGCGCCAGATGGCCATCTGGGTCGGCGCAGGCGTCGTGGCGGACGGCGCAGCCACCAATGGCTATCCCGTGGCCGCAGGGAGCGAACTGCTCCCGATGATGTCCATGCCCACGCTCTTTGGGCCGGAAAGCCTGGCCATCCACTACCCGCTCTCCAACCAGCAGTAGCCTGAGCTGACCTGCAAAGCGCCGCCCACCCGGGCGGCGCTTCTGTTAGCCCCCAAGTTCCGGGAAGGCCTCGAGCAGTTGCCGCCGGGCCTCCAGCCGTTCCGGGACGGCGGGATCGTGGCGTCGGAGAAACCCCCGAACGGCCGGGAGGTCCTCAGCGCCGCGTTCCAGGATGGGCCGACCCATGCCGGCCACCTCCTGGGCCAGCGCCAGGCAGCCCACATCGGCATCGTGCAGCGTGAGCGGCTTGAGGGCGGTGCGGATCCGGGACGTCAGGGCGGTCACCGCCTCGGGTTCAGCGCTCCACCCCGCCAGATCCTCCCAGGGGATGGGCGGCCCGAATCGCAGAAGAACGCTGTGCCGGAAGGGGGTCCAGCACCCCTTCGGGTGGTTCAGCAGGATCAGGCAGGGACCCGGCGGCAGGGGCGGCCCTTCCCGCCGCAGGGCGCGAAACCAGATGCGGCCCAGGAATCGTGCCGCTGGGCTGGCCGACACGTCAGACCGGCTCGCGCTGGCGCCGGGCCCACCCGAGCGCCAGGCCACTGATGACGATGGCCGGCAGCACGAGGACCAAGGCCCGAGCCAAAGCGTCGCCTCCGGCAAGGCCCTGGGCATGCAGCGCGTCCGCCCGGTGGCCCACCCATTCGGGGCTGATGGCGTCCCCCATGAGGTGGATGAAGAATACGTTCAAGCCCACCCCTGTGGCCCTGACGCTGGCCGGAAGGCAACTCACCGTGAGCGCATTGACGGGACTGGTGTTCACGAAGAGCAGGAACATGCCCAGGAAGAACAGCGCGTACACCATCCCCAGGGACCCGGTGCCCAGGGCCCAGGCCACCACGGGCGCAGCCAGCAGCAAGGTGGCCCCCGAGACCAGGATCCCCGCGTCGGGCCAGCGGGCCTGCCAGCGGTCGGTGAGATAGCCACCCATGAAGGTGCCCAGGATGCCGGTCACCACGGCCAGGCCGCCGAAGGCGATGCCAGCCTGCGCCGTGCTCACCGCGAAGCGCCGCTGTAGCAGGGTGGGACCCCACATGCTCAGGCCGCCCATGGCGAAAGTGTAGGCCACGTAACTGGCGGTGCAGGCCAGCCAGATCCGGTTGAGGAACACGTGGCGCAGGCGCGTCAGGTAGGGCAGCCCCGCATCCGCATCGGGCGTGGTATCCATCCCCCCCCGTTCCGGGTCCGCCTGGAAGGCCATCCACAGGGCCAGGACCAGCCCCGGCACGCCCGCCACCAGGAAAGATGCCCGCCAGCCCCAGACACCCGCCACCAGGCCGCCCAGGCCGTAGCCAAAGGCGCTGCCCACGGGGATGGCAAGGTAGAACCAGGTGAACTTCTTCGTCCGTTCGGATTCGGGGAAGCCGTCGGCCAGCATGGCGGGGCCAAGGGTCGCATAGGCGGCCTCTCCGACCCCCACCAGCGAACGGGTCACCAGCAGGGCCCCATAGCTGTGGACGAAGGCCGCACCGAGGGTGGCCAGGCTCCATAGGACCACGCCGCTGGCCACCAGACGGGGCCGGTGGAACCGGTCCGCCAGGTAGCCGAACAGCGGCGCGGCGCACATGTAGACCACGATGAACACGAAGGTCATGCGCCCGCGCTGGGCGTCGGACAGGTGCAGTTCCTGACCCAGGGGCTCCATGATCGCCGCCACGACGTACCGGTCCAGGTAGTTCACCAGGTTGATGCCGGTGAGCAGCAGGAGCAGCCGTCGCGCCGCGGTCATCGCCTAGAGGTCCAGCGGCCCAGAGCTTTCGATCCGTCGGCGGGGATGGAACTACTTCTTGGGCGTCGCGGGCTTGACGGCGACGGGCTTGACGGCGGCCGGCTTGGGGGCCGCCGCGGCAGGCGTACCTTCGCTGGCATCCAGGCGCTTGGAGACCTCAGCCGTGAAGGTCTTCATCCAGTCCTGGTCAGCCCAGGAAAGGATCTGCACGGCCTGATCCGACAGGACCAGCTGGAGCTTCTGCTCCTTGGCCAGCTGCTCGACAATGGGAGCCGCCAGCTTGGTGATGGCCTCGCCAACCTTCTTCTCCACGCGCTGGTAATCCTGCTGGCTGTCCTCCTGCATCTTCTTGGCCTCGAACTCCGCGTCGCGGAACTTCTTAGCCAGGGCTTCCTTCTTCTCGGGATCGAGACTGGGGGAGTTCAACTGCTGCTGCAGGGTCTGCAGTTCCTGGCCCTTGGCCTGGAGCTTCTCCTGCAGGTTCTTGCCCGTGATCTCCAGCTCGGAGAAGATGGCGCCGGCCTTCTTGGAGCTGCGCACCAGCTGGTTGATGCTGAAGAAGGCGAAGCGGGGAGCTTCCTGGGCGGCGGCCGGGATGGAGACGGCGGCGGACAGGCAAAGGACGGCCAGGGACGGGGCGAGCAAACGCATGGGAATCTCCAAAAACGAAAGAGCGATTATAGCGTGGAATGAGGGGGCTTTTCACCAGGAATCAGAAGGTGGTTCCGATGGAGAATTGGAAGTCGGTCTTCGATTCCGTATCGAAGGGATAGGGGTTCAGCTTCCTCGACCAGATCAGGCGCAGCGGGGCGGGACTGATGGGCAGGAAGAACCGGAATTCCAGGCCCGCGGACCGAATCAGGGTCGGGTTGGTATAGCTGTGGATGTTCCCATCCACCTGGTTCTTGTAGGAAATCGGGTTCCGGCTGAAGACCTTCGTGCCGCTGCTCCAGGCGTTGCCAGCGTCATAGAAGAACACCAGGCGGAACTGGTCCGCGATCTTGAACTGGTACTCGGCGTTGGCCACGAACTGCTTGTTGCCGCCCACCACCACGGCGTAGCCGTTGTTGTCCAGAAGGACGGATCCCACCTGGCCGTAGCGGAAGCCGCGGATGCTGTTCTCGCCACCGGGCCGGTAGAGGTCGTAGAGCGGCAGGTCATCTCGACCCAGGTTTTGCAGATACCCGTAGCTCACGTTCACGGCAAAGATGTGCCGTTCCGCCACGCTGACGAACTTGGCGAAATCCCAAGTCGCCCGGAGGAAAGGCTTGTCCCCACCAAACTGCCACCCGCCGTACTCCAGACCGAAGGACACCCGCGTACCATCGGTGGGCTTGAACTGGTGGTTCACCGTGCTGTAGGCCAGGCTCTGGCTGAAGGTGGAGGTGAGCTGGTTGGGGGTGTCGCGGAAATAGAAGTTTTGCCCGCCCTCGATGCGGATCAGGCGGAAGCTGTAGCCCGTGGAATAGGTGGTGAACCAGGCCCAGGGCGACTGGGGGAGCCAGTTGCTGAGGCGAGCGCCCACGGACATTCCCAGACTGCGGGTGAACTGTTTGTAAGCGTTGGCGATGCCCACACGGGAGGCGTCGTAATCGGCCGATCCGTTCGACACCGACGTGGAGAAGGAATAAGGAAGGTCGAAAATGAAGGGCTCGGTGAACCCCACGGTGATGTTCTTCGAGAACTTGCCCCCGTTGTAGCTCATAGAGAGTGTCTCACCGCCCCCGCCAAGGTTCCGGGTGGAGAAGCTGATGCCCAGGGAGAACCCGAACAGCGAGCCGTAGCCCCCCTGGAAGAGCACCTCATTGACGCCCGATTCCTCGCCACGCACCACGATGTCCACCTGGGCCTTGTCCGGCACCAGGTCGACTTTGGGATCAGAGCTCTTCACGTCGAAGAAGCTCAGCTGGCTGATGCTCAGCAGGGAGTCCTTGAACCGGTCCGTTTGGAAAGGGTCCCCCTCGCGCATGAGCATGCTGCGGCGAAGCACCTTGTCCTTGGTGGTCAGGTTGCCTTCGAACTCGATCTTGCGGACGGTGAAAGCCTCGCCTTCATCCAGCTTGAGGAGGGTGTCCACCTTCTTGACGCCATTCTCTTCCCGCACGTCGAACTTCTTTTCCGCGCGGAACAAGACGTAGGCATGGTTGGAGTAGGCCTCCTTCAGCTTGTCCACGGTCTGGTTGACCGCGTCGAGATCGAAGGGCACGGGCTTGTCGCCGGCCTTGGGGGCCTCCAGCGATGGCTTGATGTTGAAAAATTTGCGGAGAAAGGACTGATTGTCCCGTTTCACCTCCGCGTACTTCGCCTGGTAGAAGGTGTCCCGGAAGATCTTCCCGCCCTCAGTCTTGAAGGTGCCTTCAAAGAAGCGTTCGCCTTCCAGGATGGGGATGGTCAGGGTGGCCCGCAGGTCGTACTTGGGCGACTTTGCCTCCTTGATCCGCTTCTCGTTCTTCACCTTCTGCTTGGCGGTGGTGCGGTCCTCTACTTCGATGATCGGCTTGGCGACAAACACATCCTTGTAGCCCTGTTTCCAATAGGCCTTTTTCAGATTGTCGAGGTCCTCTTCCAGGTTCTTGTCCACCAGCAGGTCATGGGTGGTGAGCCAGCTGAACATCCAATGCCGGCGGGTCTTCGCCATGACTCCGCGCAGCTGGGCGCTGCTGAACACCTTGTTGCCCTTGAAGGCGACCGCGAAGATCTTGGCCTTGCCCCCCTCCTTGATATCGAACACCAGGCGCGCCACCCCGCCGGCCATGGGCTCCAGCGTGATGTCGACTACCGGGTTCCGGAAACCCTTCTCCCCGGCCTGTTCCACGATCAGGTTCTTGATCTTGCGGGCGGTTTCGGGATCGTAGAGCGTATCCGGGTTGATGGTGAGCTTCTTCTCTTTGACCTTGTCCTTGATGTTGGTGAGGCCCACCTCGGTGCCACCGCGGTAGTCGATCTCTTTGATCAAGGGCCGTTCCCTGATGCGAATGACGAGCTTCTTGCCGCCTGCCGCGTCCTCCAGCTCCAGCTTGACGTCGTCAAAGGAGCCGCTGTCCCACAATTTCTCGACCACGGCGGTGAAGTCGATGCTGCGGAGATCATCGCCGACCTTCACACCGGATTTGAAAATGACCGTTTCGGCCGTCTGTTTCTGGGCGCCAACCACCTCGATCTTGACGATGGGTTCGATGTCCTGAGCCGCCATTGGAAAGGCGAATCCAGCTACCAGGGCCAGGGGCAGCATGCCCCTACACCACCGGGGCCGGACCCGGTTCCAAACCTTGTTCCGCTGCGTCATTCAGGTGCTCCGACCAGATGGGTTTCCTGGCCAGCGGCCACGTCTCCGTTATCAGACAAGGAGGGGACGAGCTTTTCGTCCACCAGATCGAAGTTCACGACGCCCGAGGGCGCAGTGTCATGGGCCACCATCAGCTCGGCGAGGGGATCCTCCACCTGCTTCTGAATGGCACGCCGCAGGGGGCGGGCACCATACGCCCGGTCTCGCATCGTGGTCTTCACCAGCCAGTCGCAGGCTGCATCCGTGAGGGTGACGGTCAGCTTGTGCTTCTGGAGGGTAATGTTGAGATCCTCCACCAGCAGGCGGACGATTTTGCGCAGTTCGTCATCGCCCAGGCGGTTGAACACGACGATTTCGTCGATGCGGTTGAGGAACTCGGGCGGGAAGGTGCGCTTGAGCACCTTCATGGCGTCTCCCGCCTTGGCGTCGGGACGGCCGTCCTGTTCGGCGAAGCCGAGGTTCTTATCCGGCAGCAGCTCCCGGCTGCCCACATTGGACGTCATGATAATGATGGTGTTCTTGAAGTCCACCAAGTTCCCGAAGGCGTCCGAAGCCTGCCCATCGTCAAAGATCTGGAGCAGGATGTTGATCAAGTCGGGATGGGCCTTCTCGATCTCGTCGAAGAGCAGCACGCAGTACGGATTCCGCCGGATGCGGTCCGTCAGCATGCCGCCCTCCTCATAACCCACGTACCCCGGAGGGGCGCCAAGCAGCTTGGAAACCTCGTGCTTCTCCATGTACTCGGACATGTCGAAGCGGATCATCTTCTTGACGTCGCCGAAGAGGAAGGACGCCAGGGTCTTCGCCAGCTCGGTCTTGCCCACGCCGGTGGGGCCTAGGAAGAGGAACGACCCCATGGGCCGGTTCGGGTTCTTGAGGCCCGTCCGGGCGCGGCGCACCGCCCGGACCACGGCGCTCACGGCTTCGGGCTGGCCGATGACCCGCTCGTTGAGCTTGGGCTCCATGTTGACCATGATGGCCTTCTCGTCACCCTTGAGGGCCTTCACAGGAATGCCGGTCCAACTGGCCACCACATCTTCGACGTCCTGTTCGGTGACCTCGGGGAAGCGGGCGTAATCTTCATCCGTCATCTCGGAGTGGTTCTTCTGGATCTCATCTCGCACCTGCAGTTCCTTTTGGCGCAGCAGCACGGCCTTCTCGAAGTCCCGGCTGAGCACAGCCTCGTTCATCTCGTTGATGACGCGATGCAACTCGTCCTCCTGGGTCGAGCCCGCAGGCGCGCCTTCACCACCGGCAGCCACCCGCAGCTTGACCCGGGCGCCAGCCTCGTCCAGTAGGTCGATGGCCTTGTCCGGCAGGAAGCGGTCCGTGATGTAGCGGTTGGACAGGTAGACCGAGGCCTCCATGGTCTTCTGCGCATAGCGGACGCGGTGGAACAGTTCGTAGCGGCTACGGATGCCCTCGAGAATGCGCAGGCTCTCCGCCTCGTCCGGCGGGTTGACCGTCACCGGTTGGAAGCGCCGAACCAGGCTGCGATCCTTGTCGATGTACTTGGCGTACTCCTTATGCGTCGTGGCACCGATGCACTGGATCTCGCCCCTACTGAGGGCCGGCTTGAGGATGTTGGCCGCGTCGAGGCTGCCCTCCGCAGCGCCCGTACCGATGAGGCTGTGGATCTCGTCGATGAACAGCACCACGCTGATGTCCTTGCTGGCCTCCGCGATGATGGATTTCAGCCGCTCTTCGAACTGGCCGCGGTACTTGGTGCCGGCCACCACCAGACTAAGGTCCAGGGCGTAAATCCGCTTGTCAGCCAGGGTGGGCGGCACCAGCCCCTCGTGGATCTTCTGGGCCAGGCCCTCCACGATGGCCGTCTTGCCCACGCCGGCCTCACCCAGCAGGATTGGGTTGTTCTTCCGGCGACGGCTGAGAATCTGGATGATGCGGTTGACCTCTTGGTCCCGGCCGATGAGGTTGTCGAAGATGCCCCGCTCGGCCATCTCCGAGAGATTGCGGGCGAACTCGGAAAGAAGCGGATGCTCCTTCTTCTTCTTCGCGATCTTCTCCTCCTTGGTGCTCTCCAGAAGGATCTCCTTGGCCGCGATCAGGTCCGCGCCGGCCTCCTTTAGCAGGCGCCCGGCCAGGCAACCTTCCTCCCGCAGCATTCCCAGCAGGAGATGCTCGGCCCCCACGTGCTTGTGGTTGAGCTTGGCGCTCTCCGCCGTGGCGTGCTGGAGGATGCGCTTGACCTCCTCCTCCATGGGGATGTCGATGCTGGTACTGCTGGGTGTGATCTTCCGGTCCTTGGGGGTGAGGGCGGCAATCAGGCGCTCGCGCAAAGTGGCAACCGGCACGCCCATGCGCTCCAGGAGCTGGGTGGTGGTCTTTTCCGACTCCCGCAGCAAGCCCAGCAGTAGGTGGCCGCTCTGGATACTTTCCGCACCGAACTGGCTCGCCTCGTAGCGGGCGAAGAACATCACACGTCGGGCTTTTTCGGTGAATTTTTCGAACACGGGACACCCTTCCGGGTTAAGGATGGCGCCAGAACCGGGATGGTTCCAGTGCGGTCTACCAGGGTAGCGCCATCCGCCACCCTTGTCGTTATCCGGCTGGGACAGAAGCGCAGCCCGGCGGTATCCTGAAAGGCTGGGAGGGCGACATGGGCCTGGCGAGCATCAATTTGGCGATCCTGGGCTTGCAGTGGGGCGACGAAGGCAAAGGCAAGGTCGTGGACCTGCTCAGCCCCAAATTCCGCCAGGTGGTGCGCTTTCAGGGCGGCAACAACGCCGGCCACACCGTGGTGGTGGACGGGCAGAGCATCGCCCTGCATCAGGTGCCCAGCGGGGCTCTGCATCCCGAATGTTTCCTAGTCGTGGGCAACGGCGTGGTGCTCAACCTCGAAGTTTTCCAGCAGGAGCTGGACCGCCTAAAGGCCCGCGGTTTCGACCTCTCCGGCCGCCTCATGCTCTCCGAAAAGGCCCACGTTATCCTGCCCCATCACATCGCCCTTGACCAGTGGCGCGAGGTTCGGGCCGACAAGGTTGGGGCCAAGATCGGCACCACGGGCCGCGGCATCGGACCCGCCTATGAGATGAAGGCCGCCCGAATGGGGGTCCGCCTGGGCGACCTCCTCCATCCCGAAACCCTGGTGGACCACATCCGGCCCGGCTACGACGAGGTGCGCCTCCGCCTCGGCGCCCAGGCCGGCCTGCCGCCCCTGGAAGCCATCATTGAAGGCTTGCTGCGCACGGCCGCGCCCTTCCTGTCCTTCATCGGCGACACCCAGGGCCACCTTCTGGCCGCCTGGGAGCGGGGCGACAGCATCCTCTTCGAGGGCGCCCAGGCCACCCTCCTGGACATCGACCACGGCACCTACCCCTTCGTCACCTCCAGCAACTGCAGCCTGGGCGGCCTTTTCACCGGCACCGGCCTGCCCCCCAAGGCCCTCGACAAGATTCTCGGCATTGCCAAGGCCTACACCACCCGCGTGGGCGCCGGCCCCTTCCCGGCCGAACTGCTGGACGCCACCGGGGACCGCCTGCGCGAAGTGGGCCGCGAATTCGGCACCACCACCGGCCGGCCCCGCCGCTGCGGCTGGTTCGACGCCCCCATCACCGCCCACGCCTGCCGCACCAACGGCGTGGATGGCCTCGCCATCATGAAGCTCGACGTGCTCGACGGCATGGACGAAGTGGGCCTCATCGTGGGCTACCGCACCGGGGAAGGCACCCTCACCACCAAGCTACCCAGCTGCGCCGCCGACTGGAAAGACTTGAAGGCCGAGGTGAAGCCCTTCAAGGGCTGGGGCACCACCCGCGGCGTCACCGACCACCGGAAGCTTCCCCCGACGGCCCAGGCCTACCTCGAGTCCCTGGCCGAAAGCGTGGAAGTGCCCATCACCTATCTCAGCACCGGGCCCGATCGCACCGAGGGCTGCGTCTATCCCGGGACCTTCCTCGAACCGCTGCTGGGTTGACCCGAGGCCCGTTCACGGGCACACTGATCCTCCTGCCCATCCGGGCACCGCACGCTCGCGTGCACCGCGCGCTCGAGGGTTCGCGGGTCTGGATCCATCGGCAAGGGCCCATAGCTCAGTCGGTAGAGCAGCGGCCTTTTAAGCCGTTGGTCGCGCGTTCGAGTCGCGCTGGGCCCACCAAGTTCCACCCCAGGGGGCTATCGTCTAGGGGTCAGGACACCGCCCTTTCACGGCGGTAA
>JANYAS010000085.1 GCA_025361205.1 Holophagaceae bacterium
GACTTCCGCTGCGACAAGCCCACGGGCCACGGCGGTCTCTCCATGGTGCAGGCCATCGCCCAGAGCTGTGATGTCTACTTCTACGAACTGGCCTCGCGCCTGGATATCGACGACATCCACGCCACGGCGGAAAAGTACGGGCTCACGGAACGCACGGGCATCGACCTGCCCCAGGAAAAGCGCACCCGCATCCCGAGCCGAGCCTGGAAGCGCAAGGCCGCTCCCCGTGACCCCAAGTGGTACGCGGGCGAGACCATCAGCGTGGGCATCGGGCAGGGTGCCGTGGGCGTCACACCCCTTGGGCTGGCGCGCTTCTACGCGCTGATCGCGACCCGGGGAAAGCTGCTCACGCCCCACCTGTTCTACGGCTTTCGGAACGACCAGAGCAATGAACTGGAGCCCGCCCCGGTGACGCCAGCCAAGGACACGCCACTGGATCCCAAGAACTGGGCCATCCTGGATGAGGGCCTCTACGAAGTGGTGCGGGGGGGCACGGCCGCGGCTTCGGCGCTCAAGGAGATCACCATGGTCGGCAAGACCGGCACGGCCCAGGTCGCCACCTTCGTGGACCGGGCTCATTACGCCAGGCAGGCCAAGAACCTCAAGGACCACGCCCTGTTTGCGGGGTACGCGCCCCGGGATCAGCCCCAGATCGCCTTCGTCATCGTGGTTGAGAATGCGGGGTTCGGGGCCAGCAGCGCGGCCCCCATCGCCAAGAAGCTGGTGCAGTACTGGTTCCTGGACCGCCCCAGCAATCCGCTGCCCGCGCCCCGGGGGAAAATGGTGGATCCCTTCACGCCCCAGCCGACGGAGGTGCCGGAATGAAGGAGCGTTTCCGCGCCCTGGACCCGCGCCTGCTTTGGGTGGTGCTGGCGCTCATCGCGCTGGGGACCCTGACGCTCTACTCCGCGGGGCGCAACACGCCCCAGGCGGGGATCTGGCTCAAGCAGAGCCTCTGGAACCTCATGGGCCTGGGGCTGCTGCTGCTGCTGGCCTCCGCCGATCCCAGGCGCCTGCTCCGCTACAGCTTTCCCGCCTACCTGCTCGGCCTGGTGGCCCTGGCGGCCGTGTTGGTGGTGGGCAGGAAGATCAGCGGCTCCACGCGCTGGTTTGTGATCGCGGGGCAGACCTTCCAGCCCTCCGAATTGATGAAGTGGGTCACCCTCCTGTACGTGTCCCACCGCCTGGGCTCGCGGCCCGCCGATTTCGTGGGCCGGCTGGAGCTTTTCGGCGCCTTAGGGTTGGTGGTCTTTCCCATGCTGCTCATCTATCGCCAGCCCGACCTGGGGATGGCGCTCAGCTTCCTGCCGATCCTGCTCATCATTCCGCTCATGAAGGGGCTGCGGGCCCGCTGGCTCGCCGGGCTGCTGCTGCTGGTCATGGTCGGAGGGTTCGGGGCCTGGAAGTTCGCGCTGAAGCCCTACCAGAAGCAGCGGGTCATGATCTTCCTCGATCCCTCCAGCGACCTTCAGGGCAAGGGCTACCAGGTGAACCAAAGCCGCATCGCCATCGGGGCTGGCGGGATCATCGGCAAGGGCTTCACCAGCGGATCCCAGACCCAGCTGAACTTCCTGCCGGTGAAGACCACGGACTTCGCCTTCAGCGTGTGGGCCGAGGAGCGGGGCTTCCTGGGCGTCCTGCTGGCGCTGGGGCTCTTCGGGCTGCTGCTGAGCCGCATCCTGGATGCCGCTCGGGCGGCCCACACCAATGCCGAGGCCTACTTCTGTGCCGGGGCGGCGGGCATCTTCGCCCTGCACCTGCTGGTGAACGTGGGCATGGTGGCCGGCGCCCTGCCCAACAAGGGCATGGTGCTGCCCTTCTTCAGCGCGGGCGGTAGCAGTACCCTGAGTTTCTTCCTGGCCCTGGGCGTCATCATGGGCATCCTGCACCGATCGAGGGTGAAATGAATCCGAGGGCGACATGAGGGACTTGCCTGCGGAGATGAAGTGCCTGGCCGCCGAGGTCCGGGAGCATCGCTACCGCTACTACGTACTGGATGCCCCCGTCCTGTCGGATGGCGAGTACGACGCCCTGGAGGGTCGGCTGCGCGAACTAGAAGCCACCCACCCGGAGCTGGCGGATCCCAACAGTCCCACCATGCGGGTGGGCGCTCCGCCGGTGGAGGGGTTCGAGAAACGCCGCCATGCCCTGCCCATGCTCAGCCTGGACAACGCCTACTCCGAAGCCGACCTGCGGGAGTGGGAGACCCGCTGGCTCAGACTCGCACCCGCTGCTGCGCCGCGCTATGCGGCCGAGCTCAAGGTGGATGGCCTGTCGTTGTCCCTACGCTATGAGAACCGGGAGCTCGTCGAAGCCCTCACGAGAGGCGACGGCGAAACCGGCGAACGGGTCACGGAGAACGCGCGGACCATCGCGGATATCCCGCTACGGCTGCCCGCCGAGGCGCCACCGGCCCTCACGGTGCGCGGCGAGGTGTTCCTCTCCCGCAGGCGCTGGGAGGAGCTGAACCGCCAGCGGGATGCCCGCGGCGAGGCCCGCTTCGCCAACCCCCGCAACGCCGCCAGCGGCACCCTGAAGCAGCTGGACAGCCGGGAGGTCCAGGCCCGGCGCCTGTCCTTCCTGCCCTGGCAGGCGGTCTGGGACGACACTTGGCCCATGCCCGCCCAGACAGACCAAAGCACGGCCATGGCGCTGCTGGCGACCTGGGGTTTCACCCGGATGCCGGCTAGGGATTCCGGAACCCTGGAGGATATGCTCCGTTTTATTGAGCTTCAAGCCGAGGCCCGCCTGAAGTTGGCTTTCGACACCGATGGGGTGGTCCTGAAGATCTTGGATTTCACCGTGCAGCAGCGCCTGGGTGCCACGGACCGGGTCCCCCGCTGGGCCATCGCGTTCAAGTTTCCGGCGACGCAGGCGACCACCACGGTGCTGGGCATCACCTGGCAGGTGGGCCGCACGGGCAAGCTCACCCCCGTGGCGGAACTCGAAGCGGTGGAGGTGGCGGGCTCCACCGTGCGCCGGGCCACGCTGCACAACGCCGACGAACTGGCGCGCCTGGGCCTGCGGGTGGGCCACCGCGTGTTCATCGAGAAAGGCGGGGACGTGATCCCCAAAGTGGTGGCCCTGATTCCCGGCGAGGAGCTCCGGGACCTGCCGGCCACCACCCCCCCCACAGCCTGTCCCGTTTGTGCGGGCGAGGTGGGAAAGACGGAGGATGCGGAGGTGGCCATCCGCTGCCTCAATCCCGAATGCCCCGCCAAGCTGGTGGCGCGGATGCTGCACTTCGGCGGCCGCTCCACCCTGGACATCGAGGGCATGGGCGAAGCCTTGGTGGAGCAGCTGGTGGCCTCGGGGCGCTTCGAGCAGCCCTGGGACGTGTTCGGCCTGTTGCAGGACCCACGGCTGGGTCTGGCCTATCTCTCCGGCCTGGAACGCATGGCCGAGAAGTCCGCCCAGAACCTCCTGGCGGCCCTGGAAGCGGCTCGCACCAAGCCTCTGGCCCGCTGGATCCATGCCCTGGGCATTCCCATGGTGGGGGCCCGAACCGCCGAGCTGCTGGCCGAAGCCCAGCCTTCGTTGGATGCGCTGTGGACGGCCGACGAGCATCGGCTGAAGGCCGTGGAGGAAGTGGGGCCGAAGGTGGCCTCTGCCCTGCGAGCCTTTGCCGAACTCCACCCGGAGCTGCCGGCACGCCTCGCAAAGCTGGGGGTGCATCCCTTGGCCCCCGACGTGCGGGACCGCAGGAGCCTCCCGCTGTCCGGCGAAGTGGCGGTCGTGACGGGCACGCTCCCCCTCCTGTCCCGCGAGGAGGCCGAAGCCTGGCTCAAGCGGCTCGGCGCGAAAGTGACCGGGAGTGTGTCCCCCAAGACGACCCTGCTGCTGGCGGGGGAGAAGGCTGGCTCCAAGCTGGTTAAGGCCGAGGCCCTGGGTATCCCGGTGCGGGACGAGGCTTGGCTGCGGGGGATTGATGATTGAGCGTGGACGGAATTGGCTGCCGGGCAGAAAGGCCTAGACGGGGGCTCGATGGCCGTCCGATGATCGGACATTCACCGCTTGGGAAGCCCCGTGCTGACGCGTCTTGGCAAGTTCGAAATCATCCGGCTTCTCGCCCAGGGCAGCATGGGCGAGGTTTACTTGGGCCGGGATCCGATCATCGGCCGCGAGGTGGCCATCAAGGTCATCCACACCTCAGCCAGCATGGGACCCGAGGCCCGGGAGCGGTTCGCCAAGGAGGCCCGCGCCGCCGGGGTGTTGAACCACCCCAACATCGTGACGGTCCACGAGATGGGGGAAGAGCAGGGCGTGCTCTACCTGGCCATGGAGCTGGTGAAGGGCGAGGATCTCGCCACGCTGATCCGGGCCGGAACGCTGACGCCTCGGGACACCCTGGAGGTCTTGGCCCAGGTCTGCGAGGGCCTGGCCATGGCCCATCGGCACCAGATTCTGCACCGCGATATCAAGCCCTCCAACATCCGGGTGGTGTGGGACGGGAAAAGCCTCCAGGCCAAGGTGCTGGATTTTGGCGTGGCCAAGGTCATCAATTCCGACTCCACCGATGAGGGCATCGTGTTCGGCACGGTGAACTACATGGCCCCGGAGTACCTCCAGAGCGGTCGCCCGGATTCACGAAGCGACCTCTTTGCCGTGGGGGTGGTCCTCTACGAAGCCCTGGCGGGCATCCCCCCCTTCGATGGCCCCAGCCCGGGCTCCATCATCTACCGCCTGCTGCACGAGAATCCCCCCCCCCTGCCGCCCACCGCCTTCCAGGGCATCAGCCGGGACGTGCAGGGCATCCTGAACAAGGCCCTGGCCAAGGACCCGGCCAATCGCTTCCAGACTGCGGAGGACCTGGCCACGGTGCTGCGCGCGACCAAGGATGCCGCTTGGCGCTGGGCACAGGAGCGGCCCACGGTGACCATGAGGCTGAATCGGCCGGCCTCGGGCCGGGGGCCGACCCCACCCACACCCCCGCAAGGCACCCCGATGCTGCGCCAAGGCCCCCTATCGGCGGCGTCGGGACCTGGCTCCGCTTTCGGCCCTGGCACCGGCTCCTTTGCGATGCCGCTGACCGGCATTGACAGCTTTCGGGGGGCGAAGCTGCCCTCTGGAACAGGTGCCGATGGCCGCTCCGAGGTCCGGAAGGACGTGTTGGAGACCACCCGGCGCCAGCTCCTCCAAGCCCTGGAGATCGACCCAGCCAACGCCAAGGCCCATGCCATGCTGCTGGTCACGCTCTACCGCCTGGGTTGGCTGGAGGCGGTGATGCAGACGCTGCGCCAGGCCCGTGCCCGCGGCATCCTGGCGGCCGAATTGAAGGCCGTGGCCCGCTGCCGCCAGATGGTCAAGGACGAGGAACAGGCCTGCCGCCTCCCGCTGGACCTCCACGGCGAGTTCATGGAGTTCCTCGGTATCTGATGTCCGCGGCGCAATCAACGGCCTTCCAGGGACTGAACTTCGGCCAGCCTCCAGTCGCCGGACACGTTCCGCCACCGCAGTCGGAACGAGCGATGCGAGGCGTCCTGGGGGATTAGCCCCCCGCTGCGCCCCGTGAGGATGAGATCCAGGTCCTGGACGGCCTCGTTCCCTTTGACGGCGACCTCGTTCCGCACCACGGTGACGCCGACATTTTGTTGCCGGAAGGTGCCCATGAGGAACAACTGGGCCATGCCCTTGTCCATGCCCTCGGGCCCCTGAAAGGCGGGATCCAGGGCCGCTGTGGCCGCCCGGGCATCCCCGGCCTCCACGGCGGCGCGGCAGGTTTCGAAGGCGGCCCGGACCCGGACGTCGGGCTTGTCGGATCGACAACCCGGGCAGGCCGCCAGTAGGGTCAGGACCACCCAAGTGGACGCGAGGCTTCTCCCCATGGCAGCTCCCCCTCACACTGAAGAATTCCGGAAGGATGGTCCCATGAATCCCGAGGCCCGTTTCGATACCCGCTGCATCCACGCCGGCCAGGCGCCGGATCCCACCAGCGGCGCCATCATGACGCCCGTGTTCTTCACCAGCACCTACGTGCAAGAGGGCATCGGCCAGAACCGGGGCTTCGACTACGCCCGCGTCCGCAACCCCACCCGCGACGCCTTGGAGGCCAACCTGGCGGCCCTGGAGGGCGGGGCCCACGGCATGGCCTTCGGCTCCGGCATGGCGGCGGTGCACGCCATCTTCGAGCAGCTCTCCAGCGGCGACCACGTGGTGCTGGGGGACAACGTCTACGGCGGCACCTTCCGCCTATTGGACAAGGTGATGACCCGCTTCGGCTTCACCTACACCCAGGTGGACACGGGGGATCTGGCGGCCTTCAAGGCGGCCCTGCGGCCCAACACCAAGCTGGTGATGCTGGAGACGCCCACCAACCCCATGCTCGGACTCACCGACATCCCCGGAGCCCGGCGCGTGATGCAGGAAGTAAGCTGCCAGGCGGTGCTGGCCGTGGACAACACGTTCGCTACGCCCTACAACCAGCGGCCCCTCGAACTGGGGGCCGACCTGGTCTTCCACTCCACGACGAAGTACCTCAACGGCCATAGCGATTCCATCGGCGGCATCGCCATCACCAACCGCGAGGACCTGGCCGAGGGACTGCGTTTTCACCAGAAGGCCGCCGGCGGGATCCTCTCGCCCATGGAATCGTTTCTCATCCTGCGCGGCACCAAGACCCTGCACCTGCGCATGGAGCGGCATAACGCCAGCGCCCTCCAGATCGCCCGCTGGCTCGAAGCGCGCAAGGACCTCCAGGCCGTCTACTACCCCGGCCTGGAATCCCACCCCCAGCACGGCCTGGCCAAGCAGCAGATGAAGGGCTTCTCCGGCATCGTGAGCTTCGACACCGGCGACGCCGAGCGCACCCGCCGCATGGCTTCCGCGTTCCAGGTGTTCTCCCTGGCCGAAAGCCTTGGCGGTGTGGAAAGCCTCGTCTGTCACCCCGCCAGCATGACCCACGGCAGCGTCCCCGAGGCCGATCGCCAGCGCCTGGGCATCAACGACAACCTGCTGCGCCTCAGCGTGGGCGTGGAAGACGTGCAGGACTTGATCGAGGATTTGGAGCGCGTGCTGAAAGTCTAGGGATACAAGCGGAACACAGAAGACACAGAAATCCCACAGAGGACACAGAAAAGAGCAAAACCGGCTTTTCTCTGTGTCCCCTGTGTTTCCGCTTTTCTTTCTTAGCTCAGCCCGTGGGCCTCGTAGAGTTCGGGGTAGCTGCGGGGTTCGGCGCGATCGGGGGCGAGGCCCAGGCTCTCCATGGCCGCGCGAATGGCTTGGGGCTCGCCCTCCAGTTCCAGGTAGCAGCCGAAGGGGGTCTCGTCGAGGCAGGCCTCCAATTCGGGCCGCTCCCACACGGCGCGCACCTTCTGCATGCGCAGGACGGGCTCGAAGCCCAGGGCGCGGAGGATGGCCTCCAGGGATTCCCCATCCTCGATGCCGGTCTCGAGCTCCGGGCGGATTTTCAGGATCGCGTCGGGAACCCTGGGCCCCTTCCAGGTCAGGCGGGTCTTGCCAGCGTAGCGCCGCGTGCGCAGGGCCGAGCCCGCCGCCCGCAGGCCGCCGTCGCGGTCCCAGAGGACGCTAAGTTCGGCCTGGGCGGCCGTGACTTCGCGAAAGCCCAGGGCTTCCAGCAGGGGACGGTAGGGGCCCGTGGCGGGGATGCGCAGCTTCAGTTCGGTCTCCACTGCCGATTTCTGTTTCATCTGGAACCAGCCTTCTACTGAGGATGGGGCATGATTGGAAGAACCCTATGGGTAGCCCGTGATTCCCCAACGGTACATCATCGCCAGCCTCTTCATCGCCGCCATGCTGCTGCTCTTTGCGGTGGTGCAGGCGCCGCGTTCGGTCCACTCGGGCGGGGTCACGGCCGAGGAGGCGCCCTCGGTCATGAACCTGGGGGGTTTCGAGGCCCTGGCGGAGTTCCGCCTGGAGGACGGCTGGGCGCCCCGGTTTCAGGGGACGCAGGATCCGGATCAGTCCGAGGCCTGGCCCTTCGAGGGCGGGTTCGGCACCCCCTGGGAACCGGCCTCGCCCTACCTGGCGGACCAAGGCCTGGCCCTCAACGGTCCCAAAGGCCGCAGTGAGGTGGTCCTGTGGCGGGGCCTGGAATGGCGCCACTACCGGTTTGACGCGCCGCTGTGTTCGGCCCGGCTGGACCCCGCCAAGGGCAACCGCCTCCTGGTGACGCTGCAGATGGGGCCGTCGCGCTATGAGACCCGCCTGCTGGAGGTACCCGAGGGCCGCGTCCTCTGGTCCACGCAATCCGGTCCCTGGAGCCGCTTCAGCTGGGATGGCAAGGCCGTGCTGGTGGGCTTCTTCGAGCCTGCGGAGGGCAAGGGCGAGGCCCGCCTGCTGCTGAGTGCGCTGCCCCGGGACGGCGATCCGGGTGAACCGACCCTCGCCGCCTGGGACGAGTCGGGGCTCCCCGCCCCCCCCCGGGGGCTGCCCACCAAGGCCGAGGCCCTGTCCGAGGACGGCCAGGACCTGCCCGGCGTTCGGGTGGCGATCCCGTGGCACGTGGGGGATCGGTTTTGGTTTCCCCTGGGCGACCGGCTTTGGCACGGCGGTACCCAGGGCTGGACGGCCTGGGCGCTGGAGGGCGGCCGGTGGCGTCGTCAGGCGGCCGGAGCCGGTCTCCTGACGGCGCATCCGCCTCAGGGCATGGCCCTGGTGGAACCCCTTTCGGACGAAACCATGGTGCGGCAAATCGGCCCTCTGACCAAGGTGGATTGGGCGGAGGTGCCGCCGGAAACGTTGCCATGGCCCGCCTGGGACCCGGCCTGGGCCTGGCGAGAGAGGGGCGCTTTCGACGCCTGGGACCAGCGCTGGAACGAAAGCACCCTGCCGCCCGAGCGCCAGCGGCAGGCGCTGTTCGAATCGTACCGTTCCGAATGGCGCGCGGCCCTGGGGCTGCGCGGGTCCGTCAAGGGTTGGCTGCCGCGGGGGCCCGAGGTGGCCCTCCGCGAGCCGCTGGGGGTGGCCTGGGTCTGGGTGGGGGACCGGGTGCTGCTGGTCCGGCTCGTGGAGGTGGAACGGGTGCGGGTACTCAGGAAGCTGCTGCGCTGATTCGATGGATGGTCATCGAAGTGCACATTTCTGGTAGCGTTGTGCCCAGCCACCCTTCTTCCTCCCGGCTTCCCGAGGTCCCCGATGCCACGTCTCCTCCTCGTGGACGACAATCCCAGCATCCACCGGATTGCTGAATCCTTGCTGTCCCCCACGGATGTGGAGCTGGTGTGCGTGAATTCCGCCGCGGAGGCCCTGGACCGCGTGGTCCGCGGCGAGCACTTCGACGTGGCACTGGTGGACACGGCCATGCCGGGCATGGACGGCTGGACCCTGCTCGAGCGATTGAGGGCCATCGAGGCCACCGCCCGGATGCCCATCGCTTTGATGGCGGGCGTGCTGGATCCGGTGGATCCCGCCAAGCTGGCGAAGGCGTCGATCCAGGGCTTCCTGAAAAAGCCCATCGAACTCCGGGAACTGGGCGACCGCGTGAAGGCCCTGTTGGCCACACCCGTGCCGGCTGATCCATCGCCCTTCACCACGGTCCCCGCGACCCCCGCCAGGGACCTGATCACGCGCGCCGAGGCGGCGCTGCCGGAGTTCCGTCCCGAGCCCGAGGAAACCCCGGTCGCCTTGGCGGAGGCCATTGACCAGCCCGACCCCGAGGAGGATCTCCTTGTGCTCACGGCGGAGGATCTGTGGCCCGAGGAAGTCGTGGCTCCGCCCGTCCCCGAATTGAACCCCTTCGTGCCGGAGATGGCTCTGCCCGCGACCGCGGTTCCCGACGTGCATCTGGAACTTGAAGAACTGGATCTGGAAAGCCTTCAGGATCTCCCCATGGGCAGTCTGCTTGAGGATGAGCCGACGGGTGAAGCGATCCGACCCGAGCCTCCGGAAGCAGCCTTCGAGCCCATGACTGACTTCCTGGAAGAAGAGCCCCTGGTCACCCTGTCCGGGCTGGAAGTGTTCAACGTCGTGCCGACCGAATTCCAGATCCCCCCACCCTCTGCTTTGGAGGCGGAGTCGGCCGACTTCTCGGTGCCCGCCTTCGAAGATGAACTGGTCGACTTCCCGGTGCCTGTTTTCGAGGAGGAGTTGGCCGACTTCCCGGTGCCTGCCCCCGAGGCGGAACCGGGCGACTTCATGGTGCCTGCTGCCTCAGCTACAGTGGCCGCAGTGGCGGGGATTACTGCCCTTCCTCACGTCCCCCTCCCTCCGTTCTCTCCTGAACCGGCCCCGGAAGCCGGAATGGCGGCGGCCGGTCCTGCCGCAAGGGGTCAGAGCGCTGCCGTCCCGGGTCAGGGAGGCCCCGTGTCCAAGGAGCAGGCTCAGGCACTCCTGCAAGCCCTGGTGGCCGATCCCGTGCTGGTGGACGCCCTGGTGAGGGCCGTGGTGGCTCGCATGGGCGATCAGGTCCTCCGCGAGATTGCCTGGGAAGTCATGCCTGATGTGGCGGGAAGATTGCAAAGGTAGGGCATGACGCGCCCCGATCCCCTGTTCCTCAGGTCCCTCCCATGATCACCGGCTACAATACTGATGTCCGCCACGGGAACCGGATCTTCCATGTGCAGACCGAGGACAAGGGCCTTAGCAATCCCAAGATCGAGACCCTCATTTACGTGGGCGGTGAGATCCTGGACAGCTACCGCTCGGCCTATGATGACCTTCTGGCCGCCCCGCCCCTGGGGGAGACGGCCATCCAGAGCCGCATGGACGAGCAGCACCGGGCCATCATCCGGGACATCAAGAACGGAAAGTACGACCAGACACCGCCCGATCTGATCGAGCTGCAGGCTTTCAACGACCGCCCCCTGGATCAGGCCATCCTGGAATTCCTTCAACAGGAAGGGGATGTGGAAACCCTGGAACTGGTGCTGGACCGGCCCCTGAAACCCGCCTTCGGGAGCCTGTTCCGGGTGCAGATCCGCGCACGGCTTTGCCAGAGCCAAAGCCCCGTATCCGGCGCTGAGGTTGCGGTGAAACTGGTGTCCAGCCTCAAGAAAGCCACCGGGCTGCTGTCCGGACGGACCGGCGCCGACGGCAGCTATGTCGGTGAAGTTCAACTCCCCCCCAGCCAGCCCGGGCAGTGTGCGGTGGTGGTCACCTGCACCAGTGACCAGGGCTTTGATGAAGTCAAGGCCACGGTGGTGGTCGTCTGATTTTGTCTGAATATAAATTTAGACAGAATGACCTCAAGCCTCTAGAGTGAATCCCACGGGTTGGATGGGGTGACGCATGGGCAAGGTCGAACCAGCACTGTTGAGCATTGGCGATATCTGCTCAGAGACAGGACTTTCAACCGATGTGGTCCGGGTCTGGGAGCGCCGCTACGGCTTTCCCGTGCCGGTGCGGCTGCCCTCGGGGCACCGGCGGTACCGGATCGAGGACCTCTACCGGCTGAGGCTGATGGCGGAGGCGGTGGCCCAGGGCCGCCGGCCCTCGCAGGTGGTGCGCGCCGGCGCTGCCGAGCTGAAGGCGATGCTGCAGCCCGAAGCCAACCCGAGGGTGGAGACCCTCTTCGAGGCGGTCGTGGCCATGGACACGGTTCGGATGCGCGGCCTCCTCCGGGAAGCCCAGGGTCAACTGGGGTGGAAGCCCTTCCTCCAGCAAGTGGTTTCGCCCCTCCTCGACCGGGTCGGCATGGCCTGGGCTGAGGGCAGCATTGGCGTCCACCACGAGCACTTGGTCACCGAGGTGCTGGAGGATGTGCTCCGGGTCCTGCGCCTGGACTGCCAGATTCTCCCCAGCAAGGGCAGTGTCATGCTGTGCACCCTGCCCGGAGAGCGGCACCGGCTGGGCCTGCTCATGGCGGCCCTGGCCCACGCGGCCCATGGGGCGCGCACGGAACTGCTGGGGATCGACCTCCCGGTCGCCAGCATCGCCCAGGCCGCCCGGGCCCTGAAGGTGGACCGGGTGGCCGTCAGTCTCTCCATCCAGAGCGCCGGAGAAACCACCCGGCGCCTGCTCGTGGACCTCAAGGAGCGCCTCCCCCAGGGGTGTCTGCTCCTCATCGGGGGTCAAGGCGCCGCCCGCACCCGCAAGGTCGAGGGCGTCGAACGGATGTTGGGACTGGACGTGATCTGACCCCCTTCACGTGTCGTACGGGAGGTCCTGCTCGTCAGGCAACCACTGCTTCTGCAGGCGGTGCAGCAGCAGGCGCAGTTCCAGCAGCAAGGGCCGAGCTGCGAGGAAGCAGAGGAACCCCGCCAGAGGCACCGTCACCTTGAACCCGATGTGCTTGAACCCGAGGGCGCCCGCCACGCCGCCGCCGAGAAAGGACGCGAGGATCAGCAGCAGGAGCCAGAGCTTCTTGCGATCGGCCATGATCCGGTCCCGGCCATGCCGCTGATGGACGTTCACGTAGGTGAGCCGACTCACCTCGATGCCGATGTCGGTCACCGTGCCCGTCAGGTGCGTGGTGCGCACCGCGGCCCCTGAGATAATGGAGGTCACCGCATTGTGCAGCCCCATGATGAAGCAGAGCAGCATCACGGTCAGGGGGAGGGTGAATTGGACCTCCTTTTCAAGGCGGTTGCCCATGAACCCGAAAACCAGCATCAGGGCCGCTTCGAACACCAGGGTCAGCGCGTAGCGGCTGCGCATCCGCCGCCGTTGCCCAAAACTGATGAGCGTGCTGCAGACGAAGGCGCCGCCGGTAAAGCTCAGCATCATGGCTAGGGCGGCGAGCGCCGTCGTGAGGTCGCCCTCGGCCAGCACGTCCGCCATGGAGGACACCACGCCGGTCATGTGGGACGTGTAGTGGCCCACCGCCAGGAACCCGCCCGCGTTCACCGCCCCCGCCACGAAGGCCATGGCCCAGGCCAGCTGGCGATTGAGGGATTCCGACCGGAGCGCCCCCTCCCGCACCAGGAGCTTCTCCTGGATGGGCAGGGTGGCCAGCGCCCGTTCCACCGCCGCCTGCAGCTGCGGCCCGTCCATGCGGTTCTTGAGCAGCCGCCGGAGGTAGCGGGCCACGATCAGCTGGATGGTGCGAGGAATGCGGCGCATTGGGATTCACCCCCAGTGAACCACGGCCCCCGAGTGGTCCGGGTCAAAGGTCGAAAGCTGACGTGCCACTCCGGCGGACCTTCTCCCCGGTAAGGTGGAGTGGGGCGCGGGGATTGGATAATGTGGAGGCATGCGCAAGATCCTCATCCTCCACACTGGCGGCACCCTCGGCATGGCCCCGAGCGGCGATCCCGCTTCCCTGGCGCCGGGGAAGTTCCTGGACCACCTGCTGGTGCGGGTGCCCGAGCTGGGGCAGCTGGCGGAACTGTCCGTGGAAGTGCCCTTCAACCAGGACTCCGCCTGCGTCGAGCCGGAGCATATCCAGACGCTGGCCCGCCGGGTGCGCGACGCCGGGCAGGCCTACGACGGCTTCGTCATCATCAGCGGGACCGACACCATGGCGTTCATGGCCGCCATGCTGGGTTTCCTGCTCGCGGATGTGGGCAAGCCCGTGGTGCTCACGGGCAGCCAAAGGCCCCTGGCTTTTGTCCGCAGCGATGCGCGCAGCAACCTCGTCAATGCCGTGGATCTGGCCTGCCGCGACATCCCCGAGATCGGCATCTGCTTCGGCACCCACTGGCTGCGAGGGGTGGCTGCGGACAAGCTGAGCGTCAGCCAGTTCGAGGCGTTCCAGAGTCCCAACCTGGCGCCCCTGGCCGAGATCGGCGCCGAGATCCGCCTGCATCCCGAGGCGGGCCGGTTCGACCGGCGCCTGCCGGCCTCGCTGGGGCGGGTGCTGGATCTCGCCATTCAAACGGTCACGCCCCATCCCGGCATGGCCTGGACCCTGGTCCCCGAGGATGCGAAGGCCGTGCTCATCCAGGCCTTCGGCGCGGGCAACTTGCCCATGGGCCGACCCGACCTCCAGGCCTTTCTGGCGGACTGCCAGCAGCGGCGCCTGCCGGTGGTGGTGACCTCCCAGTGTCCCCATGGCGGCGTGGATCTGTCTGCCTATGAAATGGGGCGAAAGATCGAGGCCATGGGGGCCATCTCAGGCGGCTTGCATACCCGCTGGACCGCCCTGGCGAAGCTGGGCCTGGTGCTGGGTGCGGGCGGGGGCATGGACGAAGCCCGGGCTGCGTTTGGGACGCAATGGGCCGGGGAGCCGATGCGGGATGGGACCTGGCCGCAGGCCTGATCACCGCTTGTTGCCCTCTTCGCCGGGGCCCGACTCCGGGCGCGCAACGGGCGCATCCACCGTCACTCGGCGGCCGGGAGGCACCCTCCAGATGCGCCGCAGGCGCATCTGGAGCCCGCTAGACTGGTTGTTTCTGGGAACACCAAACCATGCTCGACGCCAACCTCCTGCGCAATGATCTCGACGCCGTGGCGGCCCGTTTGGCCCAGCGTGGCTACACGCTGGACCGGGCCCTCTACCTGGATTTGGATCAGCGCCGCCGCACCGTGCTGCAGGAGGCCGAGGCCCTCAAGGCCGAGCGCAACCGCGTCAGCGAAGAGGTGGGCCGTCTGAAGCGGGCCAAGGGAAATGCGGATTCCCTCATCGCCCAGCAGCGCGAGGTGGGTGACAAGCTGAAAGAGCTGGAGGCCGCGGAACGCCGGATCGAGGCGGCCTTCAAGGACTTCCTCGCGGGCATCCCCAACCCGCCCCACGCCAGTGTGCCCAGTGGCCGCGACGAGCGCGCCAACCTGGAGATCAAACGCTGGGGCCACACCCCGCACATCACGGCCCCCAAGGACCACGTGGAACTGGGCACGGCCCTCGGCATCCTGGACCTGGACCGGGCGGCCAAGATCAGCGGCGCGCGCTTTGCCGTGCTGAAGGGCCAGGGCGCCAAGCTGGAGCGGGCCCTCATCTCCTTCATGCTCGACCGTCAGACCGCCGCGGGCTACACCGAGGTCATCCCGCCCTACCTGGTGAATGCCGACAGCATGTATGGCACGGGCCAGCTGCCCAAGTTCGAGGAGGATCTCTTCAAGACGGCCCACGGGGAGGGCGCGCTCTACCTCATTCCCACCGCCGAAGTGCCCGTCACCAACCTCTACCGCGACGAAATTCTTCCCGCGGATGCGATTCCCCTGCGCCACTGCGCCTTCACGCCCTGCTTCCGCAGCGAGGCCGGCAGCTACGGCAAGGACACCAAGGGCATCATCCGGCAGCACCAGTTCCACAAGGTGGAGCTGGTGACCTTCGCCGCAGCGGACCAGGCAGAGGCCGAGCTAGAGCGGCTCACCGGGGATGCCGAGGCCATCCTCGAGGCCCTGGAACTGCCCTACCGCCGGGTGCTGCTCTGCAGCGGCGACATGGGCTTCAGCAGCCAGAAGACCTACGATCTGGAAGTCTGGTTGCCCTCGCAGAACACCTACCGCGAGATCAGCTCCTGCAGCTGGTTTGGCGAGTTCCAGGCGCGGCGGGCCAACATCCGCCTGCGCGGCAAGGAGGGCAAGCCGGCCTTCGTGCATACCCTCAACGGCAGCGGCCTAGCCGTGGGCCGCACCTGGGTGGCCATCCTGGAAAACTACCAGCAGCCGGACGGGAGCATCGTGGTGCCCGAGGTTCTGCGCCCCTACGTCGGGGCCCAGGTGATCCGCTGAGACCGGTGCCTCTGCTTGCCGTTGAAGGCCTGGGCCTTCGGCGGGAGGGACACTGGTGTCTACGGCATGTCTCTTTTGCCATCGCTCCAGGCGAGGCCTGGGCCGTCGTGGGCGAAAGCGGGGCGGGCAAGAGCACCCTGCTGAACCTGGTGCTCGGTCTGCTGGAACCCACGGAGGGATGGATCACTCAGGCAGGCGAGCCCTGGTCGCCCCTGCCGGAGCGGGAGCGGCGCCGGTGCAGGCCGAGGATCCAGGCGGTCTTCCAGGATCCCCAGGCCAGCCTGCCGCCCCATCGCACCGGCTGGGAGATCCTCATGGAGCCCCTCGAGATCTGGCGGCGCGGGACGAGGCCGGAGCGGCAGGCAGCGGCGGCCCACATGGCGGCGCAGGTGAAGTTCCCGGAAGCGGCCCTGAACCAGCGGCCCGCCGCCTGGTCCGGCGGCCTGGCTCAGCGGCTCTGCCTGGGGCGGGCCCTCATGCTGAAACCGGCCCTGCTGGTGCTGGACGAACCCTTCTCGGCGCTGGATCCCACCCTGGCCGGCCACCTGCTGGACCTGCTCCTGGCATTGAAGGCCCAGGGCACCGCCCTGCTCTGCGCGAGCCACGACCTGCCGCTCGTCCGGATTCTTTGTGCGCACATGCTGGTACTGCGGGAGGGCGTCCCGGTTTGCCAGGGGCCTGTTGGACAGTTACTGTCCGAATTCCCGCATCCCCACCTGCAGGCACTCTGGGAGGCCGTGCCTGAGTTGGGATGAATTGTGAGAAGAAAACCACCGGTGAGAAACAGTGGGGAACGGTGAGAAGGAATGTTCATCCTCACCGTTCCTCACTGGTAAACCGGTCTTTTCTTGGCGTTCCTGTCTCCGGCGATGGAAACAGGCGGCTACAGAAAGGCTACTCTTCCACCGGCACCTGCACGGTGCTGGCGTTGACGTAGATGCCCCCGAAATGGCCCCAGAAGCTGCTGAAGCCGGGACGCAGACGACCCTGCTGGTCCAGGGCTTGCAGTTCTGCGGAGAGCAGTTTCTGCGCCTCGGCGGTCTGAACGTCCTGGATGAGGCTGCGCCGCGTCGCGAAGGAGAGGGCCGGGGCCGGTTCGCGGGAAGTGATGCGGGCCACCCAGAGCTTGCCGTCCTGGGCCCACAGCACGGGCGTGGTCTGGCCCACGGGCGTATCCAACAGGGCCTTCCGGATGCCGGGATGAGCGACCAGGTCGCGCAGCCCGGCCAGGGGCGCCGCGGCCTGGTCAGTAACAGGTCCCACGGCCTGGAGCCCGCCGACCTTCAGCGCCTCCTGGGCCTTGGCCACGGCCTGCCTGCGGGCCTCCTCCAGACGGTAGGAGGCGAGCACCTTGGCGCGGACCTCCTTGAAGGGGGGAACTGCCTCGGGCAGTTCCCCCTGCACCCGGAAGAGCAGGTAGCGGTCGCCGAGCGCCATGGGCTTCGACACTTCTCCCACCTTCAGGCGGAAGGCTTCGCCTGCGAGCTGAGGCAGTTCGGGCAGGCCTTCGGCCTGGGCCGAGGGCTCATTGCTGAAGGGCTGGCTGAGCTGCGCCGGGCTGCCGAGGCTGCGGGCGGCGGCGGCGAGATCTCCTCCGTTGGCGCGCTTGCGGATCTGCTCGAGGCGCTCCTGGGCCCGGGTGGCGAAGCGGCCCTCGGAGATCTCTTTGGTCAGTTGGGGCTTCATGTCTTCCAACGTTTTCTCGCGGCGCCCTTCCAGCTTAATGAGGTGGATGCCGTAGACGGTGCGCACGGGCTGGCTGATCTCGCCGGGCTTCAGCGTGGCGGCAGCTTCGGAAAAGGGCTTGACCCCCTTCGCGGCATTGAACCACCCCAGGTCCCCGCCGTTGCCCTTGGCGCTGGGATCCTCGCTGAGTTCCTCGGCGGCTTTGGCGAAGTCCTGACCTTTCAGGAGACGCTGGCGCAGCAGTTGGGCCTTGGCCGTTGCCTCCTGCATCGGAACCTCGCCTTCGGCCTTGAACAGGATGTGGCGAGCCTTGAATTCGATGTAGTCGCTCTTGCGGGCATCGTAGGTGGCCTTCAGGGCTGCTGCCTCCACTTGGAGGTCCTTGCTGAAGGCGGCGCGGTCCACGGCCACATACTGGATGATCCGGCGAGGCGGAGAGAGGAAGCGTTCACCACCCGCCTTGTAGAAGGGCTGGAGCGTGGCGTCCCCGGGATCCGCCACCGTCGCAGGATCCACGGCCAGAGTGGCCTGCTGGAAGGCCACCTTCTCGTTCTTCAGGCGGTTCTCCTGGGCCAGCCAGGTCTCGTCCAGGGGCACCTGCAGGGCGGCCTGCTGGACCAGCTTGGTTCGGAGCAGTTCACTGCGGAGGGAGCGCTCCTGCATGGCCGGGTTAAATCCCGTTTCCTGGAAGATCTGCTTCAGGTCGGTGGTGGACTTCAGGTTGCCGTTGGTGTCCAGCAGCATGGGGTACTGGCGCAGGAAGGCGCGCAGGCGGGCGCCGACCTCGTCATCGGTCACCACCACGTGGTGGCGCTCGGCCAGCTCCTCCATGAGCTTCTGGTTCGTGAGGTCCCGGAGGGCCTGGGACTGGACGAAGGGCTTGAGGGCCTCGGGGCTGGCCTGCTTGCCGTAGCGCTGGTAGAGCTCCTGCATTTTTTCGGCCAGGTCGCGCATGAGCACTTCCCGCCCATAGACCCGGGCGACGACGGTATCGGACGTGACCCCGGCACCCGAGGGCGCCAGGTAGGCCACGAGGCCCAGGAGCACCACGAGCATGACCGCCGCCATGGGCGTGCGGTTAGATTTGAAGACTTGGCGGAAGGAACGTAGCATGCAGGGCTCCGATAGGCGGACCTCCCAGATTAACAAGGAAGGAGCCTGCCGCACAGCCCGCAGGCTCCGCGTTGGGTGCGCCGGCCGAGCAGGGCAAGGAGGGGGACCGCAGGCATGGTGGTTCCATGTCGAGGGAGCCCGACGACGCCAGGCACCGGCCGCCGCCCCAACCCTCCGGGACGTGGCCAGCCCTGCGCCCAGCTGCGTTGGCACGCTCGAACGATATCCCGCATCGCCCATCGCGCGCCGCCTGGCTGGATCACGGGGCTGGCCGCCGTCGCGGAGCCAGGGGGTTGTGCGGCAGGCTCCTTGGCGTTGGATTACACTGGAATGCTGGAGAGGTTGAATGGCCGTCTTGCCCGTGCTTACCTGGGGGGATCCCCGCCTCAAGAAAAACAGCGAAGACGTAGGTGACTGGACGCCTGAGCTGGAGCAGCTCGTGGCGGATCTGTTCGAGACCTCCCTCTATGAGGAGGGGGTCGGCCTGGCGGCGCCCCAGGTGGGCGTGAACCTCAACGTGGCCGTCATTGACTGTTCCTGCGGCGAGGATCCTGCCCAGAAACTGATCCTGATCAACCCCGAGATCGTCCAGGAAGAGGGTGTGCAAGTGGGACCGGAGGGCTGCCTGTCCATCCCCGGCATCCGCGAGGTGCTGGAACGCCCCCAGAAGGTGACCATCCGCAACCGGGCCAAGGATGGCACCTGGCATGACCTGACGGGAGAGGACCTGCTGGCTCGGGCCTTCTGCCACGAGATCGACCACCTGCGCGGTCGCCTCTTCGTGGAATACTTCGGTCCCGTGAAACGCCAGTTCCTCCAGCGGAAATACCAGAAGCAAATGAAGGACTGACCATGACCCGCATCGCGTTCCTCGGCACGCCCCGGGCGGCCGTGCCGGCCCTCAGGGCCCTCGCCGAGGAAGGCGTGGAGGCGGTGTTTTGCAATCCCGACCGGCCCTCGGGCCGGGGCCGTCATATGGAGCCCCCGCCGGTAAAGGGGGCGGCCCAGCAGCTCGGTCTGCCGGTCCACCAGCCCCCGAGCTGGAAGCTGCCGGAGACGCGCGAGCTGTGGGAGTCGCTGCGGGTAGACCTGGCCGTGGTGGTGGCGTACGGCCACATCCTGCCCCGCTGGATGCTGGAGGCCTGCCCCGGCGGGGTCTGGAACCTGCACTTCTCCCTGCTGCCCCGGTGGCGCGGCGCAGCCCCGGTGAATCACGCCCTCCTGGCCGGGGACGAGGAGACAGGGGTCAGCCTCATGCGGCTCGCGCCGGGCCTCGATGAAGGCCCCGTGCTGGCCCAGAGCCACCGGGATATCAGCCTCCAGGACACGGCGGAGAGTCTGCTCTCGGCCCTGGCACAGGACGCCGCCGACCTGCTGATGGATCAGCTGCCCCTGCTGCTGTGCGGCGCCGGGCAGCCCGTGGAACAGCACCACGACCTGGCCACCTATGCCTCCAAGCTGTCCAAGGCCATGGGCCACCTGGACTGGCGCCGGCCGGCCGCGGAGCTGCACCGTCAGGTCCGGGCCCTTTGGCCATGGCCCGGATCCGAGCTGCAACTGGAAGGTCAGCCCCTCAAGGTCTGTGGCGTGGGTGGGCTGCGCATCTGTTACCGCGATCCCGGCCAGCTGGTCTGGGGCAAGGAGGGCGCCTGGCTCATCACCCCCGACGGCGCCCTTGAACTCACCCAGCTCCAGCGCCCCGGCAAGCCCGTCCAGCCCGCACTGCAGGCCCTGCAGCCCTGGGGGGCTTCCGGCAGCCGGACGATCGGCTGATCGAAGGACAAGCGTGGACAGGATTAACAGGATTTTGAAGGATCACCAGGAAGAGGCAGCAGCCTCTTGAATCCTGTTAATCAATCTTTTCATCCTGTTAATCCTGTCCCAGCTGTTGATTTTTCTAGGCCAGGCGCGCGGCCACGTCGCGGTAGTCGGGATCCATGTCATAGACCAGCCTGAATTCCTCGGCGGCCAGGCCGGTATTCCCCTGCTGGAGGTAGATCTCGGCCAGGTCGTAGCGGAGGCCGATGCTGTCCTCGGGCGGGAAGCCCGGGGCCAGGATGCCCTGGCGCAGCCACGCCACGGCGGTGGCGAGGTCGCCCCGGGCCTGTTCGCAGATGCTGAGCATCGAGCAGCACTCCAGGGTGCGCTCGGGGTCGCCCATGGCGATCTTGAACTCTTCGATGGCGGGCTCGATGAGCACCATCTCCTTGTAGGCGATGCCCAGGTTGTAGTGGGTATCGTAGTCGTCGCTCTTGACCTGCTTCTCCACGCCTTCGCGGAAGGCACTGAACAGTTCGTCCACGCTCTGGATCTTCTCCACGACGCGGGTGGCATCGTGCATCTCTTCGCCTTCGCCGGTGTCCATGAGGGCGGTGCCCAGCACGTCGGTGAGGTCGAAGAAGGAACTGGCGAAGTCACTTTCATCGAGCGCACTGGCCTTGGCGACGTGTCCCAGCTTCTGGAGCGCTACTTCGGCGCGATCGAGGCGGGCCCGCAGTTCGGGATGCCCAGGGAACTGCTTCAGGCCGACTTCGATCTCGATTTTCGCTTCTTCGGGGCTGCCGTAGTCGAGCTGGAAGTCGATGTCTCCGAGCAGGTTTTCCAGCTCCTCGGGCACGGCTAGGGGGGCCGGCGCCGCGATCGGGGGCGTTGGTTCTGGCAGCGCGGACAGGGCCGCGATGACCTCCGGCTCGAGTTGGCGGGTGGGCATGGGTGGCAGCGGCGCCGTGGGGGCTGAGAGGTAGGCTTCCGGGGCCTCGCTGGGGGCGAAGTCGGTGAGGGTCGCGTCCATCCAGTCCAGGTCCGACGCGTCGAGCGCGGCCGGTTCGGACTGGGGCGGCAGGACGGGTGGTGGCAGCGTCGGGGGGGCGAAGGGGTCCGGGGGAAGATCGTTCCGGTCGGAAAGGAGGGGAAGACTGTCTCCCATAGCAAAGGGCCTGGGGGTGGGGGTTGGCGTCGGGGTCCGGGTGGGGGGAGGCGCTTCAAAGCCCGGGAGATCCAGCCCGATGATCATGTCCAGGTCGCTGGGGGGCGGCGGAGCGATGGGTGCAGGCGATGCCGACGCCGCAGCGGCGGGCACTGAGGGCACGGCGGGCGACCGGGGGGCCCGCGAGGCCGGCGGCGGCAACGCGCCGGGTTCCGGCAGGCCCAGGGCCCGGCGGTGGATGCGGGTGGAACCAGGAAAGAGCTGCTCCGCCATGTCCAGCAGGTGCGCGGCCTCGCGCTTTCGACCGAGCTGGACGAGGGCCTGGGCGCTTTGCGAGTACTGCATCTGCACCTGGGTCAGGCGACCGGTGGTGCGGTGGACCGCGACGATGGCCTCGATGATGGTGAGGTCCGAGGGATCCAGCTCCAGGGCCTTCTTGTAGGTCTCGATGGCCCGTTCGGGGCTGCCGCTGCGGAGCATGGCCTCGGCCTCGCGGGAAAACTGGTCGATGCGCAGGCGCTTGACGGGGTCCACTTCGGTCTCGCCGCCGTGGAGGGTGGTCTCCTGGGGGGGCTGAGGTTCGAAGCTCGTCGAGGCGCCGAAGGTGGAAAAGCCGGAGGCGGACGGGGCCGCGGCGCCGGGCACCACGCCCAGGGCCTGGAGTTGGCCCCCAAGGTGGCTGATGAGGGATTGGTCGTTGTTCTGATAGGCCAGGCCGTAGGCGCTCTGGAGGGCGTGGATCTGTTCCGTCCGGTTGCCACTCTGGTGGGCGATCTCAGCGAGCAGCATCCAGGCTTCGGTCCCAATGTTGCCCTGGAGGGCCGCCCGGAGACAGCGACCGACGGTGTCGCCGGCTCCGCGGCGGGCCAGCTCCCGGGCGATGGGCGCGAACAGCCTCAGGCCCTCGTCCGCCCGGTCGGCGTTGACGAGGTTGCGCAGGGCCTTCTCGCAGAGGGGCAGGGTTTTCTCGGGGAGCTGGGCCACTTCCGCCAGGGCCTCGAGGGCCCGGTCCGGATGGCCGCTGCGCAGCTCGATTTCGGCCAGGGCCTCCAGCAGTTCCGTGTTGCGAACATTGTTGACGAGGCCCTCACGCAGGTGCTGGGCGGCGGTGGTGTAGTCGCCCTGGATCACGCCCAGACGGCTCTGCGTGAGGTAGACCTGGGGTGTGGAGATCATCGCTTTGGCCCGCTCCAGGATCTGGTTGGCCTCCACGTGCATTTGTTCCATGGCCAGGGATTCCGCCACCTCGAGGTAAATGCCCGCGGCCCGGTCCTTCATGCCCTCCTTGTTGTAGAGGTCCGCCAGCTTGACCTTCATCTTCAGGTTCTTGGGGTCCAGGTCCACGACCTTGTTGAACTCCTCCAGCGCCCGCTTGATGAGCCCCTTCTTCTGGAAGTATTCGGCCACCTGCAGGTGGACCTTCACCGCATCGGGGGTCTTATTCATCTGGCGGTAGAGATCCGCCAGGCGCTGGGCGGCGTCGATGTCCTCGGGGGCGTTGCGCACCACCTTCTGGAAAATGGCGGCGGAGCGGGCGTGGAAACCGTCCCGTTCATAGGCGCTGCCGAGGCGCTTGTGGATCTCGACCCCTTCCTTCACGCGGCCGATCTGGATACAGAGATCCCCGATCTGGTTTAGGGTGTTGTAATCCTTGGGATTATCGTCGGTGAGTTTCTGAAATTCGTCGATGGCGCGCTCGACCTTGCCCGCCGTCAAGAGCTTGTCGGCTTCCTTCTTGACTTTGACGCGATCAATGGCCATTCAGCTGCCTCGAATTTCCTACCGGAGTTCGCAAAGTGTAGGCGGGGGCGGGCCGCCTTGGATAGACCTACCGCAGGTGACCGCTGGTGAAGCTGTGAGGAAGCAGGTCCTCCAGGCGATGGAGCTCCCGGGTCCGGCGGTTGGCCAGGAGCACGGGCAAGGTCCCCGCAAATTCCACCAGGGCCTGACGGCAGGCCCCGCAGGGCGGGGTCAAGGCCTCGACGTCGGTGACGACCACCACCGCCACCAGGCCGCCGGGGCGGAGGCCGGAGGCCACGGCAGCGCTCAGGGCCCCGCGCTCGGCACAGAGGGCGAGGGGATAGGCGGCGTTCTCCACGTTGCATCCGGCCACCACCTCGCCAGAAGCCGTCAGCAGGGCCGCGCCCACAAGAAAGTGGGAGTAGGGGGCGTGGGCATGATCCCGGGCCTTCCAGGCCGCATTAAGCAGGGGTGTCCAGGCCGGGGATTGGGGATCATCAAACAACAGAACCTCCAGGGACCTTCAGCTTATCGGAGGTTGTGCAGCGGCGCTGATTACAGATTCTCCTTCGCCCGTGCCGGCGGCCTGGGCCAGCGCGAGGGTGCGCCAACAGACCGCGTGGCCACGGTACACCCGGATCCCTTCCGCCCCCTGGAGCTCCAGGCTGATGTCGAGCTTCTGGAGGCGCGCCTGCAGGACCGCACCGGACAGGCGCTCCAGCTCACGCTCGAAGGGCCGTCCAGGGGCCCAGGCGGTCAGGTCCAGCCGCAGGTGCAGCCCCATGGGGCGCTCCTCCTCGAAGGTGCGGACCCAGGGCTGGCCCCGCTGGGCCGTGCGCTTCCAGTGGACCCGGCCCGGGGCGTCGCCCACCCTCAGGGGTCGGCTGCCCTCGGGGCTGCTGGTCCCCTCCTGGGCCAGGCTGCGCTGGCCCTCGCCGCGCCAGCTCGCGGGCCGGGCGGGCGGGGTGCGGGGATGGGGAAGCACCAGCACGGACTGATTCAGCTCCAAGAAGCGGGATTTCTCTAGCAGGCCGAAGGGAAATCGGGTGCGGAACTCCAGGGACCGGAGGCGGGTCCAGCCTCGGTGGGCGGCCCGGACCTGGAGGACCACCAGGGTTTCGCCCACCCGGCTGGCGGCGCCCAGGAACCCGGGTTCCACGGTTCCGTCAACCATCGTCAGGTGCAGTTCGAGGCCCCGGACGCGCCCCCGCCCGGCATCCCGGAGCCGCAGGCGGATCCCGCCGCGCACCCGGGCGAACAGGTTACCCTCCTCCAGCCCCGCCACCCGGAGCCCCTGCAGGGCCCGGCGGCTGAGGATCCCCGAGACCAGGAAGAGGCCCAACATCAGCGCGAACACTAGGTAGAGCAGGTTGTTCCCAGTGTTGACCGAGAAGGCCCCCACGGCCAGCAGGGCCAGCAGGTACTGCGCGCCCAGCCCCGTGAGGGACAGGCGCAGGCGGCGGTCGCTCCAGAGCCTCACGCGACGCCTCCGCCTATCGCACGCTGCGCGTGCTCCGGCTCGCTCCGCTTGCCGAGGCGACGTACGATCCCAGGTAACGCCTGCGTTGTCTGGGGGAGCCTCCCTGCGCCGCGCCCATAGGGCTTCGGCTTCGCCAAAGTGGCACTTCGCTCCTGCACCGTGCTCATGGGCTCCAGCCTACCGCCGAGGCCGGTCCGAGACCTCCTGATAGCATGGACCCTCTCCTCAAGGCGCCCATGCTGAACCGTCTCTTCCGCACCAAGACACTGGAGCAGCTGCGGGCCAGCGCCGAGGCACCAGAGCATCAGCTCAAGAAGAGCCTGGGGGCCTTCGAGCTCACCATGTTCGGCATCGGCGCCATCATCGGGGCGGGCATCTTCAGCTCCATCGGCACCGCCGCCGCGGGGAACGTGGCGGACGGACGCCTGCCCGCGGGCCCCGCCCTGGTCATCAGCATCCTCGTGGTTGCCCTCATTTGCGGGTTCACGGCCCTGGCCTACGCCGAGATGGCCTCCATGATCCCGGTCTCGGGCAGCGCCTACACCTACGCCTACGCGACCCTTGGCGAATTGATGGCCTGGATCATCGGCTGGGATCTGCTGCTGGAATACGCCATCTCCAACGTGGCCGTGGCCATCTCCTGGGGCGACTACGCGCGCAGTTTCCTATCCACGGTGTTCCACATCGAGATTCCCGGCTGGCTGGGCATGGATCCCCGCAGCGCCCTGAAGCTGGTCCAGGGGATCCCGGACATGGCCCTCGGCGCGAAGATTCACGCCCTGGCCCAGGCCAAGGCGGGCCTCCTCAGCGGTGGAGCCACCTTCCTGAACTGGGACGTGGTGAGGGCCGCGCCCACGGTCGCGGGCTACCCCATCACCATCAACCTGCTGGCCGTGGTCATCACGGCCCTGATCACCTGGCTCTGCTACATCGGCATCAAGGAGAGCGCGCGCGTCAACAGCGTGATGGTGGTCATCAAGGTGGCGATCCTCCTGGCGGTGGTGGGCCTCGGCATCCGGTTCATCCAGCCCGCCAACTGGCATCCCTTCATGCCCCACGGGTGGCCTGGCATCCAGGCGGGCGCCGCCATCATCTTTTTCGCCTTCATCGGGTTTGACGCCGTCAGCACCACTGCGGAGGAATGCAAGAACCCCGGGCGCGACCTGCCCCGGGGCATCCTCTGGTCCCTGGTGATCTGCACGGTGATCTACGCCGCCGTGGCCTTGGTGGTGACGGGAATGCTCCACTACACGCGCCTGGGCGGCATCGCCGATCCGCTGGCCTACATCTTCACCGAGCACAAGATGGCGGGCATCGCGGCCGTCATCAGCTTCGGCGCGGTCATCGCCACCACCGCGGCGCTCCTGGTCTACCAGGTGGGTCAGCCCCGCATCTTCATGAGCATGAGCCGGGACGGCCTGCTGGGCCCCTGGTTCGGCAAGGTCCATGACCGCTTCAAGACCCCCTCCAACGCGACCCTGCTCACGGGCTTCCTAGTGGCCATCCCCGCCGCCCTGCTCAACATCGACGAGGTGGTGGAACTGGCCAACATTGGAACCCTCTTCGCGTTCGTGATCGTCTGCGCCGCCGTGCTGATCCTGCGGAAGCGCCGTCCCGAAGCCCCCCGGAAGTTCGTGATGCCCTTCGCGTGGATCATCGCCCCCCTCGGCATCCTGGGCTGCTTCTGGATCGCCCGGGGCCTGCCGGCGCTCACCTGGTACCGCTTCTTCGCCTGGTTGGGCATCGGCCTGGTGATCTACTTCTTCTACGGCTCGCGGAAAAGCCGTCTGAGGGCCGTATCTGCGCCATGATTTGACGTGGAGTCCACCATGTTCACCGGCCTCATCAGACACCTTGGCACCCTGGAATCTCGGTCTTCCCGACCCGGGGGCGCCCGGCTGCGCATCGCGGCCCCGGCGGACCTGCTGGCCCGGGCCGAGGGGGGCGCCAGCATCGCCGTGAACGGCGCCTGTCTCACCAGCGTGGCGGCGGACGGCCGGGCCTGGGAGGCGGACCTCAGCGAGGAGACGCTGGAGAAGACCACCCTGGGCCGCCTGCTCCTAGGCGCCGCCCTGCACCTGGAACCCGCCCTGCGGGTGGGCGATCCCCTGGACGGCCACCTGGTGTCAGGCCACGTGGATGGAATTGGACAGCTGGTGTCCCGTCCCCATGGCCACGGCGGCGTGGATGAGGGCATCTGGCGCTTTGCCATGCCCCTGGCCCTGGCGCCCATGACCGCGCCCAAGGGCTCGGTAGCCGTGGACGGCATCTCGCTCACTGTGGTGGACTGCGGCACCGATTGGTTCACCGTGGCCATCATCCCCGAGACCGTGATCCGCACGGCCCTGGCGACCCTGCGCCCCGGCGACCCCGTCAACCTCGAAGCCGACCCCATCGGCCGCTTTGTGGCCCGGGCCCTGGCATTGCGTGGGAGTGACGAAAAGCTGGCCAAGTTCGCCAAGGGCGGATGGGCTTCCTGATTTCCGAGAAAGAAACAGCGGGAACACAGAGGGCACAGAGAGCAACAGAGGACACAGAGGAAAGTCACTGCTTTGGCAGTTCTCTGTGTTCCGCTTTTCTTGTTCTTGATCTCCTGACGACCTCGACTACTCCCGGTCGCCCTTGCGGATGCGTTCCATCTCGCGCTTCTGTTCGCGCTGCTTCAGGGCCTCGCGCTTGTCGGCGTGGGCCTTGCCCTCGGCCAAGGCCACCTTCACCTTGATCATGCCCTTTTCGTTCAGGTAGATGGCCAGGGGGATAATGGTGAGGCCCTTGCGCACGACCTTCGAAGTCATCTTGGTGATCTCGGCCTTGTGCAGCAGCAGCTTGCGGGCGCGCAGGGGGTCGTGGTTGGCATAGGTACCGAACTTGTAGGGCGAGATGTGGGCCTGCTTGAGCCAAAGTTCCCCGTCGGTCACGTCCACATAGGCATCCTGCAGCTGCCCCAGGCCCGCACGGAGGGATTTCACCTCGGTTCCATGCAGGGCAATCCCCGCCTCCCAGGTCTCGAGGACGTGGTAGTCGTGCCAGGCTTTCCGGTTGCGGACCAGATCCTCACTCATGGGACCAGTGTAGCTCCCCGGTAGACTGGTCCTTTTGGGACTCGCTCATGCTGCAAAAAATTCTTGCCCCCATCGTCGCCTGGATGCTGATGGTCATGGCCGCCATGGGGCCCCTGGGCGTCATGCTGCTCATGGCCATTGAAAGCGCCTGCATTCCCCTGCCCAGCGAAGTCATCATGCCCGTCGCGGGCTACCTGGCCTTCAAGGGCCAGCTCACCTTCTTCGGCCTGGGGGCGGGCCATCCCGTGGCTCAGATCTGGATTGCAGCCATCTTCGGTGCCCTGGGGTGCAACCTGGGCAGCATCCCCGCCTACGAGGTCGGCGCCTGGGGCGGCCGCCGCGCGGTTGAGAAATATGGCCGCTACATCTGGCTGCACACCGGCCACCTGGATCAAGCCCACCGCTTCTTCCAACGCTTCGGCAATTGGGCCATATTCCTGGGCCGTCTGTTGCCCGTGGTCCGCACCTTCATCGCCCTGCCCGCCGGCATCGCCCGCATGGACCGGACCCGCTTCCACCTCTACACTTTCGCCGGCAGCCTGCCCTGGTGCCTGGTCCTGGCCTGGGTGGGCTACAAACTGGGCGAGAAGTGGAACACCCTCGGCCAGTACTTCCACAAGCTGGATGCCGTGATCGGCGTGGCGATCGTCCTGGGCGTGGCGTGGTTCGTCTACGACCACTTCAAGAACCGGGCGAAGGGCTGAAAAGCTTGGACAGGATTAACAGGATGGGAAAGATGGATTAACAGGATTAAAGCGTGAAGAAATCAATCTTGAATCCTGTTAATCCTTTCTAATCCTGTTAATCCTGTCCCCGCTTTTCCTGTGTTGCAGCAAATCGGTCCATGGCGGCCACCAGGGCCCGGGAAACGCCGGGTTCGTAGGCACTGTGGCCGGCGTCGGGGACGATGACCAGATCGGCCTCGGGCCAGGCCATGGAGAGGGCCCAGGCGCTCTCAAGGGGGCACACCATGTCGTAGCGGCCCTGGACGATGGTGCCGGGGATGTCGTTGAGCTTGGGGGCGTCGCGGAGCAGCTGGGCCTCTTCGAACCAGCCCTTGTTGAGGAAGTAGTGGCACTCGATGCGGGCGAAGGCCAGGGTGGTGGCCTCGTCGCCGTAGGAGGCGATGAAGTCGGGGTCGGGGATGAGCTTGCTGGTGGCGCCCTCCCAGATGCTCCAGGCCTTGGCGGCGGGCAGGTTCACAGCCGGGTCGTCGCTCAGTAGGCGCTTGGCGTAGGCCCCCAGGAAGTCGTCGCGCTCGGCTACGGGGATGGCGTCCCGGTAGGGCTCCCAGGCATCGGGAAAGATGCGGCTGGCGCCCTCTTGGTAGAGCCAGTCCACTTCGCGCTGGCGCAGGAGGAAGACGCCCCGGAGGATCAGTTCGCTGACCCGCTGCGGGTGGGTTTCCGCGTAGGCCAGTCCCAGGGTGACGCCCCAGGAGCCGCCGAAGACCATCCACCGCTCGAGGCCCAGGAACTCGCGGATGCGTTCGATGTCGGCCACCAGGTCCCAGGTCGTGTTCTCGCGGATCTCGGCATAGGGCGTGCTCAGCCCGCAGCCCCGCTGATCGAAGAGGATGATGCGGTACCGATCAGGATCGAAGTAGCGCCGGTGCTTGGGGCTGGTGCCGCCGCCGGGTCCGCCATGGAGAAAGATCACGGGCTTGCCCTGCGGGTTGCCGCTCTCCTCTACATGCAGCTCGTGGAGATCCGATACCTTTAAGCGGTGGACCTTGTACGGTTCGATGGGTGGGTAGAGCCAGCTGACGGGATCCTTGCGAAGGGGCATGGAGACTCCTAAACGAAGAAAAGCGCCGCAGCACCGGCCAGGGCCACGAGCGTGCCCAGGATCGCATGGCCCCCGACCCGCTCCCTGAACCCCCAGTGGGCCACGGGCAGGAGGATCACCGGCGACAAGGACATCAGGGTGGTCGCCACGCCCATGGGGGCCTTGGCGATGGCGATGAGGGACAGCACCACGCCCAGCACGGGGCCGGTGATGGCGCCCAGTCCGATGAAGGCTGCGGCCCGGCCGTCGCGGAGGCCACCCAGGGTGGCGCCGAGGCGGCCCCGCGCGCCGAAGTAGAGCAGGAGCCCCACCAGCCCTGCGCTCACGCGGATGAGGTTGGCCGATATGGGCGGGAAGCCCCCCGCCAGCCCGAACATGCTGCACACCATTCCCACGGACTGGCCCAGGGCCCCGCCCACGCCCAGCAGGATGCCGCGCCAGAGGTGGGGATGGGCCTCGTGGTCGCCGTCGCCCCAGACCACCCAGGCGATGCCCGCCAGGGTGAGGGCCATGGCGGCTGTTTTGGGGAGACTCAGGGTCTGCCCCAGGAACGGCCAGGCCAGCAGGGCGCTGAAGAGGGGCGACAGGGTCATCAAAAGCATGGCCAGGCGCGGGCCGATGAGCAGGAAGGCCTCGAAGAGCACGGCATCGCCCAGGGCGAAGCCGATGAGGCCCGATACTCCCAACCAGCCCAGCCGCGAAGGGCCCGCGTGCAGGGGAAAGAGGCTGCCGTAGAAGGCCAGGTGCACCAGGAGGAGCACCCCCCAGGCCATCAGTAGGCGGCCCAGGTTCACGGAGGCCGACCCTACCCGGCGCCCCGCCATGGTGAAGCACACGGAGTTGAGCGACCAGCAGAGCGAGGTGAGCAGGGCTGCGCTTTCGCCGACGTAGGTCATACGAACATCTCCAGAATCCCGTTGCTGACCAGCATGCCGCGGGGGCTGAGGCTCAGCTGGTCGTTTTCCCAGACCACGAGGCCTTCCTTCGCGAAGGTGCGGAGCCGTATTTCCCAGGCATCCACGAGGGGCCGCAGGTTCAAGGCCTCGGCCCGTTCCCGCAGGTCGCCCCAGTTCACGCCCCGGTGGAGGCGCAAGCCCAGCAGGGGGATCTCGGCGAGGGCTTCCGCCGCGTCGAGCTCCTGGAGGTCCACGTCGCCGCGGCCCTCGGTCCAGGCGGGGATCACCCCGGTTTCGGTCCAGCGGAAGGCACCCAGCTGCGAGGCAGCGCTGGGGCCCAGGCCCAGGTAGGGCCGCCGCTCCCAGTAGCGGGTGTTGTGGATGGATTCAGCCCCGGGCCGGGCGTAGTTGCTGATCTCATAGGGGGCGAGCCCCAGGTGCGGCAGCTCCTCCTGGAGGGCCTCGAAAGCGTCGGCCACCTCATCCTCGGAGGGCAGAGTGAGTCTGCCCGCGTCGATGTCCCCGCGCAGGGGGCAGGCCTTGTCCAGGTCCAGCAGGTACACGCTCAAGTGATCGATGCCGGTGACCGCCAGGGTCCGGGCATCCTCGACGACTTTCGACAACGACTGTCCAGGGATGCCCACCATGAGGTCGGCGCTGCGGCGGCGGAATCCGGCGCGTTCGGCCAGAGCGAGCGCCTCCAGGGCCTGGGCGGCCCCGTGGATGCGGCCCAGCCGGCCCAGCAGGCCATCGTCCAGGGCCTGCACGCCCAGGCTGATGCGGTCCCAGCCTAGATTTCGGGCCCCCTGCAGCCAGGCCAGATCCACCGTGCCGGGGTTCGCTTCGAGGGTGGCCTCCGCCAGGGGAGCCAGATCGAAGGCCGCGTGCAGAGCATCGGTGAGGCTCTCCAGCTCCGCAGGGGAGAGGAGGGACGGCGTGCCACCCCCGAGGTATAGCGTATCGACGGCGGGCCGCTCGAGGGCTGCGCCCCAGGCGCCCACTTCGGCGATGAGCTGCCGGACGGTCTCGGGCTGGAGGCTGCGGTCCCGGGTGGTGGCGAAGGAACAGTACGTGCAGCGATCCAGACAGAAGGGCACATGGAGGTAGAGGCCCAGGGGGCGTTCCTGGGCCGAGTGCCGGAGCGCAGGCAGCCGGCGCTGGAGGTCAGGGTTCAACCATCACCTGCTTCACGGCCTCCCGCAGGGCCCTCACCTCGCCGGGGAAGCGCCAGGGGGCATGGACAGGTTCGGCGGCCTCTTCCAGGGCCTGATACCGCTGCTGCAGCAAGGTCTGGTACTCGGGCCGAAGGGCGCGGCCCGTGCCCATGTGCTGTTCCAGGAGTTCCAGGTTCTGACGGACCCTCAGGGCCTGGGGGTGGTAGAGGAATACCGTGAGGAGCAGGTGCCCGAGACCGAGCCCCAGCAGCAGGAATCCCGCCATCAGGGGCATCTGGGAACCTGCGCGGAGGCCCAGCGCCAGCCACCAGCCCATGAGCCCCATGAGGCCCAGGGCTAGGACCGGGAGGATGGGCAGGGCCCAGAGGCCGTTGCCCCAGAGGGAGTGGTCGATGAGGGAATCCGCGACGGCTGCCACGGAGCGGCGGTCGCCTTCGGCACGGGCCTTGGCCAGGTGCGCGTCCAGGGCCTCCCAGGCCTGCTGCTGGATGGGACTGAGCGCGGCCTGACGGGGCCCGCCGCGGGTGGCGAGTTGGCGGATGAATTCCGGTCGGCCGGCCTTGCCGCGCTCCACCCCGGGCGGCGGGGGTGGTACGAGGATCTCGGCGTCTGCGGGCGGCGGCGTGTTGGTGATGTGGGTCTGCCCCGCGCTGTCGCGCCAATAGTAGGTGCGTGGCTGCGGCTGGCCCAGGAGGGTCAAGACCAGGAGGCTCGAGGCCAGGATCACAACGCGTGCTCAGAAGTGCGCATCGAGGGCCTCGCACCAGAAGTGGTAGATCATCTGGTGGACTTCCTGGATGCGTGCCGTGACCGGGGAGGGTACCACCAGCGCGTCATCCATCAGTCCGGCGAGCTGGCCGCCATCGCGCCCCAGCAGGCCCAGGGTCCGGATCCCAAGTTCCTTCGCGGCGGCCACGGCGCGCATGACGTTCGGGCTGTTGCCGCTGGTGCTGATGCCGATGAGCAGGTCCCCCGGCCGGCCCAGCGCTTCCACCTGCCGGGAGAAGATCTGGTCGAAGCCGTAGTCGTTGCCGATGGCGGTGAGGGCGGAGGTGTCCGTGGTGAGGGCGATGCCCGCCAGGGCCCGACGCTCCTTGACATAGCGTCCGCTGAGTTCCGCTGCCAGATGCTGGGCGTCGGCGGCGCTGCCTCCGTTGCCGCAGATCAGGACCCGGCCGCCCCGGCGGAGACGCTCGGCCATGTCGTCGGCCTGGGCCAGGATGCGGTCCATCTCCTGCTCGAAAAAGGCCTGCTTTAGTTGGACGGAGGCCTGGACATGCTGGAGAAAAGTCTGCTTCATGGGGGCGATTGTGACAGCAATTCCTCTCCCGGGAATTAGCCGGGGCTGGCAGACTGCGGAGAGCTTTGCTTCCGACAGGTGTGGGTCCCATGCACTGGATTGCCCTCAAACATGCCCTGCTCTCCCACCTACCGGTGGCCTCCGGCCTGTTGTTGCCTTTCGCCCTGATTGCTGCCCAGCGGCACGGGCGAGGCATCCGACCGTGGTGGACCGTGAGCCGCTACCTGGGCTGGACCGGGTTCCTGGGCATCCTGGGCGCCTTAGTGAGCGGCTTTGCCTCGGGCCGTCTGCTGGGGCTCCTCCCGGCCCACCGCATCCTGCCGCCGCCAGCCTGGGGAGCGGGGACGGACGCATTGCTGTTCCGCCATGCCCTGCTGGGTGGAGCCTCGCTCCTGGTGGCGGGGGTGGCGCTCTGGTCCATGAACCGGTCCCGGAAGGAACACGAGAGCCTGGGGCTCCTGGCGATGGGGTTGGGGTTCGCCTGGTGCGCTGTGCTGCTCATGACTGGGGAGAGCGGCCACCGCCTGGCTCACGGCCGCAGCAGTATCGCGGGGCCGGCGCTGGCTCCGACACGGGTGTCCGCTGTGGCTCCGGTGCCCCGGGCCGAAGCCGACCCGGAAGCCAAGACCCCCGTGCGGGCCCTCGACTATGCCGCGCTGGAAGCCATCCATCCGGAGCCGGTCCGATCACAAGCCCATGGCGGCCGCTGGATCCGCGCCTGGGCCAGCCCCGAGGCCGCGACGGCCTACCGGGCCGGACAGACCCTGCCCCAGGGCGCGCGGGTGGTCCTCAGTTCCCTGGAAGACCGCTGGGGCAGGCCCGGATCCGACGGCGGGCCGCTGTACGCCCTGGAAATGAAGGCCTCGGGGCCCGCCCTTACCTTCTATTGGCCCCGCATCCCCATGGAGCGCCGTCCTGAGTTCGGGGGCGAATCCCGGGTCTACTGGCGCGATGGCGAGGCCGGTCTGGACGCCTGCCGAACCTGCCATGCCACCGGCATGGCCAACCCAGCTTCGCGAAGTCGGTGGCGGGCCCCCCGGCGGTCCGGATCGGTCAGCCGATCCGGGGTGGCACCAGGGGAAAGAGATACGCCTCTTCCAAATTAGGGGCCGTTACGGAATAACCTTCGTTGAATTCGCAATTCCGTTACGGCCCTTTATGCCGTTCTCACCATTTTCGACAAAGGTTGTTTTTTACGACGGCTTAGTCGATGATGAAGTCACCACCCTCGATGATGGTGATCTCCGAGGGGAGGAACCGGACGTCGTAGCCCCGCTCCTTCAGGAGGTGGTAGGCCAACTCGCCGCGGGTCCCGGTGGAGCAGTGGCAGAGGATCTTCCGGTCCTTGGGGACCTCGGCAAGGCGCGCCAGTAACTGGGGCTCGGGGATCACTAGAGCGCCCTTGATGATGCCGTGCTTCGTTTCGTCGGGATTCCGCACATCGAGGATCAGGGCGCCGCGTTCGCCGACGGGAAGCTCGGCGATCTTGGTGAACTCCGCAGGTGAGATGGAGCCCGGGCGGGGCTTGGGCACGAAGACGGCCTTCGTGGCCATGAGCCCGGTCTCGACCGGAAGGGCTGCGGTCTGCCAGGCCTTGAAGCCGCCCAGGAGGACATTCACGCCTACATAGCCAGCCTGGACCAGCCCGGTGGCAACGGTCTGCGCAGCCTGGCCGCCCGTCTCATCCACCACCACGACAGGCGGCTTCAGCTTGGCGGCGGGGAAGGTCTTGAGCAGGTCGGCCAGCCTGAGGGGATCGCTGTCGACGGCGCCCTTGATGAAGCCCTTGGAGGTATCGGCCGCGGGGCGAGCATCCAGCACCACGAGCGGCATTTGCGTGTCCAGGTAGGCGGCCTTCATGGAAGCCGGGTTGAGGACGCCGTAGTGCTTTCTGGTCCAGGCAGGCATGCCGTCAATGAACACCTTGGCGTTCGTGTAACCCAACTTTCTGGCCTTGGTCAGGGAGCCGGGGCTCATGTTGCAGGTCTTTCCACTGCAGTAGAAGATCACCAGCGCATGCTTGTCAGCGGGGAGCTTGTCCACGAGCTTGTCAAAGGCAGGGAAGGGCAGGTTCACGGCCGTGGGAATGGCGCCTTCCATGAAGCGGGGTGCCGGGCGGGAATCGAAGAGGAAATACCGCCCCTTCTCGGGGCCCAGGGCCACCAGGGTCTGGAGCTCATCCAGGGTCATGGTCTCGTTCGCGGCCAGCTTGACGGGGGGTTTGACGGCCACCAGCACGGCGGTCTTCACGCCGTCCTTCTCCGTGTACTGCACCCGCACTTCGTGGCCCTTGGCGATGCTCTTGAACGCGGCCTCCACATCGGCGGCCGGTTCAGGGGTGATGACCTTCACGGTGGTTTTATCGAAGCGCAGCACCTCGGTGCGGTCATCGATCTTCAGTTGGAACGAGTTGTTCTTGAGTGCCAGGTTGTCGAAGTGGCCCCGGAGGTTGTCCGGGGCGGTGGCGTGGCAGGTGGTGCAGATCTTTGCGGAAGCGGGCTTGGCGGGAACATCGGCGGCGCCTAGCGCCAAACCTCCGGCCGCAAGGATCAAGGGGGTCAGATGTCCGAGGTTCATGGCGGCTCCCGGGGGCTATTTCCGAATGGAGTTTAAGGTTGATTACCCCCAAATCCAGCAACATGTGATCGCGGTCTACGGCCACTGGGCTGGCAACTTCAGATCACATTCAAGGGGCCTGAACCGGTCGTCCGGAAGAGCTCATGCTTGGATTGGTCAGGTTTCACGGAGGCTGGTGGTTCACCACCACCCTTAATCGGCTTCGACCAGGAGTTCCCGGGGTTTGCCTGCGCCACGGTCGGGGCCGATGATGCCCTCCTCTTCCATCCGGTCGATGAGGCGGGCGGCACGGCCATAGCCCAGGTTCAGTTTTCGCTGAAGGAGGCTTGTACTGGCCTTCCGTTCCCGCTTCACCACGGCGAGGGCGCGGCCGTATACGTCGTCGACGTTGGACATCTCGGCCTCGTCGAAGAGGGCCGTCTCTTCCTCGGTCTCCATGGCGCTGATGAGGGCCTGGTTGTAGTCGGGGCGGCCCCGCTCGCGCAGCCAGGTGACGAGCCGCAGCGTCTCCTCCTCGCTGAGGAAGGGCGCGTGGATGCGCTTCGGATGGCTGGCGCCGTTGGGCAGGAAAAGGGCGTCGCCCGCGCCCAGCAGCAATTCGCCGCCGCCGGAATCCAGGATGGTGCGGCTATCGATCTTGGTGCGCACGCGGTAGCTGAGGCGGCTCGGCAGATTCGCCTTGATGACGCCGGTGACCACGTCCACGCTGGGCCGCTGGGTGGCCAAGATCAGGTGGATTCCCACGGCCCGGGCCTTCTGGGCAATGCGGGCGATGCTGTCCTCCACCTCGCTGCGAGCCACCATCATGAGGTCCGCCAGCTCGTCGATGACCACCAGGACGTAGGGCAGGGGCTCCAGCATGGCGGGGCGGTCTGGCCAGCGGGGGTTAGGCGTCCGGTCTGAGAGGTCCATGGACCCCCCGGCATTCGCGATCTTGGTGTTGAAGCCCTTCAGGTCGCGCACGCTGAGCAGGGCCAGGCGCCGGTAGCGATCCTCCATCTGGGCCACCACCCACTTGAGGACGCGGCCGGCCTCCTTCATGTCTGTCACCACCGGGGCCCACAGGTGGGGGATGTCCTCATAAACGCCCAGCTCCACCATCTTGGGGTCCACCAGGATGAGCTTCACCTCGTGGGGCATGGCCCGCACCAGACAGGAGCAGATCATGGCGTTCACGCCCACGCTCTTGCCGCTGCCGGTGCTGCCCCCGATGAGCAGGTGCGGCATCTTGTTGAGGTCGGCCACCACGGGCTTGCCCGAGATGTCCTTGCCGAGGGCCAGTTGCAGCAGGCCGTTCGCGTCCCGGAAGGCGGGGCTGTCGATGACCTCGCGGAAGGTGATCATCTCCCGCCGGGGGTTGGGCACTTCGATGCCCACCAGGTTCTTGCCGGGGATGCGGTCCATGCGCACGGCCTCGGCCTGCAGGGCCAGGGCCAGGTCCTCCTCCATGCCGAGGATGCGCGACAGGGGGATGCCCGCGTCCGGCTGGAACTCGAAGACGGTGACGACGGGGCCGGGCTGCATGCCGGTGATGACGCCCTTGATCTTGAATTCGGACAATTTTTGTCCAATGCGTTCCTTGGTGACCTCCAGCATGGCCAGGTCCACCTTGGCGTGCTGGCCGGGCGGATCAAAGAGGCGGCGGGGCGGCAGGTTCTCCCGCTCGGCGAAGGAGGGCTTGGAGGGTTCAAGGGCAAAGGGAGGGAGGGGCCTGGAGGGGGTGGGCTCGGTGAGCGGCAGGGGCAACTGGACGATGTCCCGACCGAAGCGGTCCCTGGCCACCTGGGCCTTGGCGACGGTGGGCTTGGGGGTGGGCGGGAGGGGGGCCGCCGCCAGGAGCTTGGCGCGAAAGGGGGAAGTGGTCTCCATGCCCGTCGCGACGGGGCCAGCCGCGGACCAGGTCTTGGCCTCGATGACGGTTGAGGCGGCGTCGAGGTTCAGGGAGTGGATGGAGGGCAGGAGGTCCTCGGGACGGATGAGGGGCTGCTTCCGCTTCACGTCGGCAGTCTCCAGCTCGGCCTTCAACAGGGATTCCCGCTGGCCTTCCAGGGCCTGCTGCCGCAGAACCAGGGCCTGGAGCGCCACGGCATCCCCGGCATCGATGTCCGGCTGCTCCGGGTTGCGTCCCCGCAGGAAGGGCCGTCTCACCATGGTCAGGAAGCCTTGGAAGCCCTTGGCGGGCATGGGCTTCACCCAGGGCCAGGCCGTCTCGCCGAACCAGCGCCGGAGCAGGCGGCCCAGGGCCCGGGTGAGCGATGGAGCGAGTACCAAGGCGCAGACGAGCACCACCAGGGCCAGCAGCAGGGGCAGGCCCACTTTGCCCAGGAACTGACGTTGCGCAGGCCAGAGGGCGCTGCCGAGCCAGCCGCCCCAGCGCAACTGGAGCGTCCCGCCCTCGGGCAGCCCCGTCCACACCCGGTTCCCGAAGGCGCCCAGGGCCGTCCAGAACGACAGGGCCAGCCCCAGCCAGGCGAGGCGCCCGGACCAGCGTCGACCCTTGCTGGGCCAGGCTTCCCAGAGCATGTAGGGGGGCACGATCCAGGCGCCGATGCCCATGAGGGTCTGCAGGAGCCCCGCCAGGGTCGCGCCCACGGTCCCGCAGAGGTTCTGCACCGCGGCCACCGTGGGGCCCTGGGTGAAGGGATGGGGATCCAAGGGGTGGTAGCTCACCAGGGAAAGCAGCAGCAGGAGGGCCACAAAACCCAGCACTGCCCTCAGCATCCAGCGGCCGATTCCCTTCAACACGCCTCCCCGGTGATCTGGCACCAGTGTAGCCCAGGGCCGGTGTTCAGAATGACTGGGCGATCAGCGGCCCTGCGCGGGTGATCCGGTCATGAACGCGAGCCGCTGATGGGAATCCCAGGCCGGCTTGCCCAGGTCGCGCAGGAAGGTGCCCACGGATACGAACGTCCAGCCTTCCTTCTGGGCCTGATCCATGAAGGCGCCCAGTCCGTCCGTGGGGCGGTCCCCCGGCCTGCGCTCGGAGCCGAGGTGCATGAGCACGATGAGGCCGTCGCCGTTGTGGTCCAGGCGCTTCTGAAGGCGCTGCACGATGGCTTCACCGCTGCGGTAGAGGCGGCGATCCTTGGGGGTGGCCCAGTCGAGGGTGTCGGCCCCCTCGCTCCAGCCCACATGGCGGTAGCCCAGTTCCTCCGCCCACCTTCGGATCTCGGCCGTGTGTTCGCCGTAGGGCGCCCGCCAGTAGGGATCCATGGGCCGCCCCAGGAGGCTCACCAGCGCGGCATCGGCGTCCAGCAGCTCCCGCTGTACGCGTTCGCGGGTCCACCTGGAATCGCGCTTCATGTCCGGGGCGAAGTGGGGGTGGTTCATGGTGTGGTTGCCCAGTTCGTGGCCTTCGGCGGCCATGCGCTTCACCAGGGCCGGGAACCGGTGGATGAAGGCGCCCGTGAGAAACAGCGTGGTGTGGATGCCCCGGGCCTTGAGCAGGTCGAGGATTTCCGCCGCCACTTCGGAAGTGGATCCGCCGTCGAAGCTGAGCAGGAGCCGCTTTCGCCCCCCAGGCCCGCGGGTGAGGTTCAGGGCCTCCCCCATGCCGGGCCAGATCGCCGTGGCGCCGGAGGAAGCGGGGGGATGGGTGGGCCCCAGAGGTGGGGGGGCCACGGGGTCCAGCAGCGGGATGGCGAAGGTGCGCCCGGGGGCGCCGACGGGCGCTTCAGTGGCGCTGGGGAGCGCGAAGGGCTTCCGGCCCGGAATGAGGGCATCGGGCGTGTTTCGTAGCCGGGCCTCGACGCGGACCCTGGGGGCGGGGATGACGGGCTCGAACAGCTTCGGGAGGACGAAGGCGCGCCTGGGAGCGCCGGCGGCTGCTTCGGAGGTGCTGGGCAGCGCCTGGGTCTTCCGGCCCGGAATGAGGGGGACGGGCGGGTTGGCCAGCCGGGCCTCGGCGCGGACCCTGGGAGCGGGCACCACCGGTTCGAGCAGCTTTGGCAGGGCGAAGGCACGCCTGGGAACGCCCGCGGGGGCTTCGGACGTGCTGGGCAGCGCCTGGGTGTGCCGGTCCGGAATGAGCGGGACGGGCGTGTTGGACGGCCGGGCCTCGGCGTGAACCTTGGGGGCGGGCGCCTGGGGAAGGGGGCCGGGGCTGGGCGCGGCGGTCGCCGAGGGTTCGGGCCGTCGGGCCCAGCGGCGTGCTGCGGGACCGGGTTGCGGTCGCGCTGGTGGAAGGGAGAACTCGAACCGGGCTAGCTCGCGGCCGTTCGTAGTGCGCAGCACGGCCGATTCACCGGCGGGGGGACGGTAGAATTCCCACCGTACGGGACCTGGCTCGGCGAAGCGACGCTCCCGGATCGAGCGGCCTTCCAGGAGCAACTCCGTGGGCTCGGCGACCTCCCCTTCGATCACGGCGATGCCCCCAATGGGATGCCAGGTCCAGGGGGTCGTGGGCAGAAGGAGGCTGGCCGCAGGGGGAGTCGAGTCCCCGGACCGGTCCGTCCGTCCACAGGCCGCCAAAACCAGCAGCAAAGTGGCGGCGTGCCAGGTCTTCATCGGTCCTCCCCGGTGCGGCACAGGGCCCAGAAGTTGGCCTTCTCGCGGACCTTCACCCAGCATGGCTTCAAGGCTGCGCCTTGCAGGTAGTGAAAAGCCTGCTCGGCAAGCGCTTCCGCGGTGGGGTTGCGTCCGCTGAGGGGCGCTAAGTCGTTGAGGAGCCGGTAGTCGATGGTGGTCACCCAGGCATCCAGGGCCGTGGCGAAGTCGGCTTCCTCGGCTTCGCTGGCCAGTGCCACAGTCGCCTCGACCTCCCAGTTGTGACCGTGGCGGTCTTCCTGGAAGCCCGGCAGGTCGTGGAAGTGATCCGCCACGAAGGGGCGGCGCAGGGAGAGAGTGAAGGCCATGGGGAAGTATAGCCACCCGGCGCGGTTTCTAATTCCCCCGGAACTCGAGGTCAAGCTCGAGGCGCAGGGCCTTCAGGAACGCCTCCATGGTGCGCTGGCGGGGTTCGGCCAGCCGCTGCCCGGTCGCGGTCTTCATGAGCCCGGAGAGCTTCAGGAGCTTCTTCTCGAAGTGATCCAGGATCCAGGCCTTGTCATTCAGGTCCCGGTTCCGGGCGAACGGATCCAGGGGATGCCAGAGGCCTGAGTTGAAGCTGCCTCCCGTGGCGAAGACCCGGGCCACGCCGATGGCGCCGAGGGCCTCCAGCCGGTCCGCATCCTGCACCACGGCCGCCTCCAGGCTGAGGGGCTTGCCGCCGCCGCTCCAGCTGTGGCTGGCCACGGCCGAGGCCACGGCTTCCGCCTTGTCCTCCAGCCCCGGGGTCTCGCGGCACCAGCTGGGCACCAGCTCCGCAGCCATCTGGGCCGTCTTGGGCGAATCCCGGTGGTTCTTGGGCAAGTAGACCAGGTCGTGGAGCAGGGCCGCCGCCAGGCAGACCGCCTGGTCGGCGCCTTCCGCCAGGGCCAGGGTCTGGGCCAGAGTGGCCGTGCGGAGGATGTGGCCCAGGTCGTGGGCCGCGTCCCGGGGGAAGGGTTCGGCCTTCAGATGGGCCTTCAGACGGGCGAGGAGAGGGACGTACCAGGGATAAGCGAAGGGGAGGGCCATGGCCATAGGGTATCGGGACATCCCTCCAGGGAGGAACGTCGGGAGCGATACCATGGGAGATTCTGGTCCGGAGTCCCCATGCGCATGCTGATGTCAACAGTTCTGAGCCTCTGCGTGGCCCTGCCGGTCCTGGCCCAGCGGGCCGATCCGAGCTTCGATCCGGCCAAGGACGTCAGCCTGCGCTTCGAGAAGGGCGCGGTGGTGGCCACGGTGCCCACGGGCGCCCACCTGAAGGCCTCCTTCATGGCCGTGGCGAAGAAGGCCGGGCCGGGCACCCTGAAGGTGGGCCCGCTGCCGCCCACGACCGAGAAGGACGAACTGGGCGACGGCATCTGGCACGGCCAGGTGAAGGTGCCCGTGACGGGCGAGGGGCTCAGCGGCACGGTGGCCCTCGACGTGACCTACCAGCCCTGCACCGAGGGCGAGGGCGGCGTCTGCTACCCGCCCACCACTCGGACGCTCGCCGTGAAGGGCTCGGAGATTCCAGCGGGGAAACCGGCGGAGAAGCTGCCGGTTTCCCCGGTAGAAAAGACGGTGGAGGCGCCGAAGGCCGAGGTGGTTCCACCGGCCGTCCTGGCTCCCTCGGTTCCTACGTCGGCGCCCCGTTCAGGCCTGCTGCTATCCCTCTTACTGGTGTTCCTGGCGGGCATGGGCGCCTCGCTGACGCCCTGCGTGTATCCCATGATCCCCATCACCATGGCCATCGTGGGGGCGAAGGGCGGCGGCAAGGCGCGGGGCTTCGCCCTGTCCGCCATGCTGGTGCTGGGCATGGCCGTGACCTACACCACCCTGGGCGTGCTGGCGGCCAAGAGCGGGGCTGCTTTCGGCGCCTTCGCCCAGAAGCCGGCCTTCCTCATCCCGGTGTCGCTGCTGTTCGCGGCCTTCGCGTTGTCGCTCTTCGGGGCCTTCGAGATCGCCCTGCCCGCGGGCCTGGCCATGCGGCTGCAGGGCGACGGTTCGCGCAAGGGTTTCGGCGGCGCCTTCCTCATGGGGCTGGTACTGGGGCCGCTGTCGGCGCCCTGCGTGGGGCCCGTCATCGGCGCCGTGCTGGTGGGCATCGCCCAGCAGGGGGATGTGCTGCTGGGCGGCCTGCAGCTCTTCGTGTTCTCCCTGGGCATGGGCGTGCTCTTCCTCACGGTGGGCACCTTCTCCGCCGGCCTGCCCAAGAGCGGTGAATGGCTCACGCGGTTCAAGCACGGGATGGGCCTGGTAGTGCTGGGCTTCGCGGCCTGGAACGTGCGGCTCGTGGTGCCCGAGGGGGCCAACTTAGGCATGTGGGCCCTCGTCATGCTAGTGGGCGCCGCGGTCTTCGGCGCCTTCGAAGCCGCAGCGGGCTTGGTGGGCCAACTGCGCAAGGGCATCGCCCTCCTGCTGCTGGCCTTCGGGGTGCTGCTGGGGTTGCGCGCGGCCGAAACTATGCTGACGGTGGAGCTGCTGCCACGCAGCGGTGCCGCCGCGGCGAAGGAGGAACATTCAGGATGGATGGAGGGGGACCTGGAGGGCGCCCTCGTCAAGGCCAAGGCCGAGCACAAGCTGGTGCTGGTGGACATCTACGCGGGCTGGTGCGCCCAGTGCAAAGAACTGGACGAAAAGACCTGGCCCGAAGCAGGCGTGAAGCAGTGGATCGCTCAGAACGCCGTGCCTATCCGCATCGATACCGATGCCAAGCGCAAGGATCTGGCCGCCAAGCTGCAGATCCGCAGTTATCCCACCGTCATCCTGCTGGATGCCGATGGCAAGGAACTCCGCCGCATCCTGGGTTTCCAGAAGCCCGCCACGATGCTCGCCTGGTTGCAGGCCCCTTGAGTATGATGGAGATCATGTGGGGACAAACCAGCCTGAGCGCCATCACCCTGATTCTGTACGCGGCGGCAGAGGGGACTTCCATTGCCCATCTGCGCACGGATCAGAAGTCCTACGGCAAGGCGACGTCCCTGCTGCTCCTGGCGGGGTTTCTCATCCACTGGGTCGCGTTGTATGTCGGAGCCCGGGCCGCGCATTCCGTGCCCTACCGCGACCTTCCGGCTTCCATGTCCTTCTTCGCCTGGGTGGTCATCGGCGCGTACGGCATCCTGCTCCTGAAACACCGGGAAAGTTCCACGGGTCCCTTTCTGATCCCCATCTCGCTTCTCTTCCTCGTCATCTCCATCTTCGCCAAACAGAATGGACATGGGGATTTGAAGGACCTCGGGCTCAAGGGGCCCCTCTTCGCCTTTCACGTCACCATGGCCATCGTGGGCTACGCGGCGCTATCCCTCTCTTTCGTCCTCGCCCAGCTCTACCTCATCCAGAACAAGCAGATCCGTCGCCGTCATTTGGGGCTGCTGTTCTCCAGGCTCCCAGCCCTGGACGTGCTGACCCGGCTCCACCGCACCGCCGTGGCCATTGGCCTCAGCGCGCTGACAGTGGCGGCGGTGCTCGGGCTCATCTGGGCCCGAATCAACTGGGGCACCTACTGGGATCCGAAGGTGCTCTTTACCTTCCTCATCATCGGCATCTACCTCTTCACCCTCTTCCCGCGGTGGATCGGTTGGGGTGGCAAGAAGATCGCTTTGCTCTCCGTGACGGGGTTCATGTTCGTGCTCTTCTCCTACACGATCGTGAACCTCTTCATTTCGCAGGGGCACACGTTTAAGTGAACGTTCCCACCGAATCCCCCCTTGTCCTGGCCGGCTGGGACTTCCGGCAGACCCCCGTGGAGTTGCGCGAGCGGATCGCCTTCTCCCCCGAAAAGGTGCGGGAGGCTCTTACCGCCATGCGGCAGGAAGGACTGCTTGCGGAGGGCGTCATCCTGTCCACCTGCAACCGCAGCGAGGTCTACGGGGTGATCGGCGGCGGGCTGGCGGGGAGAGACCCCATCCAGGCCATGACGGAATTCATCGCGCGCTTTCACGGCGTTCCCCATGGGGAAATCGAAGCCGCAGGCTACCGTTTTTCCGGCATTGATGCCGTCCGCCACCTCATGCGCGTGGCCGCCGGCCTGGAATCCCTCGCCCTGGGCGAAGACCAGATCATCGGCCAGGTGCGGGAAGCCTTCCGCCTGGCCACGGGGGCTGGGGCCACCCGCGCGGTGCTGCATCGCCTCTTCCAGAAGGCCCTGGAGACGGGCAAGCGGGTTCGCTCGGAAACCGGGTTGGGCACCCGGCCCATCTCGATCCCGGGGGTGGCCATCGAACTGGCCCAGAAGATCTTCGAGGATCTCGCACCGCGGAAATTCCTCATCCTGGGCGCCGGCGAGACCTCTTCGATCTTCTACGACCTGCTGCTGGCCAAGGGCGCGCGCAACATCGAGGTCGTCAACCGGACCCTCGCCCGCTCCCAGGAACTCTGCCGCCGGGGCGGGGCGGCCTTTCCCTGGGAGGAGCTCACCGCCCGCCTGCCCCAGGCGGATGTGGTCATTTCCGCCACCTCGGCGACCGCGCCCATTCTTACCATGGAGATGGCCCGCAAGGCCATGACCCAGCGGCGGGGCCTGCCCCTCTTCTTCCTGGATCTCGGCATCCCGCGCAACGTGGATCCCACGGTGGCCGGGCTGGAAAACGCCTTCCTCTATGCGGTGGATGACCTGCAGGAGATCGCGGAACGGAATCGCCTGGAACGGCAGAACGAGATCGAGCCCGCCATGGCCATTCTGGAAGAAGAGATCAGCAAGTTCGTGGCCTGGTTAGGATCCCTCGAAGTCGTCCCCACCATCACCTCCCTCCACCAGAAATTCGAAACCATCCGGGAAGCGGAGTTTGATCAGCGCCTGGACCAGCTCACCCACATTCCGGAAGGCGACCGGGAGAAGATCCGCCTGATTGCCAAATCCATGGTGCGCGCCCTGCTGCGCAGCCCCACCGACGCCATCAAGGACGAGCCCGACCCCGGCCGCCGCCTGGACCGCGCCGAAGTGGCTCGGCACCTGTTCGACTTGGACGTGCACGGAGAGTGAGCGTAAGAAAGGGCCCGCAGTCCGGGCCCTTTCTTACGCTGAATTCACGCAGCGGATTCAGCGCCCCAGGAATGTTTCCAGCGTCTTTTCCAGGTTCTCGCCGCGCAGCTGGTTGCCGCTGGCCACGATCTTCCCGTCGGGCCCGATGAGCAGGGGCTTGGGGATGCCCTTCACGCCGTAGGCTTCGCTGAGTGGGTTCTTGAATCCGCCTTCGATGAAGGCGTGCTTCCAGGGCATGGGCGTGGCGGCCTGGGCGCGGTAGGGGGCGATGTGCTCGACCCGGCTGTCGAAGGACAGGGACAGGATGTCGAAGGGCTTGCCCTGGAACTTCGTCCAGGCAGAGTGCATGTTCGGCATCTCGGCGCGGCAAGGGCCGCACCAGGTGGCCCAGAAATCGAGCAGCAGGTAGCGGCCCTTGAAGCCCGCGAGCGTGAAGGTGGTCGTCGCGTCACCCAGGGCCGGGAGGCTGAAGGCAGGGGCCAGGCCCCCGATGGGCGTCTTGAGGCCGGCCTCGTAGATGTCCTTGGCCTGCTTGGCCTGGCGGCTGGTGGGGAACTCGGTCTGGAGGGTCGCGTAGGCGGGCTTCCAGGCCGCGTCATCTTTCGCCTCCAGCCGCTCCCAGAAAAATTCGAACAGCAGCAAGCTCCGGACGGCCGGATCAGGATGCTTGGCGCGGGCCACGGCCACGTAGGGGCCCCAGGTTTTGGGATCCTCCTCGCCACGGTCGGACAGCATGGCCGGGTTGAGACTCCAGGCGGGGGACGTGGGGGGCACTTCCTGGCGGATCTGGGCCAGGAAGGCGTCCGTGGGGAAGTCCCGGGCCAGGATCAGGAGGAAGAACCGGCTCACCAGCAGCGCCTGCCGCACGTCCGGCCGGGTTTCCTTGACCAGGCGGGCATCCAGCTCCACCAGTTCCCTGGAGCAGTCGGCCTTGAAGTCCTTCCGGTTTTTCCCGCCCTTCACGAAGACCTCGCGGGCCTCCATGACGGACTTGTATTTGGCACGGGCGGCGTCCAGCACAGCTTGGGCCTCGTTCACCGGGGCGGGAGCCTGCAGCACGGGTACGACAGCCATCAGGCAGATCAGGGGCAGGGGCATGGATCCTCCAGCGGGCGATTCGATTCTCACGGTACAGAATACCTCGAATGGCGAGGTTCAACCCAACCTGAAGCTCCGCACCAGATCGAGCCCCGCTTCTGTCCGGCTCAGGTACCAGGTGAGAGCCTGCCCATCCACCAGGTGCACGCGGGCCTCCGGAAAGCGCTTCTGGAGGGCCGCCTGGTGTCGGCGGTTGAAGCGGTAGGGTTCGGACGGCAGCAGGATGACCTCTGGCGCCAGGGCCTCCAGGTCTTCGTCGGACAGCACCGGATAGCGATCCGGGCCGATGGGGGTGAGGCCACCCTGTTTCATCAGATCGCCTAAATAGGTATCGGGCCCGGCGCTCATCCAGGGCTCCTTCCAGATGAGGGTGAGGGTCCGGGGGCCCTTGCGGTGGCGGCCCTTCAGGGCGGCTTCCAGCGCCGTGGCCCTCGCTTCGG